>NZ_JAKFGB010000009.1:663111-994667 GCF_022267515.1 Rubinisphaera margarita | reverse complement strand
GATCGGAGATCCCCCCCTGAGAGATCGCGAATCACACAATAGGGTTGGCTCAGACGTGCACGTCTGGGCCATCCCATCCAAGCGTTATGAACGATTGACGTCCAACTCCGTTCTCCCACCCTGCGGCGGCTGGTCGCCAGCGTTGCGAGGGGTTTCGCTGGGTCAACGGCACTTCATAACAGGTATGTCCCGCAAGGTTTGTCACGGGGATTTTTCCAATCGGGCTGATTCCGGCGGTTTTCGCTTGGCAAGCGGGTAGAATTGCTGTGTGATAGCCGGCTGGAAATCTTATTGTCTCACGTCCCGGAGTGCCCGTGCCTTCTTCGAATCGACCGATACATGTGCGACTGGATCGCTATTCGCGACGCCGGCGGTTGCTGCTTGTCTCGTGCGATATGGCATCCAATCCGTCCGCTTATGACGAATATGTCGATGAGCAGATCCTGCTCGATCCAGAAGTCGTGAAGCTGGTGAACGCCTCGGCGGAGTACATGGCGAGCAAGCTCTCGTACGACGATTCGATCGTCGGGGCGGCTTCCACGCTGATCAAAGGCTCGGCCACCGGCTCGGCGGTTCTGGCCGATTTCCCGGATGTCGAGTACGAAATGGTTCCGCCAGGCGGTCATTCCTCCGGGGAAGATGAGAACGAGGATCCCGCATCGATCTTCGACGATGCTGGTCGATATGCTGCTCACGCTCAGCAGAACAAATCCTCAGACACACCGCAGAAATCCGCGGAAACCGTCGCCGAGACACCGAAGCCGGTCGTGCGGCCGAAGGTTTCGCAGCCTGTCACACCGGCTGCTCCACGGCGGGATCTGAAAGACCTGCTCGACAAAAAGCCGATCGTGGGCGGCGACAACCTCAACAAGATTCGCGGCTGGCTGCATCAATCACAGTCCCGCGTCTGGATGTTCGTTGGCGATGATACAACCGCCTGGCTGCGGTATCACGGCGAGCCGGGGTATGTCGAAATGTTCCGGCATCGCATCCGCTGGGAACTTCGGCGATTTCCCGATCTGATTGTGAACGCCGGCGTGCGTCGGGCGAGCATCGACGATCTGATCAAGATCACGACACAGGGGCTGCTGCAGTGCCGAGCCGATGCCGTCTTCTTCATGCCGGGTCGCACGGATGTGAAACTGGCCGTCGAGAGTCCGTTCGACTATTCCGAACGCCTGCGGCATCTTGCCGAGCTGATCCGTTCGCAGGGGGCGGAGCCCGTTTTCCAGACACCTCCTGTTCCCGTCGTCGAAGAGTCGGACGAGAGCTCACCACTGCTCCAACTGGCCGATCTGATCCGCGAAGTGGCGATTGTCGAAGGGATCCCGTTGATCGACCATGCTGAGTTCTGGCAGGAACAGAAACAGGCCGGATGGATCTCAGGCGAGGAGAACGGTGTCAGCACTCAGGGTCAGCAGGCTCTATCAATGCTGTTCTTCTCGGAGCTGGATCTGTTTGACCGGTCGAGTCAGTTGTGCTCGAAGATCCAGTCCATGTGGTCGACGACGGTAAATTCCAGATCCTCGGCAGTTCCGGCAAGCCACTCTTGAAACCCGCCCTCGCGACTGTCATGATGATGACGGTTGCCCCGCGCCGCTGCTCGCATCGACCATCCTGCCCCGTTGAAGGCGCTGTGCCGCCTTCCGGTAGCGGAGGAAGCTCAGGTCTCAATGGCCTTTCGCCACCAGTCGCTACCTGAAACGTTAAGACTGTCGCGCTTCCGCGAATTGATCTCCTTCTACGCCGACGATCCGAACAGCCATGACTGATTCCACGTCCAAGTCCCCGTCACAGTCCGACGAACTGGAGTTCTTCGACAACATCGACGATTTCCAGCTGGAGCCGAGTCAGGCAGCCGCCACGCGGCAGCCGGTCGAAGACGAAATTCCTTCGATCGATGACTTTGTGATCGACCGCAGCGCAGCCGCCCCCCGAGGTCCGAAAGCTCCGGCCGATGCCTGGTACCTGCAGGTTCTGGGGCATGAGATGGGACCGTTTCCATTCAGGGAACTGGTTGAAATGGTCATGGCGGGCAAGGTCGGCCCTAAAGATCTGATTCGCAGTGGTTCCCAGAGTGCATGGATCGCCGCTGGAGAAATCGACGGATTGATCCCCAAATCGACAACCACGGAAGATGACGATTTCGAGCTCGGCAGCGGAGTCCGCGTGAGCAGCGATCAGCCCGAACAACCTGCCAATCCGTCAGGGATTCAGGTGGTGGGAGGGCAGATTAATCGCGTCCTCACCGAGAGCGAAAAGAACCGGCAGCGTCGAGCCGAACAACAGCTCGAAGCAGCTGCTCCGTCGGAAGCCGCTCCCGATGAAGCGCCCGTCCCCACGAAAGAAGAGCGGGAAGCCGCCCGTCGAGAGGAGATTGCTGATCGACTCAACGCCTGGCTCGATGATCGCGTCCAGCCTGCAGCAGACGAGTCGCTCGATGATGAGAGCGACGTTGATGATACCCAGCTTGCCCGCGGGATGACGCCGGCGGCAGGCTATACCATCCCGCCGACCACAGCGAGCACATACGGCACGCCGACTCCTGCGGGCGGTGTCGCGCCCCCTCGCCCGATGCCCCGAAAGAAGCCCAAGTCATCCGGCGAGTCGATCTTTTCACGAATCGGCGGGATGTTCGGCAGCGTTTCAGCTCCTGAAGTCTCGGTCAAGCCGCAGCACATGATTGCCCTGGGAGCGATTGTTCTCGTAGCCGCGATCATGTACCTCCCCTCAATGGTCGGCGGGACCGACGACGAGGCGATCTATATCCGCTTCAAGGAGATCTACAGTCAGATTCAGCAGTTCCGCTCCAGCAATCCCAGCGCGATGACCGCGATGCAGCAGCAAGTGGTCCCGGAAGTTGAGGAGAAGGTTCAGGATCTCCTGGATGCCGGAGCGGGAGCCGCTAAACCAATCAAACAGCAACTCATGTGGATCGGTCGCAACTGTCTGATCCCCATGATCAAGAATCCCTCGGCGGAGCCGACCGAGCTTGATGAGCGGATCAAAAGTCACTTTGAGGCCATCGACGGCCTGAAACAGTAGCGGGCCTCGATGGAACATCCCCCCAAAGCATCTGGCTCGGCCGCCAATCCGGTCGTCCCCCAGCGGAATCTGCCTCTGGTCACATTCCGTTTCCCCGGAGCGATCAGCGTCCACTGGTTTATCAACCTGCGCTGGGTGGCGGTACTTGGGCAGTTCTTTACGATTCTCTGCGTCTGGCAGTTCTTCCAGATCCCGCTTCGCGTGCAGCCACTGCTAATCACCGTCAGCGTGACCGCATTCAGCAATCTGGTCCTGATGTTCTGGTATCTGGGATATCGACGGACGACGTCCGATCCCGTCCGGTCCAGACTCTGGCACAACGTGCTGGCCACAGTGATGGCGCTCGACCTGTTCCTGCTCACCTGCCTGTTGTATTTCAGCGGGGGTCCGACCAATCCGTTCTGGATCTTCTTCTTCGTCAATCTCTGTCTGGCCGGCATTGAACTGACGGCTCTGGTCGCGTGGTGCCTGAATTTTCTGGCCGTCTTCTGCTTTGCCTTCCTGCTGTTCGATCACTCCTCGCTGCTGGTTCCCGGCCTGAATGCCCTGCTCCCCCCGATTCGTGAAACGGGCGTCATCACGCTAACGCACAATGGGGTCTTCGTGGCGTTTATCACGTGCGCTTCGGTCATTGTGTCATTCACAACGCTGGTGACCTCCAAGCTGCGTAAACGTGAGGAAGAGCTTCGTCAGCTGGAAGCCAAACGAATCCGTGGCGAGAAACTCGAAGCGCTGGGAACCCTGGCAGCCGGGGCGGCTCACGAGCTTGCCACACCGCTGGGGACGATCGCGGTGATCGTCGGAGAGCTGCATCGGGAACTGGAAACCCAGAACCTCGATTCACAGATCCGCGAGGATGTCGGAGCGATTCGTAAAGAACTCGACCGCTGTCGTGCCATCCTGAATCATATGTCGGCTCAGGCCGGAGAAGGCAGCGTCGAGAAAAAGATCGATGTCTCTGGAGACTACCTGCTGAAGATGATCCTCGACGGACTTAAGGACCAGGATCGCATCGATGTCGAGATCACCCCGGATGCCCAGGCGTGTCAGGTTCACGTGGAGCCTTACGTGACGGCTCAGGCACTTCGAGGGACGGTCAAGAATGCCATTGAAGCCTCCACTTCAGACCGGCGGGTGCAAGTGCGAATGCAGACGAAACTCAACCGACTGCAATTGATCGTGGAAGATCATGGAGAGGGGATGCCTGAGCACATTCTCGATCGCGTGGGTGAGCCGTTCTTTACGACTAAGACGACCGGCAAAGGCATGGGTCTCGGCGTTTTCCTGACACGCACCGTCGTCGATCGGCTTGGCGGTTCGATGCAGGTCGATTCGAAGCAGGGCACCGGGACGACCGTTACCTGCAGTATCCCCTGCCAGCCGGCCTCGTAAGCGAAGACGTCAGAGACTGGCCGTCCGCATTGTTCCTCCATGGTGATGCGAGCACAGCAATCCGGGAATCACGGCCAGCGACGCTCCTGCTTCCAGTCGGAGAACATCCGCCTGTTCCGGTGGTGATTCGCGATGGTTCCACCAGGTCGCCAGCCAGCGTCGACGGATGCCCCGCAGTTCGACTTCAATTGCAGAGATCGCCCGGCCGCTGTCGAGAACTTCACTGGCCCAGGTCGAAAGCGTGACGGCTTCTCCGCGCTCGTTGTCCAGCGGAAACAGCAGCAGCTTGCCGGAAGGCAACCGATCCGGAAAGATGACGCCCTGTCGCGGAGAACTGCTGCGGTGTTCGAAAATCGTCGTCAGATCGACATGCTGATCCTTCAGGAACTTGCGTCGTTCGACAACCATCTTTCCGACCGCCTGAACCGGAATTGGCGATTCGATGTTCGCATGCGCCTGCTTCTCTTCTGATCGCGTATCGACGTTTCGCGAAGGCTCGCTGGCCTCAGCACTCTGCTCTGTCGAAACGATGGCGCTGGAGGCGATTGGTTCTGACACAGGTTCGTTCAATCGGTTGGTTACATCGTGGAGTAAAGCTGGCTCGGGCTTCAATTCTGCTTTGCGAGGAACCAGTGTTGCCGAGAGCCTTTCGCGGACGGGATTGGGTCGTCGCGGATCCGGGTTGGCTCCTACTTCATTAAGCAGCATGGTCTCCCAGAGACGTCGACAGAACTCCTGGAGGTCGAAGCCGCGACCATCCGTCCGTAGCGGCTCTTCCGGTCCCCGTCGCTGTTCGGGGCATTGATAATACTCGCTGCGGGTTTTCTGAAGAATCGCGTGCTGGCGGCTCACGACATAGGCCGAGAAGCCGGAATAGCGTCGGAGAACTTTTCCCTCGGGCGTGCAGACGATGACGGCTGCTCCATCAATCGGATGCGACGGAGACGTCTGCAGGATTGTCAGTACCTGTTCCCAGTTCGTGCAATCGGGATCGTTGGACAGATCGTTGCGGCTCGAGGAGAGAACGATCCAGGAATCGGGGAAGTCAGGCCGCATTGCCCGAGTCTTGCCCACGACCACCGGCAAGCTTGCCACGCCGGTCGCCCGCCAGTAACCGTAGTTGAGCAGGAGCCACTGGAGTGTGGCTGGCAGATCAATGCCGAGCTGTCGGCCAGCCTGCTTGATCGCCTCAGCCGATTCCGGCTGCGGACCGCGAAACCAGACGGCATTGCTCTGTACAAACTCCTCGAACTCATTCAGCGTCATGACATCCGTTTCAGTTGTTGGCGACCGGAGTCTCGAATCGTTTCTTGAGTCTTATTCGTTACTCGCCGAGTGGAGATTCATCAACGTCGGGCATGAAGGCCAGCACCCACTCGGCGGAATCCACGGCAATTCGATTCAGAGATACGAATCCCGAGGCGTGATTTCCTTCCAGACGCAGTTCCCAACAATCGGCTGTCGCCGACAGGAGATGAAACCACCCCGACTCGACCTGTTTGACCGATCCCCGGTTCCGGCTGACCGGCCCTTCGTAATCGAGGTAGTGCATCCGGTGGTCGGGCAGTTCTTCGGCGGGGATTCTCGTGACCTCGGCTGTTCGATGCAAGTCGTGTTCCGACGGGGCCGGATTCGAGCCGAGAGGCCTCGTCAGTCGCCATGTCCGCAGAACCGTTCCGGCTTCGAACATGAGGTCCCAGTGCAGGAAGGGATGATCGTGCTCCAGGATCACAAATCGGGGCACAACGGTAGTTCCTGCAATTCCACGGGCGATACAGAGAGACAGGTCGAAAGGGGCATGTTAGAGGATCGAGCCGGGGACGGAAATCAGAATTTCTCTGAAGTCAGACGGAAATGCCATACGAAAACCGGTTGCGGTTTGCTCAAATAGCGTGCACCGAAAAGGGACCGGTATGGTGTTTGCATTCCATTCAGGCCACCATATCGTCAAATCATTACGCACGGGCCCCACTGCCCCTGGAACCCACCACGTTGAAACAGGCGCTCAAAATGACTCCACGGGAGATTCTGGCACTCTGTCGCGAACACGAAATCCGAGCCGTTGACCTGCGGTTCATGGACTTCCCCGGGACGCTGAAGCACTTCACGATCCCGTCGCAAGTTCTTACAGAGAAATCATTTGAGGAAGGATTCGACTTCGATGGCTCCTCGATGTACGGCTGGCAGGCCATTAATGAGAGCGACATGCTCGTGGTGCCGCAGCCCGAAACCGCCTTCATCGACCCCTTCCTGCCCAATACGCTTTGTCTGACCTGCAATATCCAGGACCCGATTACTCGGGTTGATTATGCTAAAGATCCGCGCAACGTTGCGCGCAAAGCAGACGCATACATGAAGTCGACCGGAATTGCCGACGAATGCCGATTCGGCCTCGAACCGGAATTTTTCATCTTCGACAATGTGCGGTTCGACCAGACGATTAACCAGGGCTTCTACTATCTGGAAAGCGCGGAAGGAGAATGGGCTCGCGGCCAGTTTTCCGAAAACCCGCACAGCAATGCCGGTTATCAGATCCGTCGGCGTGAAGGCTACTTTCCGATTCCTCCCGGCGACATTCTGCACGGTCTGCGGAATGACATGATGCTTGCTCTGACCGAATGCAACATCGACGTCGAAGCCCAGCACCACGAAGTCGCGACCGGCGGGCAGGCGGAGATCGATATTGCTCACAAGCCGCTTGTGCAGGCTGCCGACCTGCTGCTGCGGTTCAAGTACATTGTGAAGAACGTCGCCGCCCGTGCTGGAAAGACTGTCACATTCATGCCGAAACCGCTGTGGGGCGACAATGGATCTGGCCTGCACATGCATGTTTCGATGTGGAAGAACGGCGAGACTCTGTTTGCCGATTCCGGATACGGCGGCCTGAGCGAACTGGCTTTGCATGCCATCGGCGGCATTCTGCATCATGCCCCGGCTCTGATGGCCTTCTGTTGCCCGACGACCAACAGCTACAAACGACTCGTGCCGGGCTACGATGCTCCGATCAACCTGACCTACAGCTTCCGTAACCGCTCAGCCGCAATTCGGATCCCCGTGCATTCGGCGACCCGAAACAGCAAACGGTTCGAACTGCGGTTCCCGGATTCTTCGTCGAATCCCTATCTGGCAATGTCCGCGATTCTGATGGCAGCTCTGGATGGCATTCAGAATAAGATCGAACCGGGTCCGCCGCTCGACAAAGACATCTACGACCTCGATCCTAACGAGCTCGACGACTCGCCCTCTACTCCGGCCAGTCTCGATCAGTCCCTGCAGGCTCTGCGGAATGACCACGACTTCCTGCTGCGTGGTGATGTCTTCACCGAAGACGTGATTGATACCTGGATCTGGTACAAGACCGAGCGGGACGTGAAGAACCTCCGCGAACGTCCCCATCCATGCGAGTTTTTGATGTATTACGATATTTAGGCGCTGGGGGCAGGCGTTAGGCGCCAGGCTTTGAGGGATGCTTGTCCCGGGGGTTTGCGTCGAATGACGCATCCGTCGCCTGCGGCTGGGCCGCTCTGGAAGAATCGTCCGCGCAAAAAACAAGGCGTAGTCAACTACACCGTTGACTACGCCATGTTGTAATGCAGGGCGAATGCGGGCCAACCTCCGCCCTGCGGAAGATTATTAGATGCATGCCGCGTACCAATTCTCTCAGGAAACAAAAAACAAGCCACAACACCTTTGCCTGTAGAGACTTGCGATTTTCATAAGAATTTACCGCGTCGGGGGGCGTCATGCTGGTGTAGCGTTTTGCTACAGGCCTCAACGTGGTGTTTCACCACACCGTCGCAGAATGGAACGGCGGTTCGCATTCTCTTGCGAGGGGCATAGGGCATTTAACCCCGGGAGCTCAATCCTGTCAGAACGGAGAAGATAGCCTTGCACTCCGGATTGGATATGATAATTCATAGCTTCCAATCCAGAGATTCCCGCTGCGACTTCTTGAAAAAGGCCCCCGGGTGGAATGACAGAGAATATTGCCGATCACGTGACCATCCGCGCTGCCGAGTCCAAGGACGCGGAACGCCTGCTGGAGTTCCTCGAACCGTTCGTCGCCGATCGGCGTCTGTTGCCCCGGACGACCGATGAGCTGGACCAGCTTGTCCGCACCGGCTTTCTCGCCGAGGTCGATCGAAAACTGGTCGGCTTCGCCTCCCTCGAGATCTATTCCAAGAAGCTGGCCGAGATTCGTTCCCTGGCGGTTTCTCCGATTTACCAGGGGCTTGGCATCGGTCGTGGACTGGTCGCCCGTTGTGTGGAGCTGGCCCGCGAGCGGCGGATTCTGGAAGTGATGGCCATTACATCCTCCGAAGACTTCTTTCGCACCTGCGGCTTCGACTTCACGCTGCCTCGCGAACGCAAGGCGTTCTTTCTCGAAACCTATGTCGATGAAGAGTGTCCCCTCGATGATCTGCATGTCGCTGAGAAAGTCGAGACCGAGTAACCAGTCCCGCTTTTCGCTGCTCTGAGACCGCTCGAATTCGATCTGCGGTCCTCTCCACGGTACACTGCGGCTGGAGCCTCGTCTCACTTCGAAAAGGGAAATGCCCATGGTTTCTCACCGACTGCATGCGTTCGCCTTCTTCTGCATCCTTGCCCTGCCAGGCTTCGCGCTCGCTTTTCAGCCTGCCGATCTGGACGAAAAGCCTCAGGCGCCGGCGGAACTGGCTCCCGAAGTCAAAGAATTGATTGCGACGGCGACGCCACTGAATCAGCAGCAGACACTGTTTCTCGATCGGAAGAACAAGGCCGTCTTTCTCAAGGCTCATGTCGCTTTGCAGGAAGGTCTGCTCGAAATGCTCTGCTGTCCGCAGCAGACGAAGGAACATGAATCGATTCTCTCGGTCAATTGTTCGGCCGCAGCCGTGCACGCGGCTCTGCTGGCGATTGAAGCCGAGCCGGGCGAGCCCGTCAGTTATGACCCCAAATTCCAGCCCCCCAGGGGGGAAGTTATGGCGATTACCCTCATCTGGAAAGAAGAGGGGAAGGTGAAACGTCAGGAAGCGCGGGAGTGGGTCCAGACAGTAACTCGCCGGTACTTTGGGGCCAAATTGGAGACTCTGCCGGAAGGCTTCGAGATCCCGGAAGACTCGGGGCTCTTTTACGATCGCAACGAGAATCAGCTGCTGTTCTTCGGCAAGATGACGCCGGAGCAGAAGAAATCCCTGCTGACTCTCTCGAATGATGCCGCCTACCAGAAGGCAATTGAACAACTCGAGCAAGCGAGCCAGCCGGAAACTCTCGAAGCCGACTGGGTCTTCGCCGGGAGCCTGTTCCAGGAAGATCCGCAAACCGGCGAGCGTCGGTATCTCGCTGAAGGTGGAGACCTGATCTGCGTGGCCAATTTCCCTTCAGCGATGATCGACATCGCCGCCCGCAGCAGTGCCGACGATAGCCAGCGCGGCTACGAGGCCAATCCGGATGCCGTGCCTGAGCTGGGCACCCCGGTTCTGATCAAACTGCAACGGACTCAGGACGTGCAGCCGGCCGGCCAGAAGAGTTCCGATTAGAGAACTCTGACAAACCAGGACAAATTTGGAACCGGCGAGCTTTGCGGCAGAATTTCGGTGTGCACCCATTGCATGTCCTGATCGGGTTCTTCGACCGCGCGAAAAATCGGTCACCGAGCACCAACTCCACAGCCGAATCGTTAGGTATCACGAACGACAATCTGTTGCCAATTCCGCACGATGCGATTCCGAATGGGCTTTGCGTTGACCGTTCAATCCACGCGATCCTGAACGCGGGAAAAAATCCCGTCACCTCGTGACCGTGGAGTCCGCCGACTGAGGCGCGACTCCGCACTCAACGCTGAAAATCAGCAGACCGTCTGTCTTCCATGATTCGGAAGACGCGGACGATCAGAATTGCGTGCAAGCTACAGGAATCACTCTTATGACGAGAGAAAATCGAGGTTCTAAACCCGAAGCCTCCAACTCTCTGCGAAACGTCCTTGCAGCCATGCTGACTTGCGGAGTCGTGGCCGGGATGTATTACAGTTATCAACCCGCCAGTGCAGACGATCTGCCGCCGGTGGAAGACCGAATCAGTCGTCTCGACAGCAAGGTGCTTGTCACGCCTTCCGTCCCCTCTCTTCAGGATGTCGTCCCGACTCCACAGGACCGGATGGAAGCCGCCGATGAGGCTCCAAAGCTGAACGCCGATCAACTCGCGTTGAAGAAGGCGATCGACATGCTTCACGTCGGCGTGGACCGGCTCGACAACGTCGACAACTACTCGTTTGTCTTCGATCGCCAGGAACGAATCGATGGAGAACTGCGCGAGAACCAGCAGATTCAGGTCAAACTACGTCACGCCCCCTTCTCCGTCTACATGCAATGGCTGACCGGTGATCGCGGACGCGAACTGCTCTACACGGAAAACCAGAACGAAAACCGGATGCTGGTGAAGCTCGGCGGACTCAAAGGCCGATTCATTCCGACACTCAAGCTCGATCCGAATGGGGACCAGGCAAAGTCGGAATCACGTCACCCGATCACTCAGGCCGGGCTGGTGAATCTGGCTCGCGAAATCATCAAGAACCGCCGCAATGATCTCGAAGCCGCCCAGACACCGCGATGCGTTGTCGAAGAGGGCCATTCCTTCAACGACCGCCCCTGCACGCGGCTCTTCCTGGAGTACGCATCCAAGGAGCAGTCGCCGGTTTATCGGAAGACGATCACCCTGATCGACGACGAGCTGAGCCTTCCGGTCTATGTCCGCAACTACACCTGGCCCAACGAGAACATGGTCGACATCGAGCAGGAAACGCTGATCGAGTGCTATGCCTTCAGCGAGATCCAGTTCGAACGCCAGCTGGCCGATGCGACCTGGGAACGAGAAAACCCGGACTACCGATTCCGCTAGAGCGGATCGCTCTACCGTATGTCCGCGAATGAGCGTCGAATCGCCTGAAACGCTGCATCTTTCGCGGACCGAACGGTTACACCAAAAAGTAAACTGCTCTAAACGGACAACGAATCATTTTGACTGCGAGAGATAAGGATGCTCTCGAATTTTTCGAAGTGCTAAGATCAGGAGGGTCTTAATCATAAAACCCGGCAGCCACCTTTGTGGCTGTCGGGTTTTTGTATGCGCGGATATGAAACAGAAGAAGCAAGGGACAAACGAGGTTCGTCGCTCCAATAAAAAAGGCACGCTCGATTTGAGCGTGCCTTTTCTGTTCTGCGTTGTACGAGTGCTTAGCCGAGTTCGGCCATTTTGCGGCAGATGGCCTCGGCCATTTCCTGGGTGCCGACAGCGGTCGGATCGTTGCGATCCTTCTTCAGGTCGTAGGTCACGTCCTTGCCTTCGACGATGACGGCTCCGATGGCGCGGTCGAGTTTCTCGGCGGCTTCGAGTTCGCCGAGATATTCGAGCATCAGCTTGCCGGAGAGGATCAGAGCGGTCGGGTTGACCTTGTTCTGACCGGCGTATTTCGGAGCCGAGCCGTGGGTTGCTTCGAAGATGGCGGCATCCGGGCCAATATTGGCTCCAGGAGCCACGCCCAGTCCGCCGACGAGACCGGCACACAGGTCGCTCAGGATGTCGCCGTACAGGTTCTGCGTCACGATGACGTCATACAGATCCGGCTTCATCACCAGCTGCATGCACATGTTGTCGATCAAACGTTCCATGTAGGTCAGGCCGCTGCCGTCCTTGACGTTGCCGACCAGTTCCGGAGTCGGCTGCACGCCGTTGGCGAGTTCATCCCATTCGAACTTGGCCCCGTAAGCGAGAGCGACTTCGCGGGAAACGTCGTACCAGAGGCCGTCGGTGTACTTCATGATGTTGGCCTTACAGACCGAAGTGACCGACTTCCGCTTGGTGCGGATGGCGTAATCGAAGGCGAAATTGGCGATTTCGCAGGTTCCCTCGCGGCTGATCGGCTTGATGCTGACGCCGGTCGTTTCCGGAGAAGTATTGATCTTCTTGCCGGTCGCGAACTCGTTGATCGTTTTGATCAGCTGAGCGGTCTTTTCCTCACCTGCCTGGAACTCCACGCCTGCGTAAAGGTCTTCGGAATTCTCACGGACGAGCACGAGGTCGACGCCAGCGTCGGCGAAGCGGGTGTCCATTCCGGGATAGCTTTTGCAGGGACGAACACAGGCGTACAGGCCAAGTTCCTGGCGGAGGAACACGTTGACGCTGCGGAATCCCTTGCCAATCGGCGTGGTAATCGGGGCCTTCAGGGCGACTTTATTGGAGCGGATCGAATCCATAACTCGATCGGGCACACCACCTTCGGCTTCGATCACTTCGATTCCGCATTCCTGGTGGTCCCACTCAATTTTGACACCTGTGGCGTCGATCACCTTACGAGTGGCTTCCGCAATTTCCGGTCCGACTCCATCACCAGGAATCAAAGTGACTTTGTACATTCTTTTCCTCTAATCTAGCAGGGTCGATGAAGTCGAGCTTTTAGAAAGACGCCAACCATTCCCGGGGAATCTGTAACGTGCGTCCCAAGTTATCGAAACGGAATGGCGACTTCAAGGCGTGCCGTATGTTGATGTTACAGAGACTTCCAGGCATTGATTCGACCGACGCGGCTGCGAAGAATTTCCTTCGCCGAACATTCTGCGTCTGTTAGGATGGGTCCGCTTTCGAAATTCGTTCACGCCACGCCTCTTGTTTCAGGATGAGTGCGATTTCTTCGCTGTTCCGCAAGCTTACTGATTTCGCCGCCCCGCTCGGGGTCGTTCTCGGCTTTCTACTGACTGCCGGGACGGCGCAGGCTGGCGAAGTGGTGATGCGGAGCGGCTACCGCTTCGAGTTTGAGGGCAAAGCGGTCCCCGTTCAGGCTCTCACCATCGAACAGATTAGAGGGGCCGCACAGGGCCCGATCGTCGGGTATCCGTTCACGATGTTCGAAGATCCCGCCCGCCGGACGTATCTGCCGCAGGCTCTCGTCTCCGAAGTGCAACTCGGTGATATTCCGGTTGATGAGTTCAACGTTCGCATTCCTCCCGGCCCCAAGTCAGTGATGTTTGGCAGTATCGGCGGCTTCACAATTCCGCCGACGCCGTTCTCCGAATTCGGGCGACGAATCGTCTCGCTGAATACGCCCAATGGAAACCTGGAGATCATTCAGGCGATTTCAAAACTGAAGCCGGACTTCATCACGCTGACGGCTCTCAAGCAGAACTGGGAATACAGCATCAGCTCCCGGGAGATCCCGCCGGACGTGATTCGGGCGACCATATCGAACGCGACCAACTTCAACGACGACAATCACGAAGACCGCCTCGCGGTGGTGCGATATTTTCTCGATGCCGGAATGCTCTCGCGAGCTCAGCTGGAACTCGATGGCATCGAGAAAGATTTCGAAGACATGGAAGCGCGCGTCCGCGAACTCCGGCTGATGATTCGCCAGCTGGAAGCAGCGGAGTATCTGAAAGAGTTCCGCTCCCGACTCGATGCCGGTCAGTTTGAGCTTGTGGCCCGGCTGTCGCCTCGCTTCCCGCGAAACGATATCAGCGAAGCGACACTGGCGGCTGTTGATCAGATGATGGCCGACCATGAGACTGCTCACGAGAAGATGGATCGAGTGCGGGCAGGGCTCTCGCGACTCCAGGCCGAGGTGAAAGACGCCGCGCACCTCGAACGGTTTCAGGACATGCGCTGGGTTGTCGACCGACGGCTTTCGCGAAACACGCTCGAACGGATGTCGCCGTTTCTGCAGACAATCGACGACCCCACGCTCTCGGCTGAAGAGAAACTCGCGCTCGCCTATTCCGGCTGGGTCGTGGGCCCTGCACTGGCCGATACCGATCCGCTGAAGGCGATCAGCCTCTGGGATGCCCGTGATCGCGTTCGCGATTACCTGCAGTCCGCCAACTCGCTGCGGCAGCAGGACATTCTCGATTCCCTGATGCGACTCGAAGGCATTGGGCCGGAGGCAATGGCCGCGATCGTCGGTCTTCTCGGCCCGGTCTTCGAGACGCCGGTTTACCGTGAAGGTCAATCGCTGACGATGCAGACAATGCGAGTCGGCACCTCAATTCCGTACGAGATTCTGCTTCCGGCCGAGTATTCTCCGGATCGCAGCTATCCCGTGATCATGGCGCTGCACATGGCGGGCATGTCCCCCAAGGCCGAACTCGACTGGTGGGGTGGAACAACGATCTCCGGCCCTGCTCATCGCAACGGCTACATCGTCATCGCACCGTCCCTGCAGGGCGAAAAGACCGGGGCCAGCGATCTGCATGAACGCGTCCTCGAAGTCCTCCGCGACGCCCGCCGACGGTTCCATGTCGATTCCGATCGCGTGTTTCTGACCGGACATGGTTCCGGAGCGGATCTGGCTCTCGACCTCGGTATGGCTCATCCGTCGCATTTCGCCGGACTGGTTTCCATCGGCGGGCGGCTCAACGAATACGCTCACCATTACTGGGAGAACTGCGAGGAGCTTCCCTGTTACTACGTGATGGGCGAACTGGATGGCGACCTGTTTGCCGCCAACTCCAGCGATATCACCCGGCAGGTTAAGAACAGCTACGATGTGGTTCTCGTGCAGTACAAGCAGCGGGGCAACGAAGATTACCGCGAAGAGTTGCCGCGGATTTTTGACTGGATGGGTCTGCAGCGTCGCGGCGACCAGCCGATCGAACTGGAACGAGTGACGATGCGGCCCGGCGATAACCGCTTCGACTGGATCGAGTTCTCCGGCCTGCCCGCCAATATCATCGAGCCGCGACTCTCTCGCACCGGCCGCGTGATTCCGGCCAGTCCGCTGCCGATCGAAGGAACCATCACGCCCGGCAACAACATTTACCTCAAAGCTGGGGTAAGCCAGCTGACCGTGTGGCTGTCACCGGAACTTGTCCGTTATGACGAACGGGTCAAAGTCAGCTGGAAGGGCCGCACGATGTTCAACGACTTCCCCGAAATGAACATCTCCACGATGCTGGAACAGGTCTACACAACAGGCGACCGCTCCCGGTTGTACTGGACGCGGATTGATCTGTAGCCGGGATCGATGCCCGCATGGAACAGCTCAGGCGTCAGTACGACCTCGTGGCTTCGCCAGCCCGGTTGAATCCATCGGGACGGCCCTTTGCCATGTTGCGTCTCAGACCTTCATTTCGACGCCAGAGGCTTTCATGCACTGCTGCATCACGTCCAGGAGTTTCTCCGGTTCCATCCCCGACATGGGGGGCAGAGCGACGTGGAATCCCGAGGCCGATTTGTCGTAGTTGGGCACTCGTTCGGGACCGGTATAGCGCTTATTGAGATCGACGCCGACACGGCGGATCATGCCGATTTCGAACAGGCCAATGCGTTCGACCTGATCCCAGCGATACGTTTTACGCCGGAATCCCGAGGCAACCGTCACGCCGGCGGGATCGACTTCCAGATAGCAGGCGCCCGGCAGGATCACGCTCAGAGAGGCGATGATCGAGAGTGTGAACAACGTCACGAGAAACCAGCCCGCCATGTTGCCCTGGCCGACCATCTCAATGCCGGCGGCCAGAAAGATGACCGAGAAAACCAGCACAATAATGCTGCGGGTCAGATCGGGGGTCAGTCGTAAGGTCGGGACCTCGAACGACGGGTCCTGCTGTTGAGTGTTCTGTTCAGTCATGGGGACATCCTCCATGCTTGCTCCGTACGCCAATGATTCACAGACAGATCAAGGCCGACCTGTACTCCTCGATTATAACAATTCCGGCCGATGATTCCCGCCGTTTTCACAGGACTGTGCCAGATCGAATCGATCGAAGCCGTTGAAACTCGCGCCCCTTCGTCGGAAACCGCCCTCAACCGGTGCCTCTGAAAGAATGCTCGCTCCAACTTCGGGCCTTGCTCAACCGATTCGCTCGAGCAGCGGGTTTGATCCGCCTTCTCTGATTCGGAATTTCAATCGACACATTCGCGGTCGCTCCTATAATCGGCCCTGCAGTCCAGCCGGTGGGAATGAAGATGAACTGACCGACTCCGATGCGATCCCCCGGGGTCTGCCACAGATTCGCTTCCGCGGATCTCTGCCTACAAAGGAAATCCATGCTCCAGTTGCTCGAGTCTCCTCTGATTTATCTGACCGGCCTGTTCGTGCTGGGCATTACGGCGCAGTGGCTGGCCTGGCGTTTGAAGCTGCCGGCGATTCTGCTGCTGCTCACGTTCGGCTTTCTGGCCAATCTTGTTGTCGATCCGACCGTGATCATCGACGACAAGCTGCTTTTCCCGATCGTCTCGCTCTCGGTGGCCATCATTCTGTTTGATGGGGGACTCAGTCTCCGGCTCGCCGAGTTGAAGAACACGTCGAAGGCGCTCACACGACTCGTGTCCGTCGGCTGCCTGATCACCTGGATTCTGGGCACCGTGTTCGCGAAGCTGATCTTTGAAAGCTGGTGGGTCTGCGCACTGGCCGGGGCGATTTATACCGTGACCGGCCCGACGGTCATTGGCCCGCTGCTTCGGCACGTGCGACCGAATGCAACAGTGACCTCGGTCGCGAAGTGGGAAGGGATCGTGATCGATCCGATCGGTGCCCTGCTCGCTGTGCTGGTCTCGACGGCGATCGCCTCGAGCAGCGTTGCCGAAGCAACGGTCGACATCATCATCAGCCTGGGAGCGGCGGTCGCCATTTCTACCGTCGTCGGTTTCATCACCGCTTACATCCTGATCGTGATGATCCGCAAGCATTTGATTCCGGACTATCTGCAGAGCCCGCTGATGCTGATGAGCGTGCTCGCGTCTTACACCCTCTCGAACGTCATGCTGGCCGAATCAGGACTGGCGACCGTAACCGTGCTCGGAATTCTGATGGCCAATCAGCGGAGCGTGTCGATCGGGCATCTGATCGAGTTCAAGGAGAACCTCGGAGTTCTGCTGATTTCCGTGCTCTTCATTCTGCTGGCTTCGCGGTATCCGTTCATGGAACTCCTGGAACTGGGCTGGCCAGCTGTTCTGTTCCTGGCTTTGATGATCGTCATTGTCCGCCCCCTTGCCGTCATGATCTCGACCTACGGAACGAACCTGAAATGGAAAGAACGTATCTTTCTCTCGATGCTGGCTCCCCGCGGGATTGTCGCCGCCGCCGTTTCGAGTGTGTTCGCTCTCGAACTTTCCCACCTGGCTCATGTGGAACACACGCCTGAATCTGTCGCAATGCTGGCAGATCTTTCCAAGCTTGTGCCGCTGACATTCGTGGTGATCGTGGGTACGGTCGCCTTCTACGGCCTGACCGCTGGTCCGCTGGCCCGCTACCTGGGATTGTCCGAATTGAATCCTCAGGGAATCCTCATTGCGGGAGCCGATCATGTTGCTCGCGCTGTGGCCGGTGCGGTCAACAAGGAAGGCTTTCGCGTCCTTCTGGTGGATACCAATCACGAGAACATCAAGTCGGCTCGCATGCTCGGCCTGCCAGCCGTGAACGCCAGCATTCTTTCCGAGTATGCCCGGGAAGAGCTGAACCTGGGCGGCATCGGTCGCTTTCTCGCGCTCACGCCGAACGATCAGGTCAACATGCTGGCCGCGCTGGAGTTTCACGAAATCTTCGAACGAGCCGATCTGTTTCAGCTGAAGCCGAACGTCTCCGAGAAGCATCGCCAGGCTCTGTCGCATCAGTCGAAGCGGGCGCGGTACGTCTTTTCCGGAGGGACGACGTATCGCACGATCAGCGATTTGATTACCGATGGCAGCGTCGTGAAGTCGACCAAGCTGACTTCTGAATTCCCGTACTCGGCCTTCGTGAAGAAGTACGGAGCCCAGGCGGTGCCGCTGTTCGTGATTTCAGAGTCCCGCAAGCTGGAAATTCTGACCGATGAAGATCGCTCGGAACCGCAGCCCGGAGAAACGCTGATCGCTCTTGTTCCCGATCTGACCTACGCTAAAGTAGCAGAAAAGCTGACCTCTACGGCGGAAGCGAAAACGAATTCGGAAAGTTCGAATCCGCCCTCGTAAGAGCCTGCCAGTCGTTCATTCTGCGGGTGTTCTGAAAGGAAAGTGCGATGCGACTTGGCCGGATTCGTCGAAGTGGGAACGTTCAGGACCGGCGGGCCATGGGCCCGAAGAAAGTCGCCGCCGGCGGAGGCCTGGGGCTTCTGCTGATGGTTGGTCTGATTTTTCTCTCGGGCGGCAACCTGGGCGATGTTCTTCAATTCGTCGTTCGGAATCAGGCAAACGTTCAGAATCAGCCGGCTCCGCTCAATCCCCAGCAGCAGGCCGAGCAGGATGAACAGGCGGTCTTTGTCAGCAAAGTGCTGGCGTTGACCGAGGATGTCTGGTCGGAACTCTTCTCGGAATATGGGCGCGCCTATCAGCCCCCTCAACTCGAGTTGTTCCGGGGCACCACGCAGACGGCCTGCGGACATGGAGCAGCCGCAATGGGTCCCTTCTACTGCCCGGCCGATTCGATGGTCTACATCGATCTGTCGTTCTACGACCAGCTGCGGGATGAGCTGAACTCGCCGGGGGACTTCGCTCAAGCGTATGTGATTGCGCACGAGGTCGGGCATCACGTGCAGAATCTTCTCGGTTATTCCGATCTCGTCCAGCGGGCCAGAATGCAGTCGTCGGAAGAGGAAGCGAATCAGATGTCGGTCCGACTCGAACTGCAGGCCGACTATCTTGCCGGCGTTTGGGCCCATCATGCTCAACAGCAGTTTCAGGTGCTCGAAAGCGGCGATGTTGAAGAGGGCCTCAACGCGGCTCGTCAGATTGGCGACGACATGCTGCAGAAGAAATCTCGCGGCGTCATCGTTCCTGAACAGTTCACACACGGCACATCAGCTCAGCGTGTTCGCTGGTTCCGGGAAGGCCTGCGTTCGGGAGACCCTTCGAAGGCGACCCTCGATCAGTTTTTCGATTCGTCTTATTCCTCGCTCTGAAGCGGATCGCTCGACCGGATACGGAGGACTCCTCTCGGATCGGAGCGTCCGCACTATTGAACCAGCCGCTCTAAACCCCCACTCACACAAGCATTTGGACATATACTGACCTGAATTCGGAACACGATTCGCTTAATCCAGTCATCATGTCGCGGCGAGGACGCCGCGGAGGACTGATCCCAGTATTCTACTGTGAAATAAGGGCGAATCATGAACAAACTGTGTCAGCGAGTGCTTGTGACCGTAGCATTGGGTGCCGCTTTCTTCGTCACCTGGAGAGAGGGTTACATTCAGGGATTCTGCGAACGTCAGGAATATGAACAATTTGGAGGACTGATCGAGACTCCGGCAGAAACGGTCAGCTGGAACTTCGATGTCAGCTCGAATCAGTAACTCTGCAAACCCGGACTGAGCCTACCGAAACCCCACCCAGAAGCCCCACCAGTTGACCTGCCGACTCTGAGCTCCCCGCTTCAGAACCCAACAAGCCCAGCGACAACCAACACACGATCGATTATGATAACGGTGCGCACATTTTGTGTGACTCCGGCGTCGCCCTGCACTTCAGTGGACTCACGCCGCCCTTCGTTTCGTAATCCTCGCATGTCGGATATCGCCGCTTGAATCGGCCGTTACATAACCGTGAAGAATACGTCGAGCAGGCCTACTTCTTCCGCGCCTATCGGGAGCGGCTCGAAGAGGACTTGCCTGCGCAGGAGATTCTCAAGTCGATCTCTCAGGAGATTCTGGCGACGACCCGACTGCCGATGGCGCTTGAGTTTCTCGCCTCCGAGTTGATGATGCACGGTCGCATTGGCGGCGGGATGCAGCGTCTGCCCCATTACTTCACGCCGTTTCAAACGTTCGTCATCGGCCAGGCCGAACTGGATCGCTCCCGGTTCGATCTGAAGATTGCGCTGGAGATTCTTGAGAAAGAAGCGGAGTTTCTGGCCGGCGAATCAGCCAGTCGCCAGGGACTGTTCATGTACCAGTTCGAAGCGCTCTCGCGGAACCGCCTCGGCTATCAGGACGGGCTGAACTCGGTGGCCAGCGACCCAATGTTCGACGATGACTGGCGAGACTGGATCGGCAAGGTGAAGCAATCACTCGGCATGGTCGAGTTCTCCGAGATGATCTACCTGCGTTCGGAATTCCGCGTCTTTGAAGTCCAGCGCAGGACCGAGAACCCCGACTACAAGCCGTCCTATCCGGTGCTGTTCGGTTTGCAGGAAGGACGCATTGCGCAGGCGAATCGCGGCCGCGATCCACTTTACATGTTCGCCGCTCTGCAGCGGCATCTGGGCTATCCGAGAGTTCCACGACCGAAGCCGCCGGCCAGCAAACGGATTGATCCTCTCGTTGAAACCCGTCTGCAGCAACTCGAAGCCCGCCTCAAACTGCTGGAAGCCGAACAGGCCGGCCAGCTCGATCTCTCGGAGTTCTACGTGAAGGACGAAAAGCCGACATTCAAGGACGGGCCCGGTTGATGACCGGTCGAAGCGGAACGATTGCCTGAACCGGCGACTCCTCGATAGACTCGAATTCGTCCCCTGCTCCGTTCAAAGGATCGATCCGATGATTCGCCGCAACGCCGTTCTGCTGCTTCTGTTTTCCCTGAGCACCCCGTTCTTTTCGCATGCTGCCGAACCGGATGTCCGCCATTCGTTTCTTACTGCGGACTCGTCAAAGAATCTGATCGCGATCATCGGCGACGACAGTCAACTTCAATGGAGCCATCAGATTGGTCCCCTGCACGACCTGCATCTGCTCGAGAATGGCAACGTTCTGTTCCAGGACAACTGGACGCACATTGTCGAGATGAATCCGGACACCAACCAGGTCGTATGGGAATTCACGGCCGGTCAGAATACGGATCGCAAAGTCGAAGTCCATGCCTTCGAGCGACTCGCGAACGGCAATACGATGGTCGTCGAATCAGGGACGTCGCGGATTCTGGAAGTCGATCCGAACGGGAAGGTCGTGAAGACGATCCCGTTACAGGTGAAGGAGCCGCATCATCACCGCGATACCCGGCTCGTTCGCAAGCTCGATTCCGGAAACTATCTGGTCTGCCACGAAGGCGAGGGCCTCGTCGCTGAGTACAATGCCGACGGCAAGATCGTCTGGCAGTACAAGGTGCCGCTCTTCGGCGAAAAGCCGCGCAAAGGTCACGGCGTCGAAGGATACGGCAACCAGTGTTTCGCAGCCCTGCGACTCAAGAATGGCAACACGCTCATATCGACCGGGAACGGCCATCGTGTGATTGAAGTGACGCCGAAGAAAGAGATCGTCTGGTCGCTCGAACAGAACGAACTGCCCGGCATTCAATTGGCGTGGGTGACAACACTGCAGGTTCTTCCAAATGGCAATATCGTGCTCGGAAACTGTCACGCCGGTCCGGAGAACCCGCAGATCATCGAAGTGACACGGGACAAGAAGGTCGTCTGGTCGTTCAAGGATTTTGACCGTTTCGGGAACGCGCTGACCAACACGCAGATTCTGACAACCAACGGCAAAGGCGTAAATTAAGCTCTCACAGCAGGGCTGGCTTCGAAAGCATCAGGCGAAATCGAGCCCGGTCATCGTCCCCATGCCGGATGAGAACCGGTCGGTCTCGATGCCCATCCGCTGCAGCATGCTGACGTAGAGATTCGCCAGCGGGTAGTTGTTCTTCCGCGAAAACGCCAGATGCTGGCCATGCCGGAATCCGCCGCCGGCGAGCAGGACCGGCAGGTTCGTCGTATCGTGCCGCGAAGCATTGCCGAGGTTACTGCCGTAGAGCACCATGGTCTGATCGAGCATCGTCGCCGATCCTTCCCCGACTCCGCGGAGCCCGGTCAACAGACGGTTCAGTTCCCCGAATTGGGCTTCTTCGACAAGCCGCAACTGCTCCCGCGATTCTTCGAGACTCATCTGATGCGTCAACGCATGGTGAGGCATTTCGACGCCGGGCAGATCGACCTTGGGATTGAACTGTTGCGTCACAAAAACCGTGATCAACCGCGTCGAATCGGTCTCGATCGCGAGCCGTGACAGATCGTAAATTGCCCGCGTCCGCTCGACGAGAGCCGTTGGGTCGAGATTGTCCTTTGGCATCTCCACATCGACCCTGGGCTTTGGCTTCTGCTCCCAGGCTTCGCTCGCTTCGAGCCGCTGTTCGACCTCGCGGACGGACGTGAGAAACTGATCGAGCCGCTGGCGATCTCGCTTGCCGGCTTTCCGTTCGAGAGACTGCAGTCGGCCTTCGAATTGATCCATCAGGCTCTGGCCCTCGCGGAGCCGGGCGATCTGGGCTTCGACTTCGCGCGGAGATCCCTGCAGGAACAGCTGACGGTAAATCGACGAAGGCCGAAACTCACTCGGAATCGCCACGCCGTCGGCGGAGTAGGACAGCGACTTGTTGGAGGGACCGACGCGCAGCGTCAGACTCGGGAAGCGCGTCACCGGACCCTGAATCATGGCGGCGTACTGGTCGAGCGAAATCGAGTTCTTGAAGCCCGGCTTTCGTGGATGGGGCGCCCCGGTGAGGAAGCAGAGATCTGTCTGGTGGCCGCCGGTTACTTCGGGATGCGACAGGCCAGAGAAGACCGTGAACTGATCGCGATGTTCGGCAAGGACTTGCAGGTAGGGCGTCAATTTGAAATCGCGACCGGGTGCTTCCGGGAAGAAATATTCCGGCACAATTCCGAGATCGGTCATGATGGCGATCATTCGGCGCGGTGGCGTTGGTTCGCCCGCGCCGGCCCAGCTGCGTTCCACCAGACATTCGAGCCAGGGCAGCGTCAGACAGGCTCCGGCCGATCGGAGGAATCCACGGCGGTTGAGTGCGTGCTGAGTGTGCATCATCGAACGGTCTCGACTGAAGTTTGCTTGTGGTCCAGAAACATACGGCTTGTCACAACCGCATCGATCATATCACGAATACCGAAATTCCCGGCTTCCAATTCTTTCAGGATCGCTGTGAACTCGGCTTCATCAGCGAAGCTGACGGGCGTACCGGTCGCGTAGACGATGAATTGCCGCAACAGATTCCCGGCCAGTTGCCGCTCTCTCTGCAGCAGAAGCTGCTTGAACTCTTCAATGGTCTGAAACTCTCCCGATCCGGGCATGTCGCCGGAGGGATCGACCGGCAGCGCGAGGCTCACGCGAGCCGGCTGTCCGCCGCGGAGAAACAGATCAGGAATCCGTTCCCCCTGCCCCAGCGACCGATACCGTTCCCGAAAGCCGCCCATCACGTCGAACGATTCGAGAGCGAAACCGGGGGGATCGATCTTCCGATGACATCCCGCACAGGCCGGATCGTCGCGGTGTTGAGCGAGCTGCTCCCGAATCGTGGTCGCTCCCGAAATATCGGGTTCCACAGCCGGTACCGATGCGGGCGGAGGAGGTGGCGGGTCCCCCAGAATCTGCGACATCACAAAAGTCCCGCGCGTCACGGGCGAAGTCGTCGTACCGTTGGCGGTCGTCTTCAACACAGAAGCCTGCGTCAGAATTCCGCCGCGATGGCAATCCTCCGGCAGTTCGACACGACGCATGACCGTGCCGGTGACATCCGGAATTCCGTAATGCTCGGCCAGTCGCTGATTAAGCACGGTAAAGTCGGAATCGGCGATGTGACTCACGCCAAGATTCTCGCGAACCAGCAGCGCGAAGTACTCGCGGGTTTCTTTCATCATCGAATCAAGCAGCAGCGGATTGTACTCGGGGTACAGATTCTCATCGGGCTCGGTGAGTTCGATGTCCTTCAGAAGCAGCCAGTGATCGAGAAAGTGATTGATGAAACGTCCCGCCCGAGGATCGGCCAGCATCCGGTCCACGTGACTGAGCAGGACCGCCTGATCGTCCAGACGACCGGAAGCCGCGTCGCTCATCAGACGCTCATCGGGCGGTGAAGACCAGAGGAAGTACGCCAGTCGCGATGCGATCGCGTATTGAGACTCGCCGCTATCCGGTGCATTCACCAGGACAACGGCCGGCGAGGTCAGGATCGCTCGATAAGCGGCAAGCAGTGCTTCGGCATAGCTGGCTCCGGTGGCAGTCTTCTCCCGATAAACAGACCGCGGCACGTTCAGGTCTGAAGAATTAACGGCGCGGCGTAGAGCTCTGCCCGCAAACTCGGCCAGCAACCGCTCGGCTTGTTGATCAGCGTTCTTCGGGGTCAATGTTGACACGTCGACCGGAGCGTAATCGCGACCGCGGCGTTCGCGGCGATTCAAGCTGGCTTCATTCTTCTTGGTCAGTTTTTGATCGCCGAACAGTCGCTGATGGCTCTCAGGTGGCCACTGGTCATAGAACGGACCTTCCATCTCCAGCCAGTTGAAGACGACGCCATTGCCCCGTTGTCGCTTCCAGGCTCCCAGTCCCTGCCCGCCCGATCGAATCACCGGATACGTCGAGGACGCGACGAGCGGTTTGATGTTGTCTCCCGCGTTGAGCCAGACGGTGATCTCGGCTGTCGTCGGTTCGTAGGACGGCAGATCACAGTAACCGAGCGTGCGGTCATCGGTATAGAAGCCGACCGTCTCTACCCGGTCAGTCGGCACGATCTCACCCAGACGATTCGTGATTCCATAGCCATGCACGCGAAGCGTGTAGTAGCCGGGCAGTTCGACGCGGAATGGTCGGATCGTCATCCCCAGATTGCTTTCTCCATTGATGAAAACCGCGAGTCCGTCGAGTTTCGGCTCCTGGTCGACCACATCGCCGCTGTCCTGGGCCGCGAAGTCGCCAAGGTTAATCTCCAGCGTTTCATCCGGCTGCATCCCGTTCATCGGAATCGCCCGCCCCTGCCGCAGCATGGAATAAAATCCCTGACAAGTTTTCCGGGTCTCGTCAACACCAAGGACTTCGGCTCGAATCAACTTCGGTTCGGGTTTAACGGGTGTCGGTGCAATCGCCTGCTGCAAAGCGAAGTCGGCGGCTTCCATCCACTTCACGACGTGGACATGCGAGATATCGAGAGCCTCGGCGGACTTGTCGAAACCATTCGCCGAACCGTCGGGCGGGAGAATTTCGAGAACGTTCAAATGCGGCATTGCGAGAATCTCACGCAGCGTGCTCTGATACTCATAGCGGTTAAGCCGCCGCAAAGCCGATCGACCTTCCTGGGCATAAAGAGCCTGTTCCAGCGAAGTCAGCTCCTGACGCAGCGCTTCAACGAACAACGTCCGTTCGGCCGGAACAGGCTGTTCCATCTCGGCGGGAGGCATCTCGTGCCGCTCGACCCGCTGATGAATCTGTCGCCATTCCAGAAGAGTGGACCGATCGACGCCGGTATCGAGCAGGTCGTCGAGAGTGAAGCTCGCTTCCGCCGAATCGCCCTGATGACAGTCGAGGCAGTGCGTGTTCAGAAACTTCTGCACCGCGGTTTCTGACGCCCTCACGGGGAGTACGAACGCAACGCAGGCGAGAAAGATAAAGAAAATTGAGCGCAAATTCATTGGGAATCACTCAGCAGGGAGCGGAAGAGGCGGGCCATCAACATGGTATCGGTGCCTTCCGATACGGACAAGGAGTAATTTCGAGCCGAAGCCCCGCCGGGAACCGCAAATCCAGCCGGAATCGGTTAGAGTGACCCTGCACTCTGGCTCCCCTCATCCGCTACTGAATCGCGAGTCTTTCCATGCAATGTCCTTCCCTTTCAATCTGCTTCGGCTTTTTTCTCGGCCTCACGATTGCTTTCGCGAACCCAACTGCGACCAGGGTTCACGGTGAAGAAACCTCCGAAATTCCGCGAACGGGATCGACTGAGTCTCGTCTCTCTGCGGACCAGCAGACTGAGATCGACCAGGTCGTCAAGGAAGGAATCGAGAACGGCCAGATGCCGGGCTGCGTGGTGCTGATCGGTCACCGGGGCAAGATCGTTCTGGCGAAAGCGTACGGCCATCGTCAGTCGGAACCCGAAGCGGTCCCGATGACTCTCGATACCGTTTTCGATCTGGCTTCGCTGACCAAACCAGTCGCGACCGCCACAAGCATTCTGCATCTGGTTGAACAGGGGAAGTTGAAGCTCGATCAGAAGGTGACCGCAATCCTGCCGACGTTCACTGGAAACGGCAAGGAGAATATCACCGTCAGACAGCTGCTGATTCACCAGTCAGGACTGATCGCCGACAACTCCATTCACGACTACGGCAACGGTCCCCAGCAAGCGTTCGAGCGAATCGATGCACTCAAGTTGACCGCCGATCCCGGGACGAAGTTCATCTACAGCGATGTCGGGTTCATCGTGCTCGGCCGGATTGTGGAAGCCGTCAGTGGTACCCCCTTGAACGAATACGCGGCTGCACACATCTTCAAACCGACTGGCATGCAGGAAACCGGCTACCTGCCCGACAAATCGCTGCACAGCCGCACGGCTCCGACGGAACAACGAAACGGTGACTGGATGCGGGGCGAAGTCCACGATCCCCGGGCGTATGCCTTGAATGGCGTCGCCGGACATGCCGGTTTGTTCTCCACGGCAGAGGACCTGGCCCGCTATGCGACGATGATGCTCAACGGGGGCACAATCGATCGGCAACGGGTGTTGAAGCCGGAAACCATCGAGCTGATGATCACGCCCCACGAGGTCTCCCGCGGAGTTCGCGGACTGGGCTGGGATATTCAGTCGCCTTATTCCAGCAATCGCGGCGACCAGTTGAGCGAGCGGGCGTTCGGACACGGCGGCTTCACCGGGACGGTCCTTTGGATTGATCCCGACCAGGATCTGTTCTTCATTTTCCTCAGCAATCGACTGCACCCTGATGGCGAGGGTTCTGTGAACTCGCTGGCCGGTCGGATCATCTCGATTGCGGCGGCTGCACTGTCTTCGACGGAGTGAACTTTGAAAGGTCCCTGAACGAGCGATGAGCACGTTCCAGCTGATTGAATTGATCGCCGTGATTTCGGGCGGAACTTACGGCGTGCTGCTGGCCCGCCGGCATGAGATGGATCTGGTCGGCGTATCGAGCCTGGCGTTCATGGTCGCCTTTGGCGGGGGAACGTTGCGAGATCTGTTTCTCGACCGCTATCCCCTGTTCTGGATTCGACACGATCATTACGCGGTCATCGTCTTCGGGCTGGCCCTCGTCACTTCGCTGTTGCCGCGAATTCCGGACGCCGTTGAGAAATACCTGAGCATCCCGGACGCTCTCGGTCTCGGCATGTTCAGCGTGGCAGGAGCGCTGGCGGGACTGGAATCGGAGACCTCTTTATTCATCGCGGCCATCCTCGGCGTCGTGACGGGAACGTTCGGCGGAGTGATTGCCGATGTCGTCTGCAATCGCGTTCCGAGCCTGTTTCGTCATGCTCCGTTGTATGCAACCTGCTCGTTCGTCGGCTGTTGGCTGCTGTTCGGTCTGCAGTGGCTTCAGATTCCGGATCCCTATGCCATCGCGATCAGCCTGGCGTTCATCGTCACTATGCGGCTGATCGCTCTGCGATGGAACGTCCGCCTGCCGCAATACTCCCCGAGTGATGAGCCGTTCGACGAATAGAGCTCACTGGAACAAATCAGCAGTGGTCCGCCGCTTCACCCTCGACGCTGTCCAAGACATTCCGCATCTGGTCTGTTACAGTGAAACGCCCTTTCTGCGTGAGTGTCACATGATTCATGTCCATAAGCTGACAAAGCGATATTCCGCCACGAACCTCGCGGTGGACGAGCTCTCGTTCTCAGTCAACAGTGGTGAAGTCTACGGCCTGTTGGGCCCGAACGGCGCCGGCAAAACGACGACGTTACGGATGCTGCTCGGCCTGTTGCCACCGACATCGGGAGACGCCAAGATCGAAGAGCATTCGATCATGAACGCTCCGGTGGAAATCAAGCGGCGGATCGGTCTCGTTTCCGCTTCGGCTGGTCTCTATCAATGGCTCACACCGCGCGAGGTGCTGGAGTACTTCGGCTGGGGTTACGGCTTGAAGCCCGAGACCATTCGCCGCCGGACCGCCGAACTGACCGAAGTCATGCAGATCGGCGATTACCTCGATCAACGGTGCGCGACACTGAGTACCGGGCAGACGCAGCGGGTCAATTTGGCTCGCGCGTTGATTCACGATCCCCCGGTTGTTCTGCTCGATGAGCCGACTCGCGGACTCGATGTGCTGGGGGCGCAGGTCATCTTCGACTACGCCGCCCGGCTGCGTCAGGACGGAAAAGCGATCATTGTCTGTACCCACAAGCTCGAAGAAGCGGAACGACTGTGCGATCGCTTCGGCCTGCTCCACCGCGGTCGACTGCAACAGGAGGGAACGATTGAAGAACTTCGAGCCGCCACCGGCGAAGATTCACTGGTCGAGATGTTCCTCAAGATGATCGGCCCACTGCCGACGGAGGAACGGATCGCATGACACAGCCGCCCCCCACTTCGGCCGACGACTCGGATTCTGTCGCCCGACAGATCTTTCATCTGACCCGCAAAGAACTTCGCGAAACGCTGCGCGATCGCCGGACGATCATTACGCTGCTGGCGATGCCGCTACTGCTCTACCCGCTGCTCGGTCTCACGTTCCGCTACATGGCGGTGCTCGAAGCCCGGGCGGAAGCACCTCATGTTCGCCTCGCGTTTGAGTCTGAAGACGAAGCGTTGTGGATTCAGGATGTTCTGGAAACAACAGATGCTCTTCGCAACAGTTCCGAAATCGACGATATCACCGACCCTCGACTGAAGTTCGACTTTCTCGTGGCTCAAGACGGGCAGTCTCTGTCTGATTCGGTCGCGAGAGGAAGTGCCGAGCTTGGCATCCGCGTTTCGATGACCGAGCCGATCACGCGAACCGGCCCGCGGGGACGTTCCGTCGAGTTAATACAGGTGGCGGGGTCGGCAGTCAGCCAGCGAGCCGCCGATGATCTCGAACGCCGCCTCGCTGCCCTCAATGTGGTTACGCTGTCAGACATCGTGAAAGACAGCTACCCGGAGTTCAACCTGCCGATCACCCGCACAATCGAGATGGTCGAACCGGTGGGAGAGACGTCGGCGATTCTGGGACTGCTGCCGCTCGTGCTGTTGCTGATGACGGTGACGGGGGGCGTCTATCCCGCGATCGATCTCACAGCCGGCGAGCGAGAACGCAATACGCTCGAAACTCTGATGGCCCTGCCGGTGCCGCATATTCGGCTGCTGTTCGCGAAGTACTTCGCGGTCATCACCGTGACCATGCTGACCGGGTTGATGAACCTGCTGGCGATGAGTGTGACCGTCTACTCGCTGCAGCTCGAAGGAACGCTGTTTGGCGAGAACGGACTGACGGTGCTTGTGCTGCTCAAGCTATTTCTTGTCCTCGTCGCGTTCGCTGTTTTCTTCTCGGCTGCGCTGCTCGCTTTAACCAGTTCGGCTCGCAGCTTCAAAGAAGCCCAGGCGTACCTGATTCCGCTGCTGCTACTCGCGATTGCCCCCGGCTTCGTGATTCTGCTCCCCGACTGGGAACTGACGCGGACCACCGCGATTGTGCCGATCATCAACGTGCTGCTGCTCGCGCGGGATCTCTTTCAGGGCACCGCGTCGCCCCTGCTGGCTCTGGCCACTGTCGGGACGACGTTGCTGTATTCGACACTCTTCCTCTTCATCGCGGCTCGTATTTTTGGAGCCGATGCGATGCTCATTGGCAGCCGGGGACAGTGGCGGGATCTGATTGATCGCCCCGCGGAGTTCGCCCGAACGCCCACGGCTGCCGCAGCGGGATGCCTTCTGGCGTTTCTGTTTCCGGTGTACTTTGTGAGTTCCGGATTGCTGCAGCGAATGGCCGACGCCTCGATTGCACAACGGCTGACCGTCTCGGCTCTGCTCACCATCGCTCTGTTTGTCGGAATCCCCCTCCTCTTCGCGATGTGGCGTCGATTGCGCGTGTTGACCGCATTCCGGATCGCCGCTCCCGGTTATTCCGTTTGGCCCGGCGTTGTCCTGCTGGGACTGGCGACCTGGCCCTGCATCTTTGAACTGGTCGTGCTTGTGGAATCGACCGGTCTCCAGAGATTGACCGAACAGAACATGGACCGCATTCAGGCTCTGCTCGATGCCTGGCGACAGGTTCCAATCTGGGTGGTCGTGGTTGCCCTGGGAATTGTGCCTGGAGTCTGTGAAGAGTTTTTCTTTCGCGGTTTTCTGTTCTCCGGACTCCGATCGCGAACCAACGGACTGCTGACCGTCCTCGGAACGGCGATCGCGTTCGGACTCTTCCACGTGGTCCTGGCCGGAGGAGCTGCCCCGGAACGGTTGATTCCAAGTACCTTGATGGGCCTGCTGCTCGGCTGGGTTTCGCTGCGAACCGGAAGCATGGTCACCACCGCAATCCTGCACGGGATTCACAACTCGACGCTGCTCATCATGGCCCACAAACGGGACGAACTGGCCAACTGGACCGTCACCGCCGCCGAACAGTCGCACCTGCCCGCGACATGGATCATCGCCTCCGCAGTCGGCATTGTTGTCGGGACAAGCTGGATCTGGATCACAACCCGCCAACCTCAATCGTAATGGCGGGCGCCTTCACGATTCGTGTTGGTTTGCATCCCAACCCGAAGCGTGAGCGAGGGCCGGATGCGCGTCCGACGTCGATTTCCCTCGCTGACGCTTCGGGTTAAGACGTTTCCTGACGGGGAGCGTTTCAGGATTCTCACGGGCGGGGAACGAAGTCCCAAGAGGCTGCGCCGTGGATGAGAGGCGTTTAATACAGAAACGGTATCCAGCGCCAGCGGGTGCGGCAGAACTCGCCGTAATCGGGGAAGCGGGCGTGCAGGGCTGCTTCTTCGCGGCGGGCTTTTGTGTCGAGGACGAACATCAGAGCGATCCAGACCACTGTTCGCCAGGAGAACAGATCGGGAACGATGGTCGCGACCGACGACAGGGCGAGAGCCGAGTACATCGGGTGTCTCAGCCAGCGGTAAGGGCCGTTGGCGACGAGTCGGGCGTTGGCGCGGAGTTCCGGGAGCACCGAGACATACCGCAGGCGCATCGTGAGAACCGCCCAGATCAACAGCAGGGCGCCGAGCACAACAGCCGTCCAATGCCAGACTGTCATCGACTGCCAGGGAAGCGTGAGAAACAGAACCGCGGCAAGAACGGTTTGCAGAACGACCAGCATCCACGACAATCGACGGCTCACAGGACTCCTCCCTCTTTCAGAAGAATCGTCCGATGGATCAGCATCTGATTCCGAATTCGAGTCAGTCCGAACTCGAAGCCGCTCATGCGCCGCCGGCGATTCGTGCTCGCCTCGAGTCGGGCCCCGACAGCAACTATTTGAAGGATGCGATCTATGGGGCGATTGACGGAGCCGTGACCACGTTCGCGGTGATCTCCGGCGTGGCGGGGGCGGGACTGCAGGAGTCGATCATCATTATCCTCGGCGTCGCCAATCTGATCGGCGACGGCTTCAGCATGGCCGCCAGCAACTATCTCGGAACCCGAGCCGAGGAACAGTTGCGACTCAGACTGAGACACCTTGAAGAAGAACACATCGACCGTATCCCGGAAGGCGAGCGTGAAGAAGTGCTGCAGATCCTGAAGAAGCAGGGCTTCAAAGGGGACGATCTTCAGCGAGCAGTCGATGTGATTACTTCCGACCGGGATCGCTGGATTGAGATCATGCTGCGGGAAGAACATGGCGTGGCCCTTTCGAATCCCGATCCGCGGAAAGCCGCCCTGACGACCTTCCTCGCGTTTCTCATTATCGGGTTTCTACCGTTGCTGCCCTTCGTGGCCGATGTGGTCCTTCCCTGGTCGCTCCCTCGCCCTTACCTGATGAGCACCGTTATCACCAGTATCGCCTTTTTCACGGTCGGAGCCATCAAATCCCGTTTCGTTTCACAGTCCTGGCTGATGTCGGGACTGGAAACACTCTCCGTTGGAGGAGCGGCTGCCGGGCTCGCTTACCTGTGCGGCGTGATTGTCGAATCGCTGCTGTGACGCGTCAGGAAAGCTTCGGAATCTCGGCGACCTTCCCGGTATCGACCGATTCCTGAGCAGAGAGGCACATCGCCACCGACCAGCGTCCATCTTCCGCCGTGCACGCGAGCGGCTTCTGACTGCGCACCGCATCGACATACATCGCGATCTGATCTTCCAGCTCGAACAGCTCGCCGGTGATCTTCTCGATCGGCACGTCGCGAACGGTTTCGCCATCGAAGGCACGCAGCGAGAATGTCGGATGCCGCGTCCGGTCCATCGCTCCACTCCACGAAGCCCACAACGCTCCGTCGGTTCCTGTCACCTTCACGGTCACGTGATGTTCGAAGGCGCTGAGCGTCTGTGAAACGACGGCGTATCCGCCCTTCTCGAAGTTGACGATCGCACTGAAGTTGTCCTGCAACTCCGGATGATCCGGCTGCCGCGAATTCGCCGAGGCGTAAACGCTGACTGGATCTCCGCACGGTTCGAGATACCAGCGGGCCAGATCGAAAAAGTGAATCGGCTCCTCCAGAATCCAGTTGCCGACCCGATTGATATCGTACCGCCAGCCGTCCGCTCCGAGTCGATACGGATTCCGTGAGAGCTCAACCAGAGCATATTGCGGCGAACCGATCAGCCCTTCGTCGATGAACTCCTTCACTTTGCCCCAGAGCGAAGAGAGCCGAAACTCGTGGCCGACCGCGAGCATCTTCTGCGTCTCGCGCTGCTGGCGAATCAATTCGTCACACTGATCAATCGAGATGCCCATCGGCTTTTCAAGCAGGACATGACAGCCGGCCTGAAGGACGTCGCTGGTGATCTGAAAATGCAGATCGCTCGGGACGACGATATCAACGACATCGAGTTCGCCCTCGTTGAGCATCTCCCGGTAATCGGTGTAGACGCGGATGCCAGGATACTCGGCCTGAGCCTTCTGAGCAGATGCCTCTGTGCGGGCGACGACGGCACACAAGTCCGCTCCTGCGGTCTTTGCGATGGCCGCTGCGTGATGCTGGCCCCAGGCCCCGAAACCTACCAGTCCGAATCGTACGTTCTCTGCCACGTTGTATCTCCCGGTCAGTTGAATCTGCGTCGACGTCGATTTATTACGATATCGAATTAACAGCAGATTGTCACTCCCGGGAGCTCTACACCAGACGACTCCAGAAACTTCACCTTGCATTCCGCTTTACTCCTGACTATTATTTCGATATCAAAATAACACACTTTTGAAGTGATTCCTGATGAGTGATCCCCTGCCCGCACAAATGGTTGAGGCAATGCGACTGCAGCAGCCGCTGTCGCGTGTGGAGTTGTCGCGGCGGCTGGCGATTGCCCCTTCAACTGCTGGCATCCATGTCGATCGTCTGCTCGAACAGGGTTTCCTGCGGGTCGCATCTGTTCCCGTCTCTTCCCCCGGACGACCGCCGGTGGTGCTGGAATTGAATCCCGAAGCGGGGCAGTTCATCGGCATCGATCTCGACTCCCGATCCATTCGGGGTGTGAGCGTCGACTTTGCTCAACGGCTGCTGCGGGACCGATCCGTTTCCCTGAAGCAGACGGCCAATGCGAACGAAGTCACTGAGCAGATCGCGGCAACGATCGAGGATGTCCGTGATCAATCGCGGCCACTGCTGGCGATCGGGCTTGGCGTTCCTGGAATCTTCGATGCCGAACGCGGCGTCGCTTTGCATTACGCACACATTCGAGGCTGGACCGACCTGCCGCTGGCGGATCGCTTCGGGAACCAGTTCGAAGTTCCGGTTCATCTGGAGAACAACATTCGGGCGATGGCTCTGGCCGAACGCTGGTTTGGTCAGGGGCGCGACAGTCAGAACTATCTCTGTGTCGGCATCCGCAGTGGCATCGGAGCCGGGGTGTTCGTGAATGGCGAACTCTATCGGGGAACGCACGGGCTTGCCGGCGAGATCGGTCGCTGGCCGATTCCGAATGGGGAGTCAGATGCCGCTCTGGAAGACGTCGCTTCCATCAGCAGTCTGCTGCAGTCCGCGACCGAAGCGATTGCCTCGGGACGAAAGACATCAATGCGAGCCGTTCGGCAGCGCGTGTCGTGGGATTCATTCCACGAGGCCGTGGATTCGGGGGACACGCTGGCCTGCGAGATTCTGCAGAAAGCGGCCCAGCACCTGGGAGCAGTCCTCGCTTCTCTGACGCTGGTTCTCGATCCCGAAAAGATCCTGATTGCTGGACCGCTTCAGGAGACAGGCAACCGATTCCTGGACGCCCTTCAGGCGACGCTGCTTGAGCACCTCCCGGCCGTGCATGCCCGAACGCCGGCGGTTGCCTACTCCGAACTCGGCGATCTGGTCGGAGCCTTCGGAGCAGCCGGCGTCGCCGTGCATGCCTGGCAGCCGACCGAAACAGCCGTGACCACACACTGAGACTGTTATCATCCGCACTCAATAAGAGAGATCGAATCATGAGCACCTGGCCCCCGCAGGACTTGAAACTGGAGCGTGCGTCGGCTTCCGATTTGAACGCACAGCAGTACGAGGACGGTTCGCAGTTTCCGGCTGGCTATCTCTGCCGGGACGAGAATGCTCAGCTTACTCCGTTGCTTGAAGCGATCTCCGGCGCCCGAGACGAACTCCTCGTCGAGGCGACGCAGCATGGAGCCGTCCTCTTCCGGGGGCTGCCGATGCCGACCGCGAATGAGTTTGATCAGTTCATCCAGGCACTGCAGTTGCCGAACTTTCCGTACGCGAAGTCGCTGTCGAATGCGGTGCGGGTGAATCGAACCGAGCGGGTGTTCTCCGCCAACGAAGCTCCGCCCGATGTGCAGATTTTCTTCCATCACGAGATGGCTCAAACGCCGTTGTTTCCGCGCTGGATCATGTTCTATTGCGAGATCGCCCCCGAGGTTGGCGGAGCGACGCCGATCTGTCGGTCGGACATTCTGCTGAAGCGGCTCGAAGCCGATTGCCCCGAGTTTGTCGCCGCCTGTCGCGAGAAAGGGCTGAAGTACACCAACGTAATGCCTTCGGAGAACGATGCCCAGTCGGGCATGGGACGCAGTTGGAAGAGCACGCTCGGCGTCGACAGTCGCGAGGCGGCGGAGCAACGATTGCAGGACCTCAACTACAGTTGGGTCTGGCGTGAAGATGGCTGTCTTGAAGCGACGACTCCGCCTTTGCCGGCTGTTCGCGAAACGATCTCCGGCCGTCCTGTCTTCTTCAACCAGTTGATCGCGGCCTTCAGTGGCTGGAAAGACAGTCGCAATGATCCGAGCAAGGCGATCCGTCATGGCGATGGCAACCCACTCGATCCGGCAGCCGTGGCTCGAGCCATCGAACTGGCCAATGAGCTTTCTTACGATCTGGAATGGCAACCGGGCGATGCGGTGCTGATTGACAACACGATCGCCATGCATGCCCGCAAACCGTTCTCCGGCACACGGAAGGTCCTGGCGTCTCTGGCGTGCATGGAAACGCAGAGCTTTGAACTGGCGGAAGCCCGCTAAACGCGAACGTCCGGGTGGCCCCGAAAGATTCTTTCGGGGCGGCGGAGCCGTTGGAGGGTGCGGTTGAGCGTGGAGTCTTTCACTGCCAGATCTTCTTAGTGAAGATCGCGGTTGATGGGGGGCATCAAACGGCGTGCTCCCACGGCTGCGCCGCCCTGATAGCCGAGCTATCAGGGCCACCCCTGGAGGGCCTGCTTTGAAGTGAGAAACCTTGAGCGCGCATAAACAGCGATGCAGGAATTGTTATCTGGATCGCCTTGTCTGTTCCCCGTCCGGGTTTCGGGGGCGGCTAAGCCGTCGGAGGGTGCGGTTGAGCGTGGAGATTCCAATGCCAGATCTTCTTTGTGGGGATCGCGGTTGATAGGGGGACATCAAACGGCGTGCTCCTACGGCTGCGCCGCCCTGATAGCCGAGCTATCAGGGCCACCCCTGGAGGGCCTGCTTTGAAGTAATCTGCCACGAGTGCGCATGAAAAAAGCGGTGCGGGATTTGAGTCCTGCACCGCTCTGTGTTTTCAACCGGAGTTGATGGAATTACTTGCCTGCGACCTGAACCGGCAGTGGTGGCAGCAGGTCGTTCATCTGCGTTGGCGAGTAGCGAGCAACGGTCGGAACGCTGAAGCGAGCCGAACGAGTCACGCGGGTCGGTGTTGCGGTGACGGACCAGCTCAGGTCGGTTTCATCGATAGCGACCGGAGCAGGAATCAGGTCGAGCCGTGGGGCCCGCAACGCGTCCGAACCGGATTCGGCCGGGATCTGCTCAACAGGAGCGGGAACCTTCAGCGATTCGCGGCTGCTACTGCTGTCGAAGTTGAACGGGGGAGCGTCCGAACGCGGAGCGGCATCGGTCCCGTTGCGTTCCGGCATCTCGAATCCACCGGAATTGTTCGACTCGTCGTCGTAGTTCTTGGAATCGGTGTTCGTGTCCTTGTTGAGCGTCGGCTCGGTCGACTTGAAGGTCGTGGTCGGAGTCGGCGACGGAGTGGCCGGAGCCGGCGTCGTGGTGCCAGTCGCTGAGTTCAACCCGGTGCAGCAGTTGTTGCCACCAACGCAGTTGCTGCAGCCGGTGCAGCCGGTCGTGCAGCAGTTGGTCGCACAGCCGTAGTTACAGGTATTGCAGGTGCCGCACGTGCCACAACTTCCACAGGAGTTGACGGCGCCGTAGTAACTGGTAGTCGGGTAGGCGGCGTAGTAGTTCGTCGTGTAGCCCGAATAACCGGCGTAGTACGGGGTGTAACCAGCGCTGTACCCGGCAGTATAGTTGGTGCCGCAACAGCCGCCGGCGTTGTAACCGCCATAATTGGCCGTGTAACCGTAAGCGGGGCGAGCCGCGAAGGTCGATCCGACCGGGCCGAAGATTGCGTTATAAGTCCAGGGGATAAGCCCGGCGTCGGCAGTCGTGGTCGTGCTCAGAACGAGCAGTCCACAGACAGCGATTTTGGTCAGACTGCTAATGCTCTTGGTCATGGGTTCCTCTCAGTGTGAAGAATGCTCAGGTGTGGGTCGCTTTCCTCATGAAAGAGCTCTGACGGGCATCGAACCCGCCAGTGAATTACAATGAGCTTCGACGACAGCCACCGGTCTTCGAAGTCCGTTGAGTGCCTTGCCTCTTGCAGGGCCCTTTAGTCTATTTTCTCACATCGTTCTAATCTCTATCCCTTGTACACCCGCTAAATTACGGTTGTCAATCAAGAAGTATGGCCCCGGCGGAAAGCGATCCTGATTCAAAAATAATCTTCCGGTTACACAGACCGGAGAACCGGCCGAGTTTCGGCAGTCTGCGGCGGCTCGCCGGCGGCTTCAGCGGAGCAGGTGTCTACCGCTACGAGGCCCCGGCGGGACCGTTCGTGCTGCGAATCTGGCCTGAGTCTGTTCAGTCCCCTTCCCGATTGAGCCGGCTGGCTCACTTCCTCGTGCATCTCAATTCCTCGCAACCGACCAGAGTACCCGTCCCAATCCCCGACACAATGGGGGATCTGTTCGGTTTTTACCGACAGCGGCTCTTTCACATCGAACCGTTTCTTCTCGGAACTCCTCTGCCAGTTGATCCGAATCCGCAGATATTGACGGCAGCCATGCACGCGATCGCTGCCCTGCATCTCGAAAGTGCAAAGTATGTGCCGCCATCGGGAAGCAGCGGCGAGATCCGGCAGGCAGTGATCAGTTTGTCCCCGGCGCTGCGGCGAAGACTCGAACTGCTCCATGAGGCCCTGCGACACGGAATCGCGATAAAACAGGGGCCAGGCTCCCCCGGCGCGATGGCGGAGAAGGTTGTTCCGCTTCATCTCAGGCTCAAAGAACTTCTTCCGGAAATTGCCGCTCAGGCGTTGCAACTTTTACAATCCGCAGCTTCAACGCCACTTTTGCTTCAACCGGTCGCCCGCGATCTGTGGCGGGAGCATGTCCTCATGACTGACGGCCAGATCAGCGGAGTGATCGACTGGGCGGCAACGGGAACGGATAGCGTCGCGACCGATCTGACACGCCTGCTCGGCAGCCTCCTTGGCAATAATCTTAAGGCCTGGACCGATGCTGTGAAGGCGTACTCCGAAGTGCGGCCGCTCTCGAATGCCGAACGCGAGACGTTGCAGGCGTTTGATCTGAGCAATCTGTTGCTGAGTGCGATCCGCTGCTGCGAGCGGTGCTACACCATGACCGAACGCGAAAAAGCCGCCGCAATGCTGCGACGGCTTGAGGAATATCTCGATCGACTGGAAGGATACCACCAGTTCCGATTGTCCGAATCGCTCTGATTATGCGGCCCGAGCCGGAATCGTCATGCGGTCTTCGCTTTCCTGACGGATGATGCGACGCACGGCGTAATGGCGATTCGAAGAGTTCGTGTAATACAGGCGGGTGCAGACTTCGCCAAGGATTCCGAGGCTGAGGAACTGCATGCCGACCATTACGGAGAGAACCGTCTGGAGCAACAGCGGATTGCCGGTCATGTCGATGCCGCCAACGAGTTTCATGCCGATCGTGGCGAGAGCGGAGACGCCGGCGATACCGACGCACCAGATTCCCAGGCGACCGAACAGCTTCATCGGGCTGTCGAAGTACTTGAGCAGGAAGTTGACGGTGATCAGGTCGAGAACGACGCGAGTCGTGCGACCAATTCCGTATTTAGTCTGGCCGAAGCGGCGGGCATGGTGCCTGGTGACGACTTCAACGCATTTCGCCCCGCGGCGATGAGCCAGAATCGGAATGAAGCGGTGCATTTCGCCGTAGAGTTCGAGCTCCTGCGCGATCTCGCGGCGGATCGCCTTCAGGGTACAGCCGAGATCGTGAATCGGGAAACCGGTCGTCTTGGAGATGAGCCGGTTGGCGATCTTGGAAGGAAGCTTGCGGTTGATAAAGGCGTCCTGACGATTCTTCCGCCAGCCGTGAACGAGATCGAAGCCGGCTTCGATCTTTTCCATCATCAGCGGGATGTCGGAGGGATCGTTCTGGAGGTCGCCGTCCATGGTAATGACGACGTCGTTCGAAGCGACATCGATTCCGGCCTGCATAGCCGCGGTCTGTCCGTAGTTGCGGCGGAACTGCACAACGACGACGTGCGGATCGCGTTCGGCCAGCTGAGTCAGTTTCTCGAGACTGGTGTCGGTGGACCCATCGTCGACGAGAATCAGTTCATAGTCGCGTCCACTCGGGCCGAGTTCATCGACCAGCTGCTGATGCAGGATCGGAATGTTCTCTTCTTCGTTGTGGATCGGCACGACAACAGAGATGCTGAGGTTGGGAGCAGACGATTGTGACATGGCAGGAACCATTTCTGGAAACAGGTTGTCGAGATGGCCACAACGAGTATCAGGCAGCCTGAGAATGGCTGTCTGGAGTGATGGTCAAACGAGGTTCTGAAGTGGATGAGATGGGATCGGACATTATCGCCCGCACGCGAGCGGGTCCGTAATTCAACACGAGAGTCGCCACAGTCCACCCGAGTGCAGCTCCGGCGAACACATCGCTCGGATAATGCGCTCCACATTGAACGCGTCCGTAAGCGACGAACACCGCCAGGGTGAAGAACAATCCGCGACCGGTCGGGAACAGCTGTGTCAGCACAACCGCCAGCGCCCAGGCGACGGTGGTATGTCCGGAGGGAAAGCTCTGGCTGCCGCCGATGTCCTGCAGGACGGGAAGCCAGCCGGTGAACGTATCCGCGAAATCGGCTCCGGCGAGTTCAAGGTCGCGCGGACGGGTCCGGCCGTAAGTAAACTTGATGACATTCGTGCAGAGCCCGGCTCCGAGAGCAATCGCTCCGGCGGTGACGTATCGCAGTGACTGTTCTCGATGAACCAGAGCCAGCGATGTGAGCAGGAGAACCACGCCGATGCCATGCCCGAAAGGTTCGGTGTTCTCGACAAGCTCGCGGAGAAAACCGGGGTAGTGGCCGGCATGGAAGAAGCGGGCCACGGGGAGATCGATCGTCAGACAGCAACCGGCTGCGATGAGCAGCGAAACCGGAATCAGCCACACGGCCGGAGACAGCGCGCGATCCGTCTTTGCGGAGCGGCTGGGAGCCGGCGATTCCTGATGTCGGAGCGACGTAGACAACGATCCATCCCTGGAAGTCGAAACGCGACCGAAGTCGCTGAGATCTGCTGGCGGCGGTCGCATCCATGGACGGCCGGGGCCCGGCGCGGAAACTGCGCACGGATCCTGAGATCAGTCAGTCGTGGTGTATCACAAATCGGGAGGATGGGGCAAGACGGCCTCGGCCCGTCGGGTGTCAAATGACCACGTCCCGTTTGGATCAGTGATTCGAGGCTTCCTGCGTCTTCGACGATTGTACTTTTTTCAAAGCAGCGGCGTTCTTGAGGAAGTGCGGAGCCGGGATCGCTTCCGGACCATGCAGAATCGGCAGAGCCTGCGTGATGTAGCAGTCGCCTTGAGCAAGATCGACGATGTTCTCCGCGCTGGCCGTGAGGACATTTCGACCGTGCTGGTCCTGCACAATCTGAACGATCGGCTCGGTGAACCGATCGCCGTTCGCCCGCAGAACTTTGGCCATGCGTCCGGAAGAAAGCATGACTGTGCTGCCGACAGGAAAGAGCGACTGAGCGCGGAGCAATGCTCGAATCACATTCGGATCGTGCACGCCCTGCTTGGTTGCTTTCAGAATCTGCAGCATCGCATCGTAGGGAGATAACGCCGGGCGGTACGCATAGGCGGTCGTCAGTTCCACATATGTGTGAGCGACATTCAGAATACGGGCAAACAGATGAATGTTCGCTCCGTGACGCCGGCGGGGATAGCCCTGACCGTTCATCTGCTCGTGAACCTGGTACGAAACGAGCGGCACGAGCGTCGGCAGACCTTTCACGCGACTGAGCATATCGAGCGAATGCATAACGTGCTTCTGCACTTCAAACTGTTCGACGCTGTTGAGTGGCCGGCTGGGATTGCGGATCTCTTCGGGCACTTTCAACATGCCCCAGTCGTGCACCAGTCCCGTGGTCCCCACGCGGGAAACGTTCTGCTCGTTTAGGCCCAGTTCAACCGCGATACTCATTCCGAGCACCGCCATCCGATAACAATGTCGGGCGAGAGTGGCGTCATCGGACAACTGCAAAGCGGCTGCATTCACGCAGTCAAAATCCTGGCAGAGGTTTTTCAGGGTGCTGTCGATGGAAGTCCGGATCTGGCCGCCATCGACTTGCCGGAAGTCGGCGACGGTCAGCATCAGATCATCGATGACTTCGCAGTCTTCGGTTGTGCGGCGAGTCATCTCGTCTCGCGTTTCCTCTTCATATCCCGCCGTTCCATGACGCTCGACAAGATCGCGGGCGACGGTCCCTTCGTTGGTGACAAACTGTAGCCCGGCCTTTACGGCCTTTTTCAGCTGAGTGTCTATGGCCTCGTCACAAGGCACGGAGGTCTTTTGCTTTTCAAGACTGGCGACGACATGTTCGGTCGAGATCAGATTGGCATCGTCGCTGTGAACGTCGAGCCGGGTGATGAAGCGTTCTCTCAGTTTCGACTTGAACACCTCGGTGATCATCGATCCCTCGGCAAGGAGCAGCACGCCGGCGCGGTCGTAGAGCGGGAAACGCGTTTCACGACCGACAATCAAGGACGACGCATCGACAGAAACCGTCTGCGTTGTTGTAGTGTTCTCGGGTGACGGTGAGGTTTCGGAGGCGGGGTGTTGATGCATTGTCATGAAACAGAGATCCTTCGCACGCAGCGGAAGCTTTCGACCAGGTCCGGCATCCATCCGAACCGGAGGCGGAATGTTGCTTTTTCGTGCAACCGATGTCGCCTCAAGGGAACCCTACGTTGCGAAACGGCAACAGGAGCGGAGCGGAAGCAGGAATCGTCACAATTGCAGCCCGGATGACGCGAAGAACCGGCACAATCACACCTCTGACAGCATCCCAGACCTAAAGATCTGCAAGGGAAGCCAACGTCGCCTCTGAAACGGGCCCTCGCTCACGCCTCGAGTTGAAATGGCGAGACAGCCCTTAGACTGGGATCGCCGTCAGGCGTATCGCAGCACAAGGTGCGTACTACTACTTATCAGCAACCAGCTGCAGGCAGATCCATTCCTGTTCGTTGCGGACGACGAGGACATTGCCACTGAGAGCGGGCAAGGCGCGGGTGACTCCGTCCAGAACAGAGGTTCGTTGCAGGATCTGAAGACGCTCTTCGCTGGCCTTGGCGAGAACGAGTTCTCCATCAGTTTTGACGATCAACAGCTGGTTGCCGACTCGGATCAGCGTGGCGTAACCGAAGCCGGTTTCCCGCCAGCGGACATCGCCGGTCGCCGGGTCGAAGCAGACGAGATCGGCATCTGGTCCATCCTGCCGGCCGTCGCAGCCTATGAGGGACGTTCCGACGGGAACAGGCGTCGTGTACTGAGAAGCCATCGGATCCAGTCCGGTCCGTTCGATCTCGATCGACTTGTCGTTGAATCGGGCCCAGACGCTGCCGATGTTGTAGCTGGCGGTGAGGAAAAGGTGATCCCCGCGAACGACCGGCGTCGCTCCGTTGACCGTTGGCCCCCGTGCTCCAAACGGAGTCTGGAACAGGACTTCGCCTGTCTTCGGATTGAGTCCCACCGTATCGAGCCGTGTGCAGAAGATGGCGATGGGTGTTCCATTCACCTGCGTGAGAATCGGAGCGGAATAGCTCGGCTGCCAGGCTCCAGTCTGCCAGACGGTCTGACCCGATTTCAGATCGAAGGCGACCACGCCAGCATTATCCCGGAATCCACCGACGTTGACGAGGACCAGGTTCTCTGTGATCAGCGGAGAACTGCCGGCTCCGAAGTAGCCTTCATCGGCTCCGTAGTCTTCGAGCGCATCCCGCGACCAGAGAACTTTGCCGGTCTTGCGTTCCAGGCACCGGAGTCCACCGGAGGCTCCGAACAGCACGATACGATCGCCGCTGATGGTCGGGACGCAGAGCGGACCGTCGTCGGGCATGATGCGCGGCTGATAGTTCGTGGGGAACTTCTGCGTCCACTGCAGCTGACCTGACTTCAATTCCCGAGCTTCGAGAACTTCCTCGTCTTCAACGCGGAAGAACAGGTACGCCGTGCCTTCCACGATGGCCGCCCCCGCGACACCCGAACCAGCCGGAGTTCGCCAGAGCACTTTCGGACTCTCTCCGGACCAGCCAAAATTGGGCGGAGCTTCGGCGACCACGGCGTTGCGATCCGGCCCCAGAATCTGGGGCCAGTCGGAGGCTGATGTCGGTTGAGCGGTCCACAGCAGGCAGACGAACAGCAGCAGGCGAATCACGGCGTCTCCTTCTCCGCAGAACCGGGATCCTGCGGCATTCCTGAACGCGGAAGCGGCGCGATTCTCTGCTCGTGATCGGCTATCGCGCTGCGACGGGCCACTCATGATAGCAGCCGTTGCAATGGAAGGCGACCACGGTCGCGGTCCCTGGAATCGGCATGCCGGAGGCGTTCAGCGAGGGATCATTGAGTTCCAGCGGCTCCACGGCCACCGAGTTGCAGCAGGGGCAGAACCGGTTGTGATGCATCAGGCGAGCACGGTTCAGAGCCAGCGTTTGAGCCCCGTCGTCCGAAGACGTCCGGCCAAAGCGGAGCCGGGGAAACGGGATCGTCATTGGTTCTTCAGCAATACCGCTCGGGCGGTAGATCGAGACACAACTCATCCTTGAGTCCTTTCGATCGAACTTTCACAGTCCATGTGGGTGACTCCGATTCGTCTGACGTTCAGACGCCGGGGTCGTAAGTAGAGTTCCTTCTGAACTCCGGAGGGGGCGTATTGTGCCGACCGATTTTCCGGTTGACAAGCCAGATCTGCGCAATTCGATCGAGGAATTCCAAGTTCATTCAGCGACCGCGCAGGGCTGATCGATCTGGCAATCTACAGCGACCTGTCAAACTGCATCGGTTCCGGTAGCCGGCTGAAGCTCTACCGAGTCAAGATGCTTCACATTCACGCAGTTGTCGAGTTCGGAACGCCCGCAAAGCACGGTCCCCGGGACCAGCAGCCGACATGGCCCCCCCATATCCGGCGGAAGTGGTTCGTCGCCCAGTGCGTAAATCAGCACGGCGTCGTCGGGAATGAGCCCCCAGTGGATGATCTTTTCAAAGCCGTCCTGACTGGAACGCAGTACCAGCGACTGAACGAGAATCGAATCGCCGATGAGTTGCTCCAGCCACTGGCGGAACAGCAGCCCAGTCCCCTGGCGACCAGGAAACCGTTCAGCGACATCGGCGACCTGCAACGCCGGATCCCCGCGCTGAAGATCTTCCAGGGCGAACGTCCACGTCTGATTCGGGATGATGATGCTCAGGTTCATGAGCGGACTCTCTCAGAGAAATTCACTCTTCAAAACGGGCCGCCGCTCCGTCGACCTCGCCCAGGGGGCAGCTTCTGGGGCGAGGTCTGACTTCGTTGTTACATATCACTGATGTCGACTTCGCCCTGCACACTCAGTGGTTCCGGGCCCAGGGTGAGGACCTGGAACTGTCGAGCCGAGCGCTTATTGACGTAATCGACGATCTGATCGACGGTCAAGGCTTCGACCTTCTGGCGAACTTCCTCCAGCGTGCTGATACGTTTCAGGTGGAACCAGTCGCGGACCATCGCGCCGGCTCGGGCCATGGTCGATTCTTCCTGCATGATCAGCGACGACTTCGCCCGGGCTTTGCATCGCTGCAGTTCGTCTTCGGAAATGTCGTCCCCGAAATTGATCAACTCGTTGAGCGTGACATCAAGCGTTTCCTGAGCACGTTCGTTGGTCGTCCCGGCATAACAGATCACGCGGGCCCGGTCCCGCAGCGTGTTCAGCGAGGCACCGATCGCATAACAGAGCCCCCGTTCTTCGCGGACCTTAGTGAAGAGCCGCGAGCTCATGCCGCCGCTCAGAATGCCGACTGCGGCCCAGGCTTTGTAGTAATCAGGATCGCGATACGGCACAGCCGGGTAGGCGATGCCGATGTGGGTCTGCGTGGAATCGTGCTTGAGGTGCCCCTGATGCACCTTCGGCTCGAGCTCTTTGAGCGGCTCGGGGGCGATCCCCTTCCAGCCGCCGAAGAGTTGATCGCAAAGTCCGCGAATCACGATCGGATCGACATAGCCGGCGATTCCCAGGATCGCCCCCTGCGGGACGCAGCATCGGCGGTAGTGATCGGTCACCGAATCGAGCGAAATGTTCTGAAGATGATCCAGCGTCCCTTCGAGCGGACGGTTCCAGGGCGGGGAATAACTGCGGCGGCGCAATTCCACAGTCAGCTTCTGTCGCGGCTCGTCTTCGATGGAACGGAGCACCTGTTCGCGGCCGACCTGACACATTTCGAAATGATCGGCTTCGAGTCGTGGCTCCTGAATGACCTTGGAGATCAATTCCAGAGCCTCGGGGATTCGCTCGGCGACGGTCGCGGCGTGCAGGGTGATGTGGAACCAGCCCGGCGAAACGGAATGCTGGACGCCGAGGTTATCGAAAGCGACCGACAGAGTTCGCGAGTCCATGTCTCCTGCTCCGCGAAGGAGCAGATCCGCCAGCAGAGCCGATGTCCCGTTCTCGCCTCTCTGCTCGTGAGCGGTCCCGGCGGGGACAGTCAGCGTAATGGCGGCGGAGCGGACAGCAGGCATGTGCTCGATGAGCAGAGTCATGCCGTTGGCCATTTCGTACTGATGAATCTGTTGCTTCGCCATCGCACCGGTTGCCTTCAAAAATGGAAAAATCGCCGGTCCGAAGAGCGACGATGAGGTCTTGAGAAGATCCCCGATTATAGAAGGTCAGCAGCGAGGGGGAAACCTAGCAATTGAGCGGGGAGCCCCGGAGTTCACAACCCGCCGGCCAACTCCGTAGGAGCCGCATCCTGCCGTCGAAAGGACGTGGTTGCAGGAACCGACGTAGAGCGTCTCAGCGGGCGGGGAGCTGAAAACCCAACTGCGTTCGTCAGCCGTTCAGCGCCGAAGACGAAGGCGTACGCATTCGGCGGCAGGATGCCGCCGGTACATGAGACGCGTTTTAGCCGGCGTTGCGGAGGGGTTTGACGTTTGGTCCGATGGTCAGATTCGGCGGCGGGTTCTGGTCGAGCCACGTCTTGGCTTTGTCGAGCACGGCGTTGGGCATCGCCTTGGGATTGGCGACGTTGTTGCTCAGCACGCCGTTCACGACCGGCAGTACGACATCGTAAGCCGAGGCGACTTCCGCACGATAGCCGCTGAGCGGCGGCGACTGTGTCCGGGTCAGCAGCGCCTGTCGGCCGGACGCTTCCGGTTTGTAGGCGGTGTAAACACGAAAGGCACAATACCGCCAGTGCGGGGCGTTCGGGTTCGCGTTGAACTGCTGACCCATCTCGTGGGCGAAGCGAACGATCTCGTGAGAGACCAGCGAAACATTGATCTCGCCATTCATGTTCGTCCGTCCGAGCCCGGCAGCCGCTTCGGCGCGAACGCTCCAGGGTTGCTTGGAATCGACGAGAATCTCGGCAAGTTTCTGCACGATGTAAGGCCGGCGTGCCTTGTCGAAAAGCACATCGGTGAAAGAGACCGCCTGAACGAGCGTCCGCTGATACCACTCGTGCAGACTGGGTTTGCTCAACTCGCTGATCATCGTATCGGCGATCCGCGAGCGGACGTCGACCTTGGGACTTCCATCCTGACAGAGACGCATCAAACCGTTGGCCGCGATCACCTTGACGGCGATGTGCTGTTCCGGATCGTTGAGAACCTTGAGCAGCGGATCGGTCATGCCGACCCAGGGCTTGGCGGGAACCTGACGGGCGAGCTGCCCCGGTTCTTCATTCATTTCCGTAATCAGCAGGCAGGCGTTGAGTCGGACCGGCAGCGGATGCTGCAGCAGTGCTTCGCAATTCTTGATGACCTCGGGAACCATGACGGAGCGGACGGCTGGGGTGGCCCGCAGATTGAGATCGCGTTTGAGTCGCTCGCGAATGTCGGCCAGTTCGGTCCGCTTTTCCTTCATGCTCATCTGCAGAACCTGAATCTGCGTCATTTCGGTCAGCAGAGCGATGTCGGACTGCTTCAGGTTGCTTTGTCCCATGGCCGTGAACAGCTGCGGTCCGTTGCGTTTGAGCTGCTGAAGCTGGGCAGCGTTAACGAGCTCCTGATTGTTCACTTCCCCCTGAGCGTAGAGAACAGAGTCGGGAGAACGCGAGAAGGTCTCGAGCCCGGACAGCGAAACTGCCGCTCCGAGTAGGGCCGCGAGAACTTGGGCAGACTTTATATTTCTGATCAGTGAGAACACAACATCCCCTGCTCTGGTATCTGTTCGCGTCATGTCGAATCGCATGCGAGGCCGGGAACCGGAACGGCCGCCGAAAGGGAGCTCAGTCTCTGCGGCGCAGTGAATGGCAACACGGACCGAACATCGCATAGCGCGAGTTTATTATGAAGCCCCTGTCTCCCTATGCCAAGAGAATAGCTTCCGAAACACTTATACGTCGAACGTGCCGGTCTCTGGTGGGCGGCAATAGGCCTGAAAAACTGGTTTTTAGGATTTTTCCGTTCAATGGAACAAGGTTCGCCCGGAAATGAACACGAAACGTGCGGCCAACCTGGATGCAGAAAACCGTGAGATCCCGAGAGATTGGATCAGAATGAAGGACGGATCTCAACAGATCGGAGTTCCGGCAAAACGCCCGAATCCCCGAAAATCGGCTGTGCGGTATTGTACGATCCCGCGAGCCTCATGAAAATATGGTGAGCCTGCAAACTTCGTATTTTCACGTTGCCTGCCCCTGCAGCCTTCCGATTCCATCGGCTTTTCAGCGGATACCTCCTGAATCAGCATGCCTGTCGCCGACGAAACAACTCGTTGTCTCTACTTACATGACGAACGGTTCCTCGATCATCGAACCGGCAGCCATCCGGAGACTTCGCTCCGGCTCAAGAGCATCGAAAAGATGATGCAGCCGATTCTCGCTGCCGCTGATCCGGCTGATCTTCGGGCGCGGGAAGCACAGGATCCGTTCAATGCCGAGCATCGTGAAGAACTTCTCGACCTGCTGACAACGGTCCACACCGCCTCTTATCTGCATCGACTCGATCAATTCGCGGTTCATGGCGGAGGCAACTGGGACGCCGATACTGTGGTCTGTGCCGATTCTTACGATGTGGCCCTGCTGGCCGCCCAAACCGCGATCGATGCGGTCGATGCAGTCATCTCCGGTTCTGCGAGAACGGCGTTCTGCGCCATGCGGCCGCCGGGACATCACGCTGTTGCCGACTCGGCGATGGGGTTCTGCCTGGTGAATAACGTCGTCGTTGCCGCCCGGCATGCCGTCAAAAGGCATGGCCTGAAGCGGGTGCTGATCGTCGATTGGGATGTGCATCACGGCAACGGCACGCAGGATCTGGTGTACGAAGACGAACAGATCTGGTTCTTCTCGGCTCATCGCTGGCCGTTCTATCCCGGCACCGGGGCAGCGGAGGAGACAGGAACGGGGAAAGGTCTGGGGACGATTCGCAACCTGCCGTTGCCGGCCAACACGACACCTGAGCAGTATCTCAAGGCATTCGAAGAGACCCTGGGATCGTTTGCGGACAAGTGTCGCCCCGAACTCGTATTAATCAGTGCCGGCTTCGACGCTCATCGTCTCGATCCAATCGGCTCGCTGAATCTCGACACCGAAGATTTTGGCCGGTTGACTCGATTTGTCGGCGAAATCGCACGGACGCACGCCAAAACCCGGATCGTCTCCCTTCTTGAAGGTGGATACGACCGCGACGCTCTGGCGGCCTCGGTACGGACTCATGTGGAAACTCTGAGCAGCGCGGATCTGCACTCCGATCGGACAGGGAATTGAGTACCGCATGAGGCTGAACTAGAATGAATGATGACACGGGGACAATTTGATGGGCCAGCGGTGGTTCACAATGCCATTTTTCCAGTAGAACCGAGCAAAGTACGCAGCATGACGAGCGTGAAACTTCCAGCTCCTGTCCCCCGCCTCTGTTCCCGGACTGTTCGCTGGAGCCTCCGACTCGCGACCGTTCTCGTGTTCTGCTCTGTGGCTGTGCCGTCTGCATGGGGCCAGCCGCTGCAGATTCTTGATCCGATCATCATCGACGACCAGGACCCCGACGACATTTCCGGCTGGTATCGCGTCGATGTCGAAACCGACTTCCAGCGACGGTTTCAAACTCTGGAGAACCTGATCGCCGCCGACCGCACACTCGATGCGGCCACTGCCCTGCAGTCCGTCATCGACTACCCGTCCGACTTCGTGGTCGTCACCGGGGAAGCCGAGTCGAGTCTGAAACGAAATTTGATTCCGTGGGTCGAAGACCTTTCGCCCGAGATTCTGAAAGCTTACGACACGCAGTTCGATCCCGACTGTCGGCATCTTATTTCCCAGTGGGAGCAGACCGGCGATGCGTCGCTTCTTCAGGAAGCGAGCCGGCGTTATCTGCATACGAAATCAGGAGGCACGGCTGCCTATAAACTGGCGAATTACTACCTGGACCGCGGAAACTTCACGGCCAGCCTGATGCTGTTTCAGCGACTGATGATGATCGAGCGGCACACAAAAACGCTGTCCCCCGCCCTCGATCTCCAGACGGCGATCTGCATTTCCCAACTGCTGTCGGTCGATCAGGCGAACGACTTTCTCGCGGAGCGACTGGGCGACAAACCGGTGAAGATCGGCGGGCAGCAACTTTCCGGCGAGCAGCTTCGAGAGTTCATCGCAGCCCGTCACGACGAGCTGGCTGCACAGTCGACGACAGAGACGCCGCTCGCTCCGGCGAACTGGACCATGTATCGTCGTGACGCCGCCCGAAAACAACACGCGGCTGACTACAACATGCTGCCTGAACAAAGCTGGCAGACCGATCTGTTGCCTCATCTGCTCCCTGAACGACTGCCGCGTGCGAACTGGGTCTCGGAACTGATCGAAGCACTCATTGAAGGGCTCCATCACCGGGAGCTGACCACGCTGCCGGCCTGGCATCCCATTATCGTCGAGGACCGGATCATCGTGAGCAGCTTCGGGAACGTCGCGGCGTTCTCGCGGGACGATGGTCAACTCCTGTGGAGATCTTCGACCGGCGATCGCGTGTTCGAGTTCCTGCTCAATGAAAGCCTGATCGAACGGGCGAACGTGATCGAGAACGGCAGCGTCTCGGAACTGCGCGATTATATCTGGCAGCATCTCGTGGCCGATCTTGTTTCGAGCACACTCAGCAGTGACGGGAAACGCGTGTATGCCGTCCGCGGTAACGGACTGGCCACGACCCGGCCTGTGGTGGGCATCGTTCGGGATGCCTCAAACGTGGCGATCACGCCAACGGACTCCAATCTGTTGACCGCGTTCGACCTGGAGACCGGACAGATCCGCTGGCAGATCGGAGGAATTCACGGCCAGGGGGGCGATCCCGATCTGGCCGGTCACTATTTCCTCGGGCCTCCGACGATCGTGAACGACTCGCTGTTCGTGATGACCGAGAATGGAGCCGAACTGTTTCTGGTTGAACTCGACGGTCGGAATGGACGGGTCCTCTGGATGCAGCCTCTGGCTCATCCGCTCACTCCGATTCTGGAAGACCGTCCGCGTCGACTGGCCGGAGCGATGCCGACCTATATGGCTCCGTACCTGATCTGCTCGACCAATTCCGGAAGCATCGTGGCCATCGATCTGCATCTTCGTGAGATCGCCTGGATGATGCCTTATCTGAAATTCGAGAATTCCTACGGCCGCTCCCCGTTCGATCGGATTGACCGCCGCGGAGCACGGAGTATGCAGCGAGCCGTCGATCTCCTCGATGGCGACCACTGGCAGGATACCGTGCCGGTCGTCTCCGGCGATGTGCTCCTGGTCGCCCCGACCGACAGTCAAGATCTGATTGCGATCGATCTGCATTCCGGTCAGCAACTCTGGCTCGAACCCCGGCAGGACGGAATGTTCGTTGATGTCTCTCCTTCGGGCCAGATCCTGATCGTCGGCAAGCGTTCCGTGCGGGCGCTCTCCCGGGATGGAAAGGAGATCTGGACGTTGCCGCTGGCGGGAGATCCGCCAGCCGGGCGAGGCGTTTTCCGGGGCAACACTTACGACTTGCCACTGCAAAGCGACGAACTCTGGTCAATTGACCCCACAACCGGCAAGCTGCTCGCTGCCAGTCAGCATTCCGCTCCGCTGGGCAATCTGTTCGTGAGTGAGGACCAGCTGCACGCAGTGGGCGAAGGCAAGCTGACCGCATTCAAGTCGCTTACTCAGTTGCAACAGGAGTTCTCCCCCGAAGCGGACACGCCCCGGAATGCCACGCAACTGGCTCTCGAAGGACAGCTGCATCTGCACCAGGGGGATATTCAACAGGGGTTGAGTCTACTTCAACAGGCTTACTCACTGGACCAGTCTGCTCAGGTCGCCCGTCAGATTACCCGCACGCTGCTCACCGCCGACGGTGCGACTCTGGAACTCGACGAGCGAACCATTCAGGAACTCGCCCGGTTGATGGTCTCGACCGACCACTCGGCGGAGATGGTCTTTCGCTATGTTCAGGCCCTGCGGAAACTCAACCGGCCCGTGCAGGGCTTCGAAGTCGTTCGATCACTGCTCGACTCGCGGAAGGATTCCGGAGAGCTGATTTCGGTCACGGCAATGCGCCACGTCAGCATTGCCAGTCTCGCCAGCGGGATGGTGCTCGATCTGTACAACGACTGCAATGACACTCAGCGTGCGGAACTGCTCGCCTCCGCCCGGACGCTGCTGCAGAACACGACCGCGCCGGAGACACTGCTCCACTATCATCCGTTATTCGTGCTGCCAGGACTGGAGTCGGAATATCGTCTCACGGTCTGTCGCCTGCTCGATGCCTCATCGAATCCGCTGCTCCTTGAACGACATCTGCTCTGGCTTATCAGTCACGGCTCCCTCGAGTTTCAAGCCGAGACGCTGGCCCGCATGACCGAGCTTCTGCTCAGCCGCGACCGAAGTGCAGCCGCTGCTCGCTTTGCCGCTCGACTCCGGCAGGACTTCCCCAATACCCCGGCGCTCCAGCAACAGACCGGACAACAGCTCGTTGAGATGTGGCAGACGCAGCATCCTTCCCTGCAGAAACTTCTCAGCCCGGAACCGGTCGAACCTGCCCGGTATGCCTACAACGTGAACGTGAACCCGGACCAGGTAGCGGGCTCGCGGGGCGATATCGCCGTCACCGTGCCGCTCAAGGTGTATCAACATTCTCCCTGGGAGGACTGGACCTTTTCTCTGCTGCAGACCCTCGAACTGATCACCGGTTTCGATGAGCGGGGCAAGGAGCAGTGGCGGTTTCATCTCGGAACTGAAATCGGCCGCAGCACTTCGCATCGGCTGCATCTGCAGGGGCATCTGGGCATCTTCCAGACCGACGGCGAGATCTACGGCTTGAACGGCTTTGATCTGTCTTCCAAGTACGCCGCCAAGCCGACGTGGTCGCTGCGGTATGGATCGGGAGACCTGCAGGGTCGCGGCTTCCTCCCCTCGCCGGTTGTGCATGTGCTCGGCCCGACGCCGTTGATGGCCGGCTGGAGCGTTGAAGCGGGTCAGCTCACGCCGCCCGTCGATCAGCATCTGCCGATCCGCGATGGCGATCGCATCCGCGTCATCAATCCGCTCACCGGAACGACCCAGTGGGAAATGCAGCGGCCCGAATCGGAGCAGCCGGTCGTCTGGGCCGAGGACGATTCGCTCTTCATTCTGCCGAGTTCCGGACGCTACTGCGAAACCGTTCGCCTGGTTGATGGGGGACAGTCGCGGAAAGTCGACCTGCCAATTCACGATGAACTTCGCGCCCTCAGCGGCTCTGTGGTCGTGCTTTGGGAACGAATTAACATGCAATCGGGCCGACTGCTCGGGTTCGATCTCAAGGCGGGCCGCACGCTGTGGTCGCTGAATGTCAGCGGCTCGATCGCCCTCGCTCAGCTCGACCACGAACGGCTCGCGCTCTTCGATGTCGGGCCAGGAACACTCCGGCTGCTCGATCCCCGCTCGGAGAATCCGGTCTTCTTCACGACCGAAGTCGCCGACTCCCCTGCCCGCTCGCTGTATGTCACCTCGGACCCGCAAACGTGGTACGTCCATCTGACCAGCAAGCCGGACAGCACTTCGCAGAACCTGGGGCTCGAAGCCGGCATGGATGTCAACGGCCCGGTCGTCGCCATCAGCCGCGATGAACCGCGAAAACTGTGGCAAAGCTCGATTGATCAACTCCGGTGGATTCCCGGCCAGTCAGCCGATCTCCCCTTCCTCATTTACGGAGCCAAGGTCGAAGTGATCCAGCGGGACGAAAACGGCGAACTGGCCCAGCAATACTACAAACCGACCCTCCGCATCCTCGACAAGCAAACCGGCGACCTGATCACCGAACTCCCGGAAGACGTCACCGGCACCCTGATGCGTTTCGTTCCCGACTTCGACAAGAACGAATTCACCTTCGAATTCACAAGCGGAGCCTTCACCATCCAGGCAACAAAACGGTAGCCACGCCGGAGAGAACGCGAATCACACCACAAGGTTGGCTCAGACGCGTGCGTCTGAGTGACGCAGTCACAGGAAGCACGTCACCCGCGTGGAGCGTCTCCCGACACTGCTCTCTATAAAGCGTCCCCCTGCAGGGGTGGCCCTGATAGCTCCGCTATCAGGGCGGCGAAGCCGTAGGAGGACGCCGTTTGGCGTGAGCAAAATTTCAACCTTGCTGCGTCTTTCCTCTCGAATGAAGTCTCTTGCCAAGAACCCCGTCCAACTCCGGTCTCCCACGGCTGCGCCGCCCCGAAAGAATCTTTCGGGGCCACCCTGCGAGACGAACGCCGCCAAGTGAACTATATCGTCTCGATCGCTTTGGACTGTCCCACGGTCAGACTGAACTCGTCTTCATCGGCGATCGCTTCCGGTAACCAGCGGATGTTTTCGAACCAGCGGTTGAGATAGGCTGGGAACTTCTTCGTATCGCGAAACCCGGCTGCCCAGGCGATAACACCAACCAGCCAGATCAGTCCTGCGAGAGCCGCGACGACTTCGGCGTTGTAGTAGACGAAGTAGAGAAACGCCCCGAGCAGACCGAGCAAGGCCGCCAGCTTTAGTTTGCTCTTGAGTCGAGCAAAGAACCGATCCGACTGGAAACGCGACTGGCACTGTTCGCAAAGCAGCAATGGAAAACTGGTTGCCGTGTAGTGTTCTTCGGAAGAGGCGGTGTGAAGAGCAACTCCGGTCAGCGTCGGCCGAATGCCACCATCGCTGGCGACAACGCGCTCTTCCATCACTGTCAGACAACAGGGCGTCGCGAACTGAGCCTGAGTGGAGTTGCAGCCGTGACAGAGCCCATTGAACGGAGCTTCGCCGGCGCGAGCCGTTTGTCGTACCTTCTCAATCGGCCGCAGATACGGATACTTGTCCCCCGACATCTCTCTCAGCGTGATGCTGTCCGGAATCATCACGGACTTGCTGCACGACGGGCAGGCGCGATCGGTCCCAGCGTGGTACAGTTCCACACGAAGCTGACTGCCGCAGTCGCAGTCGACGTAGTAAGTTTCAGGCATGAAAAGGGCATCCTCGCTGAACCCGAACGGGTGGTGAATCAGAACATCCCGTCCATCCTACCGCTCCAGCCACCGGTTGTCATGTCCACCTCCCGCTTTCAGACTGGCATACAAAAGGAGCGATCGCTGGCTCCTCGGCAAGAAACCGTCCAACTCCATTCTCCTACGGCTGCGCCGCCCCGAAAGAATCTTTCGGGGCCCCCCGGAGAGGACGCGAACACACAACAGGGTTGGCTCAGACGCGTGCGTCTGAGTGACGCAGTCACAGGAAGCACGTCACCCGCGTGGAGCGTCTCCCGACACTGCTCTCTATAAAGCGTCCCCCTGCAGGGGTGGCCCTGATAGCTCCGCTATCAGGGCGGCGAAGCCGTGGGAGGATGCAGTTTGACGAGGGGGGAACATTCAACCCTGCTTCGTCTTCCTCGTGAATCAAGTCCCTCACCAATAAGCCGTCCAATCCCGGTCTCCCACGGCTGCGCCGCCCCGAAAGAATCTTTCGGGGCCACCCTTTCTTGCGGGGCTCCCCCTTTCTTCTGGGGCCACCACTGGTAAGGCGTCAGCAATCCTCACGCAGAGCGTTTATCGTCCACCGGGATCAACTTGGGTTGAGGCAGGCGTCTGCCGACGATGCGGCCGTGGCGGTTGACGAGGCCTTTGAAGTTCGGCTGCAGGAAGTCGAACAGTTCGGCCGGCGGAGCGAGTTGCAGGTACTCGTCGACGTAGCGGTCCATGAGCCGGTCGTATTCTTTCTGGCTCGACGAGTGGGCGTGGTAGCGGCCTTCGAAGCGGCGGATGTCGCCGTCGAAGTGCGGGCTGATGTGATACAGTTCGTGCAGAACCGTGATCATCTTCTCGCGGAACGTATTGTCCTGGAATCGCGGCAGGTAGAACGTGAGCAGGTAGAGCATCTCGTGGCGGCCGAGAAAGACCCGCTGGACGGTCCACGTGCGGCCCCGCATCTTTTTGGTGAGGGCCCCGTCTTCGAAGCGCAGCGGCGTGAGCTTGGCCTGGACGCCATAAATGCCCGGCGTGCGCGCCTGGGCGAAGGTGACGGCCACCTGTTCCATGCAGATGTGCTGAAAGACTTCGATCCGCTCGCAGACGTCGGTGCATAGCCGCGTCATCGCATGCGTGAAGTCAAAATCCTGTCGTCGGCTCATCGGATGCTTGCCCTGCATGGGCTTTCAAAGTTGTGACCGGCTGCTGCTACTCGAAAGGGGACTTCGTGGCAGGAGCCGCATTCAACGGTTCATAACGCTGAATGTGGAACTGACTCTGCATATTAGGCGAAGAGCCGGCTTCGATAAACCCCTGAAGCCGATAGCGACTGCCTTCCTGGAGCCCTTTAAGCACGTCCGGCGAACCGGTCAGCAGCAGCTTTCCCTGAGGCCCCGGAGCAAACTCCAGCATCAGGCCGCCCGTCTGCGGATTGCGGCGGACCGTTCCTTCCAGGGAGTTGTCAGCCGAGGCGGTTTTCGGATCGCTGAGCGGCGGAGCCTGCAGTTCGAACAGATCGTTGGCCGGTTGCGGCTCGCTCGTGGCGGGCGTTTCTGCCGGCGAGGCCTGCGGGCGACTCGTCACAATGGGTGGCTCGAACATCTCGCCCGAGGTCTGCTCGATCCCGGCCGACTGCGGCTCTTCGGCAGCGAAGGTCGCCTGAGCAACCATCCCCGACTGCTCCTCAGCTTCCGGGCGGAAGTTGCTCTGCTTCTCGAAGTACGGCGAGTTATTGCTGCTTGTCGGATCGTTGTACCGCGGCACGGAATTGCCACCAGAATTCTGGGTGGGCTGCGACGGTTGTGCCCCGAACGGCGGAGCGTTGTTGCCGTTCCCCGGCGGCGAATAGTACGTGTCGCCGGGCATTGACGAAATCGTCGACGGCGGGAGTGATCCGGTTGGAACGCCCTGGCCATACGGCGAGCCCATTGGAGCCGGCGTGCCATACGAAGGGGCTCCATAAGGAGCAGGCTGAGCTCCGTAGGGAGCGGATTGATACGGTCCGTACGGGTTCTGGTAGTACGGCTGATAGCAACCGGCGATGGTCAGAATCACCGGCACAAGCAAAGTTCGTTGTGAAACGAACCGGGTGGTCGTTTTCATGATGGCATCCTTGCGCACGAACGGCAAAAAGACGGAAATCAACGAAGAGATCGTCTTCCCCGGATCTCGTCGCATGAATTCGACTCGACAATCCCCATTGTCGATGATGCCGAACTCGTCCGTTTTCTGGCCCTGCTGACTGCGATCATATCGGATCACAGACAGATTCATTTCCCCCCCGGCAGCCAGGCGTCCCGTAATGGGAAACATTCGCTGCGCAGGTGACATAATTCTCGAAAGACCGGACGTGCCGGTCCCCGAAAGCGCGGATTGTGCGCGAAACCCGATTTCATGTAAACCCCGAGTTTCGAACATGGCTCCCAGCCCCAAAATCCACTACGTTACGCCCCGAGTAGGCTCGGGATAGCCGCAGGCGTATCCCAGCACGATCGACGTCCAACACTGTGTTCAACGCCCCTCTAAGAAAGGGGTAGCCCCGGTTGCTCCGCTACCGGGGCCGACGCAGTCGGCAAGAGGTCTCAGATCGACTCTTGCTCCCTCGCAACGCCTTAACAACAGTGAAGTGAAGATAAACCACAGAGACACAGAGAACACGGAGAGCAGTCACCAACTCATCGTTCCTACGGCTCCCAGAGCTTCTGGAAATGGTCGTTGAAGCTCTCGAACACCGGTCTACCCCAGTAGATGCTCTGTGACCTCCGTGTCTCTGTGGTTCAACAAACCTTTCACCACCCACATCCCCCAAGAGTGAAATCCCCGGTGAAGCAGATGGACGATCAGACGCCGGTGCTTTCTCCGGAGACCGAGCGGCTCAGTCGGAGTGTGGTGCAGAATCAGCTGCTTTTCTCGGCTGGGTATGCGCTCACGACCGGCGGCTTCCTGTATTACTTCGCCAGTCATCTCGGAGCCGGCACGCGGACGATTTCGATTCTGCTGGCGTTGCCCGAGCTGGTTGGCGTCCTGGCTGTCTTCACGCCGGCTCTGCTGATTCTCTTTCGGAACCGCAAGCGGCTCTTCGTCGCCAGTTCGATTCTGGCCCGGCTTTTTACCGTTCTGATCCCCGCCGCGGCTCTGCTGCCCGACGACGACCTCCGGCTGCCGGTTCTCATCGGCGCGTTGGCCGGTCAGGGAATTCTGCAGGCGGTCGCTTTCACGGCGTATCTCTCCTGGCTGAGCGATCTGGCTCCGGAACGGAACTGGGGCCGGTTCTTTGCCCGACGCGATATCGCCAGGCTCGCCGTGCTGATCGTGGTGCCGCTCCTGGCAACGTCGATCAAGAGCCAGCTGCGAACCTCGGCCGAGTTCTGGGAAACGATCGGCTACATCGCCGTGTTCGTGATCGGCAATCTACTGCAACTCGTCTCGCTCATTCCTCTGTTGAAGTGGCCCGCCGTTCTCGCGGAGCGGCGAAGTTCGCCCGACGATTCAGCCCGACTCGATGACCGCCAGCCGCGTCCGCCGCTGCGGGCGTATGTCGGCATCGTGCTGTTTTCGTGGTGGCTGTCGTTCTTTCAGGGACTGACGCAGACGGCGTTCTTTCTCATCACCTATCGACAACTCGGACTCAGCCTCCGGAACTACTATCTGCTGACCGGAACCATGTATGCTCTGCAGATGTTCGCAGCCGCCTGGGCGGGCCGCATCGGCGATCGATTCGGCTACCGGGATCTTCTCCTCTGGAGCACGGTCCTGGTCGCGACGTCGGTTCCCTGCTGGATGTTCAGCCTGAACGGCGACCCCCGCTGGCTCATCCCGGCGTACATGATCTGGGGACTGTTCGGCGCGGTGAATCTGGCTCTGCAGAACCTGCTGCTGAAAGTGACGCCGCGACATCGCAACACCTTCCACCTCGCATTCTGCCGCCAGGGAGCAGGCCTGATCGCCGGCCTCACCGGCCTCGCCGGCGGCTTCTGGCTCGACTCCCAAATCAACCCCAGTGGAGTCCGAACCGAAGGCCCGGGTGCCCTGGAACCCTTTCTGATTCTCCTGCTGATCTCATTCCTCGGCCGAATCCTCGCCCCGGCCTGGCTGCTGTTGATCCCCGGGAGAGTGGGGAGGTAGCTGGGGCCGCGGTGGCCGTGGGAGAAGGCCGTTTGGCGAGGGGGAGAATTCAGCCCTGCTGCGTCTTCCGTGTGAGTGAAGCCGGTCACCAATAACCCCGTCGAACTCCGTGCTCCAACGGCTGCGCCGCCCCGAAAGAATCTTTCGGGGCCACCCCGGAGGGGACGCGAATCACACAACAGGGTTGGCTCAGACGCGTGCGTCTGAGTGACGCAGTCACAGGAAGCAGGTCACCCGCGTGGAGCGTCTCCCGACGCTGCTTTCTATAAAGCGTTGCCCCTGCAGGGGTGGCCGTGATAGCTCCGCTATCAGGGCGGCGAAGCCGTAGGAGGATGCCGTTGGACGAGGGGTAAAGATTCAACCCTGCTTCGTCTTCCTCTCGGAGAAAGTCCTCACCAATACGCCGTCCAATCCCGGACTCCCACGGCTGCGCCGCCCCGAAAGAATCTTTCGGGGCCACCCTTTGATTCGGGGTGTTGACAGTGGATCCTTACCGATCCACCGTGGGCAGCAGTAGTTTCAGGGTGGGCAGGATTTGGGTGTTGTGGGTGGCGGCGGCTTCCCAGTTGGTTTGCTGGACCTGGGGGGCGGCTCGCCATTCGGGGTTGCGGAGGGCGGCGTGGGCGATCGGGGTGCGACGCATCAGTTCGGCCAGGTAGATTCCGTCCACGATTGCCGTGCCAGCCGCCGCGTCGGGCATCGTGAGGATGCGAAACTCCTGCGGGAACTGGTTGGCGTCCGGCATCTGCGGCCACTTCAAAGCGACCTCGTCGTTCACTCGAATATTGCTGAGCATCATCTCCGGGCCGTCGCCGGAGACCGGAGCGATCTTGAAGCTGCGCAGCCGGTAAGGCTCGTGGCCGTCGAACGTCGCAACCGCCTGCCCGCCTCGCTCGCTGACTTGGGACGTGAGCACCAGTTGCCCCTGTTCGTTCCGGGTGAGCGAGCCGCCGGTGATGTCGGGGTTGTTGAACAGTGAGTGCAGATCGACCAGGAGCTGATAGTCGTCGGTGCGGCCGAGACCATAGTCGAGCTCCATGCCTTCGCCGGTGTAATGAATGCGGAAGTTCGGCCGGGCGTCGTCGCCCATGGCAATCGTGCCGGTCGAAATATCAAAGAAGGCACAGTCGCTGCCCGAAAGGAACCAGACCGGAGCGTAATCTTCCCCGGCAGCCGTGAGCATGCCGACCGTCTTGTCCTTCTCCCAGCAGATCAACGTATTGACCGGCACCTTGTAAGGCATGTTGACGGAGAAGCGAAAGCTGAACCCGGTGATCGACTCATCGGTCGTCGTCAGCACCGGCACCTTTTCGATGAGCTCGGCTACCGTCGGCTCGGCGGCGGAGACGCGGCCGGCACTTGCAAGCAGAAGACATGTGACGGCGGCAATCCGGGCGATGAATCCATTCATAAGAGGAGGTCCTGATCCAGGATGAGTGTGGCGATTCCATTCGAAGCGGAAGCATACGGAGCTGCCCAATAGTGTCAATCCGAATCCTATCCCCGCAGTCGGCTCACAATCGTTTTCCAGAAGAAAAGCCGGGAACAATCGGGCGAGCCGCCGCGTCTCAAGAGGTGCCGATTGTGAATTCGGCATGACTTCTGACCAGAACGGTCCTCCCATCTCTAAACTCCGGCTCGCGGAATCGCTATCCTGTGAGGCAGGAGACTTATGTGCATTCGCGCAGCTTTTCGAAGGATTGATTCATGCAACGGTTGGTGTTTCTCGCGGGCATTCTCGGCCTTTCGCTCGCGACCGTCTTTCTTCGCGGTGAGGAACCTGAGGTGACCGATCTTAAATCTCAGGCCGACCAGCTTTATCAAGACGGCAACTACAACGAGGCCCGGCAGAAATATCGCCAGCTCGTGCTGAGAGATGACGCGACGCAAAAGCAGATTCACGACGGGCTCTACCGCTCCGTCGAATGTATGCAGCGACTCGACCGCATCGATGAAGCCGATGCGTATCTCGAAGACGTGCTCAAAGCTCATCCGAAGACGTGGCACGTGCCGGTCTCGGTCGCCGGCGTCTATCAGACAATGCCGCATCATGGGTTTCTCGTCGAAGGCGAGTTCAAACGGGGCAACCATCGCGGCTCGGACGGCGCTCAGTATGTCGATGCCAGTGAGCGCGACCGCGTGCGTGCCCTGCAGTTGCTGCAGGACGCCATGTCGATGATCGAACAGGCCTCCCGTGAAGACCGGGCCAGATTCTATCTCGACTTCTCGCAGGCAATCATGGCTCATCGCGGCTCTCCCCAAACGAGCTGGGAACTGCAGTCGCTGACCGATCTTTCCACGCTGCCAGACTACGAGAATCAACAGCGGTGGAATCGCTTCGGCCTAGGCCCCGGAGGAAGTGGCACGCAGGGCGCTCCAGTGGACTTCGAAGGCAACCCCATTGCCTACGGCGTTCCGGCTTCCTGGGAAGAGGCAAAGAACGATGGCGAACGCTGGCGATGGCTGCTGGAGCAATCCCGGAAGTCGGACGAGAGCTTCACGAACAAGGTGATGCTGCGACGGGCGGAGTTCGCTCTCTCCCAGTTTGGCGTGCAGACACTCGGCGGTTTTCCCGGCCTGTTCGGTGGTTCGAAGAACGATGAAGAACTCGATCAGGAGACCGCTCCGTTCAACGTGCGACTGCTGGAGGAAGATGAGACGATCGCTCAGCTCGCCACCGGAGTGAAGCGATTCCACTTCCCGGAAGAATACGATCCGATCGCCATCTTCGGCGTCGTCGCCCAGGCGGAAAGAACGACGGAAGGGCAGCAGGCCTTGAGTCAGCTGGCTCAGATCTTCGAGAACCGGCTGCAGTATCCGCGAGCGGTCGAGTACTGGCGAAAGCTGCTCGAAGTGGCTCCGAAAGATCAGAAAGCCGACATCGAAGAACGCATCCGTCAGATCGTCGAGCCCTGGGGACAGTTCGAGGGAGTCAATGTCGAACCAGCCGGCGAGCAGGTCAAGATTCCCTTCCGCTTCCGCAATGGCGAGTCGATCGCCCTGCAGGCGTACGAACTCAAGTATGAGTTGCTGCTCGAGGATGTGAAGGCGTATCTGAAGTCGAATCCCCAGAAGTGGAACTGGGATCTGGCCCAGATTGGCGACATCGGACATCGCATCGTCGTCAACAACGAAACGAAGTATCGCGGCAAGTCGGTCGCGAAATGGAACCTGAAACTGGAGCCCCGCGAGAAGCACTTCGACCGGCGGATTTCCGTGGAAGCTCCGCTGAAGAAAGCGGGAGCGTATCTGCTTGTCGGGACGATGAAGGACGGCAACACGTCCCGAATCGTCGTCTGGCTCGATGATCTCGCGATCGTGAAGAAGCCGCTCGATGGCAAGGAATGGTACTACGTGGCCGACGCCCGCACGGGCGAACCGGCAGCCGGTGCCCGTCTCGACATGTTCGGCTACAAGGTCAACTACCGTGGAAACCGGCCGCCGCAGGTCAGCGTTTCCGAGTTCGCCGACAAGACCGATGCCGAGGGCCAGCTGATTCTCGGGGAGAAGCTGCTCGAACGCGATTTGAGCTGGCTCGTCACTGTGAAAACGAACGATGGCCGCGTGGCCCATCTCGGTTTCGATCGCATCTGGCGGAACAGCCGCCACTGGGATCGCTTCAACCAGGTGAAGGTCTATGCGATTACCGATCGTCCCGTGTATCGGCCCGACCAGTCTGTGAAGTTCAAGTTCTGGGTCCGCCGGGCCAACTTCGAAGCCGACCAGGAATGCGAGTTCGCCGGCCAGAAGTTCGAGGTGATGATCACCGATCCTCGCGGCGAGAAACTGCTGGAGAAAGAATTCACGGCTGATGAGTTCGGCGGCTTCGATGGCGAGATCAAGCTGCCGAAAGACGCCGTGCTCGGGAACTATGTCGTTTCCATCCCCTGGAAAAACGGACTCGGCGGAGCCGGAAACTTCCGCGTCGAGGAATACAAGAAGCCCGAGTTCGAAGTGACCGTCGATGCTCCCGACAAACCGGTGAAGCTCGGCGAGAAGATCACGGCAACGGTCAAGGCGAAGTACTACTTCGGCGCTCCGGTCGCCAATGGATTCGTGAAATACAAGGTGGAACGATCGAGCCACACGTCCCGCTGGTATCCGGTGGAGCCGTGGGACTGGTTGTATGGCAACGGCTACGGCTGGACCGGAAGCGATTACCACTGGTATCCCGGATTCCACAACTGGGGCCTGTCGCGGCCGACGCCCTGGTGGTGGCCGCATCGAGCCGATCCACCCGAGTTGATTGTCGAGAACGAAGTCCCGCTCAATCCCGACGGGACCATCACCATCGAAATCGATACCGAACTCGCCAAACAACTGCACGGCGACGAGGATCACCGCTATTCGATCACCGCGGAAGTGGTTGATGAATCGCGGCGGACCATTGTCGGCACCGGTTCGGTCCTCGTGGCTCGGCAGCCGTTCGAGGTCTACACCTGGCTCGATCGCGGCTACTACAACGTCGGCGATGTCGCCACGGTGAGTGTGAAAGCCCAGACCATCGCTCAGAAACCGATTCAGGGTCCAGTCGAACTGAAGCTGCTGCGAATTACGTACGACAAGGACGGCAAGCCGACCGAAACCGAAGTCGAGAGCTGGTCGCTGAAGACGAATGCTCAGGGCACGGTCGAGCAGAAGTTCAAAACGGCTCAGCCCGGACAGTACCGCATCTCCTGCAGCGTGACCGATGCCGAGGGCAACACACGCGAAGGGGGAACGGTCTTCACTGTTCGCGGCGAGAAATCGGGACTGGCCGACTTCCAGTTCAACGATCTGGAAATCATTCCCGACCGCAAGACTTATCAGCCGGGCGAAACCGTCAAGCTGATGATCAACACGAACCAGGAGAACTCCACCGTTCTGCTGTTCGTGCGTCCGAGCAACGGCGTCTACCTGCCGCCGCAAACGTTGAAACTCAACGGCAAAAGCACAGTCGTCGACATCGGCGTCAAAGCCGAAGACATGCCGAACTTCTTTGTTGAAGCGATGACGATCAGCGGAGCCGAGGTGTATCAGGAAGCTCGCGACATCGTCGTCCCGCCCGAGAAGCGGGTCATCAATGTTGAGGTTCAGCCCTCTTCCGAACGCTATCTTCCCGGCGAAGAAGCGAAGGTCGAACTGATCCTGACCGACCACGACGGCCAGCCGCTCACCGGTTCAGTCGTGATGACGGTTTACGACCGCAGCGTCGAATACATCTCCGGCGGGTCGAACGTCGGCGACATCCAGGCTCACTTCTGGAAGTTCCGACGGTCGCATCATCCGACGCACCGCTCGTCGTTACAGCGAGGCTTCTACAACATCCTGAAGCCCGGCGAAAAGCATATGCAGTCGATCGGATTGTTCGGCGATCTGGCCGCTGATATGGAGCCGGAAATGCTCGGCGTCGAGATGGAAGGCTTCGGTATCGGTGGAGGCGGCGGGGGTCTTCGCGGTCGCATGATGCTGGGCGACGCCCCCGCACCGGCGTCCGCACCCATGTCGAAAATGGCCGTTGACGGAGCGGTCGCCGAAGACGCCTCGGGTGAAGAGTTCTTCGCACAGTCGCAGACGCCCGAATTCGTCCAGCCGACGGTTCGGACCGAATTCGCCGATACCGCTTACTGGGCCGCGAACATCACGCCGGACAAGAACGGACGGGCCACCGTGTCGTTCCCCATGCCGGAAAACCTGACCGAATGGAAGCTGCGAGCCTGGTCGGTCGGCGAAGGGACCCGTGTCGGCGAAGGCACGGCCAGTGTCGTCACCGCGAAGGATGTTCTCGTGCGTCTGCAGGCTCCGCGATTCTTCGTGGAGAAAGACGAGGTCGTTATCTCGGCCAACGTTCACAACTACCTGAAAGACGCCAAGTCCACCCGCGTGGAGATCAAGCTCGAAGGGGACACTCTTTCGCCGCTCGATGAAATCTCTCGCATCATCGACATTCCCGCCAACGGCGAGGTCCGCGTCGACTGGCGAGTCAAAGCAACCGCCGAAGGTCAGGCCGTCATCACGGTTCAGGCCCTGACCGATGCCGATTCGGACGCCATGCAGATGACCTTCCCGGTTTACGTGCACGGTATGCTGAAGACCGACTCCTACACCGGCGTGATTCGTCCGGATGATCAGACGGGCAGCTTCGAGATCAACATTCCGGAAGAACGTCGTCCTGAGCAGTCGGAGCTGATTGTCCGCTACTCGCCCACACTGGCCGGAGCTCTGGTCGATGCGATTCCGTATCTCATCGATTACCCGTACGGCTGCACCGAACAGACGCTGAACCGCTTTGTGCCGGCTGTGATTTCACAGAACGTGCTCATAGAACTCGGCGTCGATCTCGAAGCGATCGAGAAGAAACGAACCAACCTGAACGCTCAGGAACTCGGCCCAGCCGACGAACGAGCCGCTCAGTGGAAACGCTATGACCGCAATCCCGTCTTCAGCACGCAGGAGATGGAAGAGATCGTGAAAGTCGGCGTCAAACGTCTGACTGACATGCAACTCTCCGACGGCGGCTGGGGCTGGTTCTCCGGCCGTGGCGAACACTCCGGTCCACACACTACCGCGACCGTGGTGCACGGGCTGCAGATTGCCGAAGCGAACGGAGTCGTTCTGCTCGAGGGCGTGCTGCCACGGGGCGTCGAATGGCTGAAGAAGTACCAGGAAGAACAAATTCGCCTGCTCAAACGGGGCGAAGCGAAGAAGCCGAAGCCTCCGTATCGGAATCATGCCAACGACATCGACGCCCTTGTCTTCATGGTGCTCGTCGATGCCGGCGTTCACAACGAAACGATGCAGGACTACCTGTACCGCGATCGGACGAAGCTCTCGATGTACTCGCTGGCCATGTTCGGCCTGTCGCTGCACAAGCTCGATGTCCAGGACAAACTCGACATGGTGCTGCGAAACATCGAGCAGTACTACGTCGAAGACCTGGAGAACCAGACCGCGTACCTGAAGCTGCCCGCCGGCTACTCCTGGTGGTACTGGCATGGCAACGAGATCGAAGCGAACGCCTACTACCTCAAGCTGCTCACTCGAGTGGACCCGAAGGGGGAACGGGCATCGCGACTCGTCAAGTATCTGCTCAACAACCGCAAGCATGGCTCTTACTGGAACAGCACACGGGACACGGCTCTCTGCATCGAAGCGATGGCCGAGTTCCTCGAAGCCTCCGGTGAAGTCGAGCCCGGCATGACCGTGCAGATTCTCGTCGACGGCGTCGAGAAGAAGAGCGTCCAGATTACAAAGGACAACCTCTTCGACTTCGATGGCACCCTCGTGCTCAAAGGCGAGGAACTGACGACCGGCAAGCACACGATCGAATTCCGCAAGACCGGCCGTGGCCCGCTCTACTGGAACGGCTACGCGACCAGCTTCACGCTGGAAGATCCGATCACGGCAACCGGCCTCGAACTCAAGGTTCGCCGCTCGGTTTACAAGCTTGTCCCGCAGAAAGACGCCACGGCCAATGTCGCTGGCTCTCAGGGACAGGTCGTCAACCAGAACGTCGAGAAGTTCGACCGCGTGGAACTGAAACCGGGCGATGAAGTCGTGAGCGGAGACCTGATCGAAATCGAACTCGGCATCGACAGCAAGAACGACTACGAGTACATCCTGCTCGAAGACTTCAAAGCCGCCGGCACCGAACCGGTTGATGTTCGCAGCGGCTACATTCCCGAAGCGAACGGAGCCTATGTCGAGTTCCGCGACGAGAAGGTCGCCTTCTTCATGCGTCGCCTCGCTCGCGGCACCAGCAGCATGAAGTATCGCCTCCGGGCAGAAATCCCGGGAACCTTCTCGGCTCTGCCGACCATCAGCTACGGCATGTACGCTCCGGAACTCAAAGCGAACTCCGACGAGTTCAAACTGACGATCGAAGAACTCGTTCGCGAGTAATCCGCGATCTTTCTGCTCTCTCAGACCCTCCTCGTCAACACGGGGAGGGTTTTTCTTTTGCGCCCGGCGTTGCCCCGTCGTCTGATCGTTCCCCGATCGTAAAGGACATGAATCGTTCACAATACGTTGCTCGCCCTGCGAACTGAAGCGACCACAAGCAGAAAAGGCTCGGGTTTTACTGCGGATTCCCGTTGTTTGCAGACCACCCTCGCCTTTCGGCACGGGAGATGCATCAGGCCCCTTCGCGATACAGCTCGACCATCGTGGAAGGGCCTGAACGAACTGACTGATTGAGGAGCGCTCTGATGGCGACCAAAGCAAAGTATTACACCGACGACGACATGAGTGCCTGGGACCGGGTCAAGAAGGCCTTCGCCAACGACTGGGAACAGACGAAAGCCGACTTCGGCAGCGACTCAGCCCGCGACATGGATCAGGATGTTGACGATACCGTCAAGCAAATGGCCGGCTCCGACGACGCCTTCGAGAATCGCGAACAGGCGTTCCGCTTCGGTTACGCCGCCCAGCGACATTACGGCAAGACCTACTCCAGCTGGAACTCCGAACTGGATACGAAACTCCGCAGCGATTACGACGGCGACTACGACGCCGACCGTCGTTACATCCGCCACGCGTACGAATACAAGTACTAGGAACAGGGGCAGTGCTCGACACTGCTTCGCTTCGGTTGACCGCGAGGGGCAATATCCCCAAGAGTGCGGAACACGAACAGGCTGATCCTCGAATCGCCGGACTCGTTCGCTTCCCTCACCAGCGGTTACAGCCGAACCAGATTCCGGGGCATCCTCGCGATGTCCCCGGTTTGACGCCGTCGGTCAGAAACAGCCTGACCGGCGGTTCTTTTTATTTTCGGCCACCGAACAACGCACCGAGTTACGTTCTCGGGACGGAGACTTTCAGAGCACCGACTTCTCTCTCCACGCGAGTGACCTGCTTCCTGTGACTTCGTCACTCAGACGCACGCGTCTGAGCCAACCCTGTTCTGCGGTTACGCGGCTTCGGTGGCTGGCCCGTTAATCCGGAGTCCGTCTCAATCGCGTGCGTCGGCATCGTTCTCAAGCAGACCTCGCACAGCCCCGATCCAATACCGCGTCATCCATCGTGTTCCCGGGAACGGAATCACCCGTTCGATCCGCCATCCCGCCAGGCCGAGAACGTCGAGCATGTACTCGACCGCCCAGGTGTTGGTCGAGTGGATCACAATGGGAAACCTCGGCGGCCGCGTCGCCAGCCAGTCCGCGACTTCTCGACCTTCACCGCAATCCTGAGTGGTACCATCCGGCATAGAACGGAGTGGCAGATCGTTGTCGAGGGCCATTCCGACCACCTCATCGAAGTGCGACTCCAGCCAGGACGTCATTTCCCCCGCATGTTCAAAGAAGGCGAGTTCGTATTGAGGGAAGTGCTCGACGAGCAGCGGCCGAAAATGCGCGATCCGCTCGGGATCATCCTCAAGGACGGCAATCGTCCGCCGACTTGGCATGGGGGGCTTCTCCAAAGAGCTCCGAGTCGTTCCCGGGTGGCCCCGAAAGATTCTCACGGGGCGGCGCAGCCGTGGGCGAAGTGGGATTGGACGGCTCAGTACGATAGCGTGATTTCAGCACAGGTCCGGGCGAGAAGCAAGACCCTAATCAGGCCACATCAAACGGCATCCTCCTACGGCTGCGCCGCCCTGATAGCGGAGCTATCACGGCCACCCGCGGGCGAGAAACTGAGCCCGCTGCGCAAAAGTCCCGGAAACGGGGGAGTTATGGACTTTTGCGCAAAACACATGGCATAGAGTAGGTCACGCACTGCCTGACGAGAAATCGACACAGCTCGAAGAAGCCGCGCCAGGCGGTGCCTGACGTACGGGACTGAAATCAACGGATGAAAGTCTTGGTTTGTGAAGAAGGCAAAATTCGCGACAAGGTCTTATTGCAAAGAAAGATTATGCCGGCAAATAGCGTAGTTTCAGTAATGCATCCAAAGCTGCACGCGCCTGCCATAAAACAGAGGGCACAAAATGGCATAACGCAGCAAAACGACATAACCCAAATCGGAACGGGAGACTGATCATTCATTGCCTCCTCCGTTACCGATCTTCTCGATAAACTCTTTAGTTTGTCTTGTCGCTGCTTCAAATAACCCTGGAATGTGCTGAAGCATGTTTACACGCTCTTCTGCACTCCATTCTTCAAATGGCCGAATACTACAGATAGACGTCTGCTCGTAGTTTGAGCGATCTTCGTCGTAATTAACAATGCAGAATCTCTTCGACCCGTTGATTTTTCGCCATTCCAACGCGGAATAACGTTCTGGCATGAACTCGTTATAGTCGAAGACGAATTCGATGCTACACGGGATAGGAAGCCCCTTAAGGTGCTCAGCGATTGATTCCCATTGTCGATCGAGCCGTTGATACGCAGCTTCAACGTCAGGTCGAAGTGCCTCGAGAGGCGCAGAGAGCGTGCGAAGATCTAGATTGGCCATTTCGGCAACCTTTCTACTCCGTCAGGAGTGTGAATGAATTATGCCCGTCAGGGCACATTTCCGCTGTCAGCGGTCGAAATAAGTATTGCGCAGGCACAATCAGTTTTCAAGTCCAGAATTCTCGCAAAGCTACACAGTCGCCTCTTTTGGCGTCAGATACTTATCCACCTCGTTCGCCACGATCACGCCGTAGTTCACTGCGCCCAGCCAGCCGGACATGATGATGCCGACGGAGCCGGCGTGGTGGAGGCCGTGGATCTGGTGGGGGAGGGTCTGGCTGACTTTCAGGCCTTCGAACTTGGTGCCGAACGAGGCTCCGTGCATGTGGCGGGTGTAGTGCTTGAACGTTCGTGGCGTCGCCGCTTCGACCCAGTCGAGTTTCTCGCGGATGTCCGGGACGTATTGCTCCAGGCAGTCGATCGTGGTGTCGCAGAGCTCCTGCTTGTCCTTTTCGTACTGCTCTTCCGACAGGTTCGCCCAGTCTTCGTAGCGGGCGTTGGTCGACGAAACGATCAGCCAGCGGTCGGAGCCGGGGCGGGTTTCCGGGTAATAGAACGAGAAGGTCCGGCTGCTGACGTCCTTGCTGAGCATCGCGTCGATGTCGAAGCCGCGGTGCTCGGAGTGGAACAGCAGGTCGCCGCAGTAGTCGAAGCCGACGCCCGGCTTGAGGCCGAAGTAAACCTGGCAGCTGCTGTTGTTCACACGGACCGCTTTGGTTTCCTCGACGAACGCCGGATCGAAATTCTCTTCGCCAACCATCTTCAGAATCGTCGACTTAACGTTCGAGTTCGACAGCACGGCTCGGCAGCCAATGCGTTTGCCGTTCACGACCACGCCGGTGACGTTGCGATCCTTGTCGACTTCAATCTTCTCGACCAGCGAGCGGATGCGGAGATCGACGCCGTTGCGGAGCATCTCTTCCTTCATCTGCAGCACGAGCGCATCGGTGCCCCCCTGGAAGGTATAGACCCCTTTACTCATGAAGTTGGAGAAGACGATGCCGTAGGTGATGGCCGGGTCATCCAGAGTAGACCCGTTGGCGTAGGTGATCGGCTCCATGAGCAGACGGACGACATCATCGCGGCCGGGGAAGAACTTGTGGAACAGCTCCCGGGTCGTCATCGACTGGTCGTCGTAGAAGTTCATGCTGCGGGCGGTGTCGAAGAAATCGTTCACAGCCTGCGGCTCGACCTGAAACTTCTCGATCAGCAGTCGGGTAAAGTCTTCGCGGTTGAAGGTCGTTTCGAGCGAGAACTGCGGATTCTCGAAGCGGATTCCCTTCAGCTGCACGATCTTGTCGGCAATCTCCTGCGTCCAGTACTTCCGGCAACTCTTGATCATCCCATGCGGAAAGCCGTGCAGGGAGATATCGAAGATGTGCCCGCCGCGACGCTTGAACCAGGTCGCCATGCCGCCGAGCTGGTAATGATGTTCGAGCAGCAGCACGGAATAGCCGGCTTTGGCAAGGACGTTGGCTCCGGTGAGACCGGCCAGTCCGCTGCCAATGACAACAATATCGTAGGAGTCGCGGGCTCCCGCGAGAAAATCTTTAGCCATGAGATTTCAACAGATCGACGAGAAGAGATGCGAATTGCAATTCAGGCGTTCAGGTGACATGATAATGCCAGCCGCAGCCGCACGCCCGATTGTAGAACGGAAGCGGCGAGAGTGACAGTCTGACGTTCTGCCGGATTGTCGCAGCTGTGCCGGGCCTGGTTGTCAGGTAAGACATGGATGGGTGGCCCCGAGAGATTCTTTTGGGGCGGCCCAGCCGTTGGCGAAGCGGGATTTGACGGTGTTGACTGGTCGGCGAGAATCCAATCATCGATTGAGAGCATCCAGGTCTCACTGCGTCTTTCAACGACTTCGCCGCCCTGATCGCAGAGCTGACAGAGCCACCCCGCAGCCCCCAAACAATTCCTTGCGTGCCGAGAGAAAGTCATGCTGAAAATGCGAAAGTCCCTCCGATTCTGCCTGCTGATTCTGGCCACGTTGTTCATCGGCGGTTCCATCGCCCATGCTCAGACGCCCGCTCAGGTGCAGCGGCTGCTGGAAGAGGTGCAGAAGCGGTTCCCGGAAGCGGACGCCAATGGCGATGGGACGCTCACTGTCGATGAGGCCAAGGTCTATTACGCCCGGTTGAAAGCCGAGCATGAGCGGAAAAAGGCGATCCAGCGTCGCGGACAAATCAAGCCGACGCATGCCAACGTCCCTTATGGCCCGGCCGATCGCAACCGGCTCGACCTGTGGCTGGCCGATTCCGACAAGCCAACGCCGCTCGTCATCTATATTCACGGCGGCGGATTCGTGGCCGGCGACAAGGAGTCGATCGCGCCGCAGCTGATTCGCGAGGCTCATGAAAAGGGCTGGTCGGTCGCGTCCATCAATTACCGTTTCGTGAATTCAAGCATTATGTTCCCGGCTCCTCAGCAGGATGGAGCCCGAGCGGTGCAGTTCCTCCGGCACAACCGCGAGAAGTACAATCTCGACCCGGACAAGTTCGCCATCTATGGCGGCTCAGCCGGAGCGGGGATTTCGATGTGGATCGGCTACAAAGACGACATGGCCGACCCCGATGCGAAGGACCCGGTGCTGCGGGAGTCGACTCGCGTGGCGGTTGTCGGCTCGATCGGCGGGCAGTCGTCTTACGATCCGTTCGTCATCCGCGACTGGATCGGCGGACAGGCTCATGCTCATCCTTCGATCTACATGGTCTACGGCGTGAAGACGCTGGAAGAACTGACAAAGCCGGAACTCAAGTCGCTCTACAACGAAGTCTCGGCGATCAACCACGTCACCGACGACGACCCGCCCACCTTCATGTTCTACAGCGAAGCCGACCGTCCGCTCCCCCCGAACGCCCGTCCGGGACAGGGGATTCATCACCCGATCTTCGCTCACAAACTGAAAGAGAAGCTCGACGAAGAAGGCATCCCGGCGGTCTATCGGCACGTCTCAGTGCATGGACGCGATTTCGTCGGCCCGTTCCTGGAATTCGTGGAACGCGGGTTTGCGCAGGGACGCTAGAATCCGTTCGGTACCCGGTGTGCGCCCCCGATAGTCCGGCCTTTTTCCCTGAATTCCGATGGTTGCCTTTGACGGAGCCATCTGGAATAATCGATGGATGGTGATCACACCTCTTCTACACTCCACGCTTTCACGTCTCAGAATTCCCGGGAAGCTTATGAAATCGCTGAATATCCTCGCCCTCCTTACGGCTCTCTTTCTGGCGACGGCTTCGGCCCCCGCAGCCGAACTGGAGCTGAAACAGGGAGACAAGATCGTGCTCATCGGCAACACGCTGATCGAGCGGATGCAGTACTTCAACCACTTCGAAACCGCCCTGCACGAGCGGTTTCCCGAGCATGAGCTGGTCGTCCGCAACCTCGGCTGGTCGGCCGATGAGCTCAAGCTGCGACCGCGTTCGCAGGACTTCAACGATCACGGGCATACGCTCGAAGATCACCAGCCGGACGTCATCATCGCCGGATTCGGCCTGAATGAATCGTTCGCCGGAAAAGCCGGGCTGGAGAAGTTCAAGAACGATCTCCGCAGCGAAATCAAGACGTGGACCACGACAAAGTACAACGGAGAGTCGGCTCCCCGCGTGCTGCTCTTCTCGCCGATCGCCAGTGAGAATCTCCCCGAGCGGAACATGATGATCGGGGATCGGAACAACGAGAACATCGAGCTGTACACCAAAGCCATGAAGGAAGTGGCCGAGGAAACCGGCGTCGGATTTCTCGATCTGTATCGTCCGTCGCGGCGGCTGATGAATGCATCGAAAGAACCGCTCACCTTCAACGGTGTGCACCTGACCGATGGCGGCTACGAAAAACTGGCTCCCATCATGATCGACCGCATCTTCGGCAAGAGCAGGACGAAGTCGAACATCGACCGCGAAGCTCTGCACGCAGCCGTGGCTGAGAAAAGTCTGCAGCACTGGTACGACTATCGAGCCGTGAACGGCTTCTATATTTATGGCGGACGCAAGAAACCGTTCGGCGTCGTCAACTTCCCGGCTGAGTTCGAGAAGCTCCGCAACATGGTCGCCGTGCGCGATGCCCGCATTCATAAGATCGCCCAGGGCGAACAGGTTCCGGACAAGATCGACGACAGCGGCACCGGCGAGTTTGTCAATGTCGAAACCAACATCACGTTCGATCTCGAAATCACCTCACCCGAGGCTTCGCTGAAGACATTCAAACTGCCGGACGGTTTCGAAGCAAACCTGTTCGCTTCGGAAGTGGACTTCCCAGATCTGCAGAACCCCTGCAAGTTCACCTTCGATGGCAAAGGCCGACTGTGGGTCTGCACGATGCCGTCGTATCCGATGTATCTGCCCGGCGAGCCCGTCGACGACAAGATTCTGATTCTCGAAGACACCGACGGCGACGGCAAAGCCGACAAGCAGACGATCTTCGCCGATGGCCTGCACCTGCCGACCGGCTTTGAACTCGGCGATGGCGGCGCCTATATCGCCCAGCAGCCGAACCTGATCTTTATGAAGGACACCGATGGCGATGATGTCGCCGATGAGAAGCGAATCGTGCTGCACGGCTTCGACTCGGCTGACTCGCACCATTCGATCTCCGCCTTCACCTGGGGCCCGGACGGAGCCCTCTACTTCCAGGAAGGAACGTTCCACCACACCCAGGTCGAAACCCCGTACGGTCCGGAACGCTGCGTAAATGCGGGCGTTTATCGTTACGAGCCGAAGACGGAGAAGTTCGAGACGTTCATCTCGTACAACTTCGCCAACCCCTGGGGACACACCTTTGATGAGTGGGGCCAGAACTTCGTCGCCGACGCTTCTCCGGGAGCGAACTACTTTGGAGCCGCCTTCTCCGGACAGGTCGACTATCCCGACAAGCACGGCCGGTTGAAGCAGTTCCTGGTCAAGCAGTGGCGTCCGACCTGTGGCTGCGAATTCGTTTCGAGCCGAAATTTCCCGAAAGAAATGCAGGGCGATTATCTGCTCAACAACTGCATCGGATTTCAGGGAACGCTTGAGTATCGCATGAAGGACGAAGGTTCGGGCTTCCACGCCGATCCGGTCGAGCCGCTGCTGCAGTCTTCGGACCGCAACTTCCGCCCGGTCGATCTGCAGTTCGGCCCGGATGGCGCACTGTATGTTCTCGACTGGTTCAACCCGCTGGTCGGTCACATGCAGCACTCGGTTCGCGACCCGAACCGCGACTCTCAGCACGGCCGCGTGTGGCGAATTCGTCACAAGTCGAAGCCGCTCGTCACGCCGATGGTTGTCAGCGGCAAGCCGGTTCCGGAACTGCTCGAAAACCTCGACACTTATGAACAGCGGGACCGTTACCGCATTCGTCGTGAACTGCGAAACCACAAGACCGAAGAAGTCATCGCCCACGTGAACAACTGGTTGAAGGGGCTCGACCCGAATGCCGAGTCGTTCGCCCGCCTGCAGCTGGAAGGTCTCTGGATTCACCAGCAGCACGACGTGGTCGATGAATCGCTGTTGAAGCAGGTTCTGCAGTCGAAGGACCCGCGAGCCCGAGCCGCGGCGACTCGCGTCCTCAGCTACTGGCGAGATCGCGTCGAGAACCCGCTCGCTCTGCTCGAAGCCAGCGTCAACGATGAGCACCCCCGTGTGCGACTCGAAGCCGTCCGGGCCCTGAGCTACTTCCACGGCGACGACATCCTCCCGGCTCTCGAACTGGCCGCCGAATCGCTGATCCACGAACAGGACGACTACCTCGAGTACACCCTGAACGAAACCATGGGCACGCTCGACAAACGCCTGAACGCCGGCAACTAACGCCGGACCAACAGAACCGACACCTCAACGGCAGTGGATTCCCTTCCACTGCCGTTTTTGTCGTTGATCCCCAGCAAGCCCCGCCCCCTACTCCAGTGGACTCCTCCAGCTAAGGGCCCTCATCCCAACCCGAAGCGTCAGCGAGGGAATTCAACGTCACTCGTACAACCGGGCCCTCGCTCACGCTTCGGGTTGAGATGTCGCGCCATGGACGAGACTTCTTCAAGACCGGATGATCTCACGACATGGGACGATGATGGCGCTGCCTCTTGTCGCTGGTGCGACCTTGCCGCGCCGCCACAGCCGGCCGCGGCTGCAATCGATTCGGGCATGCCTGCCAGAGGATTAGTCAGCCCGTTGGCCGGAAACCCCTACGAAATCGTCAAAAAGCCGTCTTTTCGTGGTTCGGACTGGGATTTGCAAAAGCTGCAATCATCATCTCTGTCCAATTCTCGTTCTTGAAAGGACACGTCACTATGAAGTTTTCGCGAAGAGGGTTTACACTAATCGAGCTTCTTGTCGTGATCGCGATTATCGCCATTCTAGTCGCTCTGTTATTGCCAGCCGTCCAGCAGGCTCGTGAAGCCGCCCGTCGCAGCAGCTGTAAGAACAACCTGAAACAGATCGGCCTGGCCCTTCACAACTACCACGACACCTTCAGCGTCTTCCCGTACAGCACCTCCGCAGATGGATCGGTCACAGCCAACAGTTCTGCGAACACCGCGAACTCCACAGGGTTCACCTTGAACCACCGCGGCTGGGTCGGACTGCTGCCGTATCTGGAGGAACCGGCCCTCTTCGACAAGTTCGATCCACTCTACCCGGCCGGAGCTCACCGCAGATCGGGCGGCACCGCTCCCGCTGCTCTCGTCCAGCCGGAAGCGACCATCGCCAGTAGTGGAAACGCCGAGGTCGTCAGCACGCTGATCGATACGCTTCTGTGCCCGTCCGACAGTGGTAACAATCGCTACACCGGCACCTCGGCCAGCTACGCGGTTTATCCGACGGCCAATGCCGATGGCTACCCCGGAGCGAAGACGAACTACGACTTCTCCGTCGGTCGCTACAGCAGCAGCACAACCGTCTGGTCCTCGTGGGGACTCACGACTCGCCGGATGTTCGGCCTCTACTCAGCCTGTCGCATGCGGGATGTTAAGGACGGAACAAGCAACACAGTCATGGTCGCCGAGACGACTCTCGATGTGAAGAACGGCGTCGGGCAGACCTGGGGCTATTCCAAATGGGTCGGCAATGGTGTCGATCTGGCTTCTTCAAGTGGCATCAACAACTTCAGCATCTGCTGCAGCTGGACAACTCCGCCGAACCAGAATGATTCCAAGACGCAGCTGAAAGACTGGGGACTGGTCGGGAGCCTCCACAAAGGGGGAGCCCAGGCCGTTCTCGCCGACGGATCTGTTCGCTTCCTGAGCGAGAACATGTCGGCAACCACCCGGATCAATCTCGCCTACATGGCTGATGGACAGGTTCTCGGCGAGCTTTGATTCTCCGCAAAGGCGTCGCAGGTTCTCCAGTCTCACGCGGCCAGGGAGACCGCGGGGTTCGAGCAAGTTCGCATGCCCGCGCGGGAGTTCGGCTGAAACTCACGAAAGCCCTTTGCCTACGGGGGAAACTGGCTGGTAAACCGGATGTGTCCAAGAGAGCTGGGTCAACAACTGCGCTGTCGGACTCAGAAGTCCTCGCCACGACACATAAAATTCCACTTACGTATATTGCAAGTTGGAAGAAAAGGATATAGTCTGCAAAGGTCATGGAACTGCAGCGAGAACTCTGATTGCTGCGACATTCTGTCGTTCCATCATTCCAGGTTTTTTCAACGATCGTGCAGCGAACCCATTCGTGCATTTAACTTCAGGAATCTCGCTGGCGAAATCGCCTGCGGAATCTCATAGCGGCGCTGATTTCCCCAGAACGCGGTCCTCGCGTATTCAGACCCGGATTCGCGAAGCGTTTTGAGGCCACTACCTGTCTTCTTAAGTTTTATTGAAAGGCACGGGGTCGATGAAGAAGTTAAAAAGAGGTTTCACGCTGATCGAGCTTCTCGTAGTGATCGCGATTATCGCGATTCTGGTTGCTCTGCTCCTCCCGGCTGTCCAGCAGGCCCGGGAAGCGGCCCGCCGAAGCAGCTGCAAAAACAATCTGAAGCAGATCGGACTGGCGCTTCACAACTACCACGACACGCACAACGTCCTGCCTTACAGCACCTCGGCGGATGGTGCGATCACCGCGAACAACTCGGCAAACACGGCCAACTCGACGGGCTTCACTTTGAATCATCGCGGCTGGCTTGGCCTGTTACCTTATCTTGAACAGCCGGCTCTATTCGATCTGTTCGACAGTTCGGTCCCAACGGGGGCCTATGTGCGTTCCGGCAGTGGGACGACCCCCGCTCCGCTGGTGAAACCGGCCGCGACAATCGGCACGAGCGGAAACGGCGAAGTCGTCAGCACGCTGGTTTCCACGCTCCTCTGTCCCTCAGATAACGGCCGGAACCGTTATCAGGGCGGCTCAGCGAACTACGCGGTCTATCCCGGAGCCGCTGCTGCGGGTCACGAGGGAGCCAAAACGAACTACGATTTCTCCGTCGGCCGCTACAGCAGCAGCACAACCGCCTGGCCGGCCTGGGGATTGACGACCCGGCGGATGTTCGGCACTTACTCCGCCTGCAAATTCCGCGACGTGACCGACGGAACCAGTAACACCGTGATGGTCGCCGAAACCACGCTCGACGTGAAAAACGGCGTCGGACAGACGTGGGGTTACTCCAAGTGGGTGGGCAATGGAGTCGACCTGGCTGCATCGGCCGGCATCAACGACTTCAGCGTCTGCTGCAGCTGGACGACGCCTCCCAATCAGAACTTCTCCCAAACGCAGCTCAAGGACTGGGGACTGGTCGGCAGCCTGCACCAGGGAGGCGCCCAGGCCGTTCTAGCTGACGGCTCTGTCCGCTTTCTGAGCGAGAATATCGACGCCTCCACCCGGGTGAATCTCGCCTATCTCGCCGATGGACAGGTCATCGGGGAATTTTAGCCAACCGCGGCTGAAAGCTTTCTCAACACGTTCTTTTCTATCGATCCAGGGCGACGGGGGCGATTCATCTCGCCCTCGTCCCATGATTCTTCAAGGTTTCAGGTCTGCACTGATGACACGACAAATTCCACGTACTGCATCTCATTTTTGTGGTCTCGTTCTCTGCCTGTTCGGTGTGCTCGGATGCGGCGGAGGTGACAACGTCGAAATTTCCCTGCTGCCCGTCACCGGGACGGTGCTCGCAGACGGTCAGCCGGTCGCGAATGCCGCGGTCACGTTCGCACCTTACGGCGCCCAAGTCGGTCGCCCGGCGTACGGACGAACCGATGAGTCTGGAAAGTATGAACTCGCCTTTGTCGATGGTCGCCCGGGCTGCCCGCCGGGAAACTACATCGTAACGATCTCCAAATTCGCTCAGCCTGATGGCTCGGCCTTCCCGGCAAACGTGCCTCCCGAGGAGCAGACCGCGATCGGCGTTGAACACATTCCGCCTCAATACAGCGACCCGACAAAAACCAAGCTTCTCGCGGAAGTGAGTCCTCAAGGGGGCGACATCCCCTTTGAGATCAGCATGAAATAATCGAGTCCACCAGAGTGGGTGACTCAACGAAAATTCGCGAATTACGTCCCCTGAATGGGCCGGCCGGAAACCGGCCCTACGGAGTTTGATTGAGGACGTCGTCGACGATTCGGTCCGGGACGCCGATGGAGACGACGTCGATCGAACCGGCCTGGTGCGGGCCGCTCTGCCGCATGAGACCGGTTTTCAGCGTAACGAACGTGGCAGTGCGAGTGGCGTTGATGGCATGGCCGAGGACCTCGCCCGTATCGGCGTCGAGGCCGGAGGGAATGTCGACTGCAAAGATCGGCTTACCCGCATGATTGACCAGGTCGATCATGCGGGCGAACGGTTCACGAACTTCGCCGCGGATTCCGGTCCCGAGCAGGGCATCGACGATCCAGTCGGCCTGTCGCAACGACTGCGCAATCGATTCGGACTCGCAGGACGGGTCGACTACTCGGGTGGACAGACCGAACTTGTGGACAATCTCGCAGTTCGTGCGGGCATCCCCGGAAAGGTCTTGGAGCGGGACGAGCATCAGAATCTCGACCGAAACCCCGGCATTGTCGAGATGTCGGGCGATGACGAAGCCGTCGCCGGCGTTGTTCCCTTTGCCACAGACGATGACGACCTTCTTCGGCTCTTCCTGCAGCAGCAGTGCGGTCGAGCCGCGGCCAGCGTTCTCCATCAGGACCAGCCCCGGCACCGCATACTGTTCGATCGCAATGCGATCGACGGCTCGAGACTGCTCACTGGTGAGAACAACGGGCGTATTCATCAGCTGTCGATGCGTGAGATGACTTCGGGAATCAGTTTGGCGAGACGCTCGCCCCCCTTCGCTGCGACGGCCAGAATCTTTGAGAGTTCGACCGGTTCCAGAGCATCCGGCAGGCACATGTCGGTCACGACCGAGAAGCCGAGGACGCGCAGTCCGGCGTGAGCGGCGACGATCACTTCCGGCACGGTCGACATGCCGACACAATCGGCTCCGAAGGCTTTCAGCATCCGGTACTCGGCTCGGGTTTCGAGGTTCGGCCCCGGCACGGCGACAAAGACGCCGGTATGAGCGGGCACCTGCAGTTCGAGAGCGGCCGCTTTCGCTTTGGTGAGCAGCTCCTTGTCGTACGGAGCACACATATCCGGGAAGCGAGGACCGAGCTTGTCGTCGTTCACGCCTCGCAGCGGGTTCTCCGGCATCATGTTGATGTGATCCTCAATCATCATGATGTCGGCCAGCGAGTACTGTGGATTCATCCCGCCGGCGGCATTGGTCACGATCAGAATCTCACAACCGAGCTGCTTCATCACGCGGACCGGAAAGGTCACATCCTGCAGCGAATAGCCTTCGTAGTAATGGAAGCGACCTTCCATGGCGAGGATATTCTGCCCGGCCAGTTCGCCGCAGACGAGTTGGCCTTTGTGCGATTCGACGGTCGACTTCGGGAAGTGCGGAATGTCGCCGTACGGCAGCACGGCCCGTTGCTCGATCTGTTCGGAGAGACCGCCGAGACCGGTTCCGAGAATGAGCCCGATCCGCGGCTTCTCCGAGTCGGCGGCAGCAATGGTTTTGGCGGCTTCTTCGATTTTGGGCATCAAATGCAGCATCTGGGGTCTTCCTGAATTCTGAGTGTCGCGCAAAAAGAAGGGATGAGGCTGGCTCATCCCTTACGCTGCATCGTTATTGTGGCTGCTGAATGGCGATCCGTCGAGTCTCAGGTTGTGTCGAGTCCAGCGGGCTGCCGAGTCACCACTTCGTGTCGAAGCCGATCCTAGTAATCTTCTTCCTCTTCGAAGTCGTCGTCGAGGTCATCCTCTTCGTCGTCTTCAAAGTCATCGTCTTCGTCCTCGAAGTCATCATCGAAGTCTTCGTCGTCGTCGACATCGTCATCGTCGAAGTCGTCGTCGTCGAATTCATCATCGTCGAAATCGTCATCGTCTTCGAAGTCGTCGTCTTCGTCGTCGTCATCATCTCCATCGTCGTCGAAGTCGTCATCGAAGAATTCTTCATCGTCATCGATCGCCGAAATCGGGCCATCGAATAGCGAGAAATCGGCTTCATCCATCCAGGGATGCTCCGATGGTGAATTCCACTCGTGAACGACTTCCGACATGGTGACTATCCTCTGCAGCAGCAATTGAATCGGTATCCCTGAGCCCGCAATTCCGCACCTGGATGACTCGGGATCGCCCACACGATCCATCGCGGGGAAATTCCACACGGCAAATGAACCTGGCGAGCGAACAGCTCATCGGTTTTATGTTGGTACGGTCAATAACTGTCAAGCGTAATCACTCGATTTTCCAAATTTCTTCCAGGCCTCTGCAGAGTTTACAAAGACGACCCCGAAATCAATCACGATTCCCCCCAGAAAGATTGCTCTTCGCCATTCGAAATCGCGACTGTTACACTGAATCCCGTTCAGACCGCACGGCTGTGGAGCCGCCTCGCGGTCCCCTGTTTTTCTGATCGTAACCTTGAGCAGTCTCGTGTCGCGTCCCTTTGACAGCCCGATGCCGGAGTTCGGCGTTCTGTACGATGACACCCGTTTCTGGGTGATCCATCGCCGGGACTGCTACGGGCCGTTCGACTATCAGTGGAGCCCCGATCTTTACGGCGTGGAGCTGCTTTATCAGGGTGAGAAATTCGGGGAATGCTGTAGCATGCATCAGTTTTTTGCCGACCTGAAACCGTTCCGTTTACCGACCCGCGTCAGCGAAGTCGCGATCACGGTGTCGGGAGCGGTGGTGAAATGTCTGCTGCGATCGGTCAATCGAAATGAACGGATGGAGCAGGTCTCGCGGGTCCTTACAGAGACCGGGCTCGGACGGTACCAGCTTTCCATGCGGAGATCGGCCTGATGTCTTCCCTCCTGCCCGGCTTCCCCTCCTGAATCAATCCCTGTACGGAGTCCTCACGGATGAGTTCCCGTTCCTCCCTTCTCCGCGGACTTCCGATTCTGCTCCTTGCGGGCTGGCTCATCGGCCTCCCCGGTTGCACCAGCCTGGTCGATACCCTCTTTCCGGTCGACAGTTCCCGCTTCGCGGAAGAAGAACGTCGCCGCGAGGAGTATCTCGCCACGCACGAATCCGAACACATTCGCTGGCTGCTCAACAATCGAGTTCAGAACGGGATGAGTAAGGGAGATATCGACCGCATCGTCGGTGAAGACGGTGATCGGGTTTTCAACGACCAGGGCGTGTTGACTTCGGAATCGGTGTATCGCACCGACGACCTCGTCTACAGCTGGGGTCCCGACAGTAGCGGCACGGTCTATATGCTGGTCTTTCGCGACAATCGGTTAATCAACTACGAGAACTTCGGCGAACCGGGCCTTCCGACTGAAACCGCCGACCTGAGCAACGATATCTGATCTTCACACCTCCTCAATTCTCCGACTGCTTCAAGACCGAGGACATCACATGCGTTCCGCCGCCATCTGCCTGCTCGCACTGACACCATGCCTGGCCTCCGCCTGGTCGGCGGCTCGAGCTGTCGATTCGCGGTTCATTCCGGAAGCGGCCGTGGCTCCGCTGGCCATGCACATTCATATGGTGCATTTGCGCGAAGTCGATCTGCGGGAAGGGAAAGCCGTGGCCGAGTTCGGCTTCCACAACGCGGGCGAGCAATCGCTGACCATCACCGCCGTGAAGCCGAGTTGCGGCTGCGTCACGATTCGGATGCACGAGAACCGCGAGTTCAAACCTGATGAACATGGCAAATTCTACGTCGAAGTCGATACCGCCGGCGAGCAGGCCGGACTGCAGGAGTACACGGTCGATGTCGCTTACCGCACCGCCGGAAGTACAGCCGAGGAGCACAAACACGTCACCTTCCGCGTCGATGTGCCGGAGAAGAAAGTGACCGTGAAGCCTCGGGCACTGATCTTCTATCAGCTGAGCGCTCAGAAGACGACACAGACTGTGACAATCACCGATTTCCGATCTCTGGGAACACTGGAAGTGCTCGATGTCCGCTGTGAACTCGGTCAGCTGTCGATTGAGAACCGCCGCGTCGAACAGGACGTCCACGGCAACCCGCAGGTGAAGTTTGATGTCGCCATCACCGGCATCGCCCCGGCTGGCCGTCAGACGGATGTCATTATCGTCACCACCAACGACCCCGAGTTCCCGGAAATCAAGGTCCCTCTGCTCGTCAACGGCCCGATGGAGAAGTAACCGTTCTGGCTGCGGGGGAATACGCTTCTGCAGAAAACGGAGGGGCGCTGTCGGCTTACCCCGCCATTCGATCCCAGATTCAACGGCTGACAGTCATCGATAGCTGAAGCCCCGGCGGGTAGAAGAAGGCCGGTCCGGGCAATCGTTCTGCTTCGCGGCCGACCAGCCGTTTGCCGCCCTCCGCTTCCATGGTCTTCGTCGTCGGGAAACGACATACTTCGCAGAGCCGGCTTGCGAGGATGGTCTCCCTCTTCTGCATGCCTGGCGACCGCCCGACCAGACCATCTGTTTCCGACTGACGAGCTTTAGAGATGTCTCAAACGACCAAGGACCGTGTCCAGCATCTGCGTGAGGAGCTGAATCGACACAACCGGCTGTACTACGTCGAAGCCGCCCCGGAGATTACCGATCGTGAGTTCGATCGGATGATGCAGGAGCTGATCGAGCTCGAAACCGCTCATCCTGAACTGCAGTCGCCTGAGAGTCCCTCTCAGAAAGTCGGCGGGGCTCCCATCAGCGGCTTCACACAGGTCCAGCATCGCGTGCCGATGCTTTCGATCGACAACGTGTTCGAGCCGGAAGGGATTGTCGAGTTCGACCAGCGAGTTCGGCAGCTGCTAGGGCGGGACACTGTTGACTACACACTCGAATACAAAATCGACGGCGTGGCTCTCGCGGTCATCTATAAGAACGGCCACCTCACTCAGGCGGTCACGCGGGGCGATGGCCGAACCGGGGATGATGTTACACACAACGCCCGCACTATTCGCGGCATCCCGTTAACTCTGGATGGCAAGAAATTCCCCGAGCGGCTCGAAGTGCGTGGGGAAGCCTACATCGCCAACAGCGACTTCGCGGTACTGCGAGCCGAACAGGAACAGAGCGGCTCCACCGTTCACGCCAATCCCCGCAACAGCACGGCCGGCGCTCTGAAATTGCTCGATCCGGTGCAGTGTCTGCGTCGCAAGGTTCGTTTCGTCACGCACGGCATGGGAGAGATCATCGGCGTTCGTTACGAGACGCATATGGACTACCTGAAAGCCGTTCGCGGCTTCGGCCTGCCGACCACGCCGGGCATTCGCGTCTGTCGTGGTCTCGAAGAGGTTCAGCAGCAGGTTGAAGTCATGATGGACTCGCTGCACGAGCTCGATCTCGAAATTGACGGACTCGTGATCAAGGTCAACTACCTCGCCAGCCGCGACGAAATGGGTGTGACGAGCAAGAGCCCCCGCTGGGTCGTGGCCTACAAATGGGAACGGTACGAATCGTCCACTCAAGTAGAATCAATCGACGTGCAGGTCGGAAAAACGGGCACGCTGACACCGGTCGCGAATCTCACGCCGGTCGAAATCGCCGGGACGACCGTTTCGCGTTCCAGCCTGCACAACCGCGATGAAGTCGAGCGGCTCGGCATCGCCGTGGGCGACTGGGTCATCGTCGAGAAAGCCGGGAAGATCATTCCGCACGTGCTCCGGGTCGAACTGGAAAAGCGGACCGGTGATGAAACCCCCTTTGTCTTTCCGGAAGAATGCCCGGAATGCCAGACGCCAGTGGTGCAGGATGAAGGGGGCGTGTATGTTCGCTGTCCAAATCCAGACTGCCCTGCCCGTCTGCGGGAAACGCTGCGGTTCTTCGCGTCCCGGCAGGCGATGGATATCGATGGCCTCGGCATCAAGCTGATTGAACAGCTCATCGGAGCCGGCCTTGTGAGCAGCCTCGTTGATCTCTACGACCTGAGCGGCAAACGGGACGAACTGCTCAGTCTGGAACGTCTCGGCGAGAAATCGGTCGACAAGTTGCTCGAAGGTATTGAGACCTCGAAAGCACAACCGGTCTGGCGACTGCTTACCGGCTTGAACATCCGCCATGTCGGCACGAGCAACGCCCAGGTCCTCGTCGACCACTTTCATTCGATGGAGAAGATTCGCGAGGCTTCGCTGGAAGAACTGGCGAATGTCGAAGAGATCGGCCCGGTCATCGCGACTTCCGTCCACGAGTTCTTCCACTCCGATTACGGCCTCGCGCTCATCGAGAATCTGGCTCAACGCGGGTTGAAGATGGCCGAAGCGGAAACGTCTTCAGACTCCGGCAGCCAGCAGCTCGAAGGCAAGACGATCGTCGTGACAGGAAGCCTGCAAAGATACACCCGCGACGAGATCAAAGAGCTGATTCGCGAGCATGGCGGCAAGGCTTCCGGAAGCGTTTCGAGCCGAACCGATTACGTCGTCGCGGGCGAGAACGCCGGCAGCAAACTCGACAAAGCGCAACAGCTGAACATTCCGGTGCTCAGTGAAGACGAGTTCCACGAAATGCTGTTTGGGTGAGTTTCGGGAATTTGCGTCAACTCGGTATTGACGGTCGTAAAAACCGCATCACCATCGTTAGATGGAGGAGATGCAGAAAATGCGGAACAGGACACAGCACCCTCCCATTTTCTTCATCCACCCTTGAATAACTCAGTTCGCCATGTTAATACAGTGAACAAACTACAAGAGTCGCTCAGATCACGCGCCGAGTCCCTCGTGTATCTGAGACAACAAATCTGGGACACATTTGATTTCAGTGCAGGGAGAATCAAACATGCGTACTTTTCTGAGCGTCATGGCTGTTGCCATGCTGGTCGTTTCGGTGGCCGATACCGCCGAAGCTCGTCGTCGTGGTCGTAGCCGCTGCTACAGCAGCTACAACAGCTGCAGCAACAACTGCTACAGCAGCAACCGTTGTTACACCAGCAACAACTGCTACAGCAGCAATCGTTGCTACTCCAACAACTGCTACTCCAGCAACCGTTGCTACACCAACTCCTGCGGCAACAGCTGCTACAGCAACAGCTGCTACAAGAGCTCCTGCTGTGGTAACAGCTGCGGAACCAGCTCCTGCTGCAGCACCAAGAGCTACTGCTCTGACTGCGGGCAGAGCTCCTGCGCCTGCGAAACCAAGGGCTGCGATGCCTGCGGAACCGACGCCTGCACCTGTGACAAGGGTGGCAAAGACAAGGGTCACTACGGCGAAGACGCCCACAAGGGTGGCAAAGACGTGAAGAAGGACGACAACAAGAAGGCCAAGAAAGTCGTCGCCGGCGATGACAAGGCCGACAACGACAACAAGAAAAAGAAGAACAACAAGAAGGACGACAAGAAGTAAGACTCTGGATTTCACTCCAGAGCTGACTTCTGTCCGACGGGACGAGCGACACCACGCGGTCTTCCCGTGACAGTTCATGAGAAAGCGGAATGCCCTTCGGGTGTTCCGCTTTTTCTTTTTGTCCCGCTCACTTCTCCGTCTCTTTGTTCCCAAAGATTCCGGTTATAATCGGGGCTGAATCTCGCTGTCCGCCAATTCTTTGAGTCCCCTCTGGCCTTCGGAGTCGTCCGATGAACTACACCGTCGATCAATCCACATTCTCTGTCGAGGATCGTGGAGCCGGCGATCCGCTGCTCTTCGTTCACGGATTCCCACTTAACTCCAGTATGTGGCAGGCTCAACTCGAGTTCTTCGAATCGCGGTACCGCGTCATCGCTCCCGATCTTCGCGGGTTCGGCTCCTCGAAAGGAGCCGCCTCGCTGGTCACGATGCAGGACTACGCCGACGATCTCGCCGAGCTGCTCAAGGAAATGAAGATTCTCGAACCAGTCACCTTCTGTGGACTCTCGATGGGCGGCTACATCGCCTGGCAGTTCGCAGAACGGCATCCGCACCAGATGAAGCGTCTCATCCTCTGCGACACAAAAGCCACCGCAGATCCCGAAGCCGCCCGACTTCAGCGACTGGAACTGGCCGACCGGGTCGAACGGGAAGGCTCCGAGTTCTTCGTCGACACGATGCTCAAGAAGATTTTCGCGCCGGCGACCTTCGCCTCGCAGCCAGAGCTGGTTGACTCATTCCGCAAGCTGATCCTGAACACGGATCCTCAGGCGATCGCCGGAGCCTCACGCGGCATGGCCGAACGTCCCGACTTTACCGAACGGGTCGGCGGCATCACGGTACCGACTCTTCTGCTTTGTGGCTCGGATGACACCCTCACGCCGCCCGATCAGATGGAGCAGCTCGCAGGAATGATGTACAAAGCCGAGTTTCATCTCATCCCGGGAGCCGGCCACATGGCTCCGGTGGAGAACCCGCAGGCAGTGAACGAAGTGATCGCCCGCTTCCTCGCCGCCACCGATGTGTGAAGACAGAGACGCCGGGCAAGAGAGATGGACGCATCAGCCGATTGACATAGTTCTCCCTAAATCCGAAGATGGCAATAGCATTTGATGCACCGCTCCGAAGATCCCGCCGCACAAAACTGGAAGTCTTGCCATGAAAATTATCGATCCCCACATTCACGTCTCGTCCCGCACCACCGACGATTACGAAGCGATGGCCGCAGCCGGCATCGTCGCCGTCATCGAACCGGCCTTCTGGATGGGACAGCCCCGCACGAGCGTCGGCACCTTTCAGGACTACTACTCCAGTCTGGTCGGCTTTGAACGCTTCCGGGCTGCCCAGTTCGGAATTCGTCATTACTGCACGATCGGCTTGAACTCCAAAGAAGCCAACAACGTGCCCCTGGCCGAGCAGGTGATGGAGATTCTGCCACTCTATCTGGCCAAAGAAGGAGTCGTCGCCGTCGGTGAGATCGGTTTCGACGACATGACCGACGCCGAGGAACGCTTCCTTCGCGAACAGCTCGAACTCGCCAAAGAAGCCGAGCTGCCCGTGATGATCCACACACCGCACCGCAACAAAAAGCAGGGAACGCTGCGGAGCATGGACATCATCGAAGAGCACGGCATTCCCCCGCACATGGCCGTGATTGACCACAACAACGAAGAGACCGTGCAAAGCGTCCTGGATCGCGGCTTCTGGGCCGCCTTCACGATCTATCCCAAAACCAAGATGGGGAACGAGCGGATGGTCGAAGTCGTTCGCAAATTCGGCTCCGACCGAATTATCGTCGATTCGTCGGCCGACTGGGGCGTTTCCGACCCGCTGGCCGTGCCGAAAACCGCCAAACTGATGATCGATCGCGGCATTCCCGAGAACGATGTCCACCTTACCTGCTACGGCAACGCCCTCGCCGCCTACGGGCAGAGCGGACAGTTCAACGAGGAAGACTGGCTCAATCCCCCGCCGATCGACCAGCGAACCCTCTTCTCCGGCAACAGCGTCCTCCGCGGCCAGGAACCTCGGGTCGACACACCCGACGCGAAGGAGTTAATCTCCTGACCTGGAGGCGCTCGGCGTCAGGGGTCAGGTGTTACGATACAAGGGAAGACTGCAGCGATAGCCGAAGATGCATCCCGCTGGGGATGCCCTCCGTAGCGGCGGCATCCTGTCGAATGAACGTGGCTATCAACGAAAGTGTGAAGCCTGTCTTCATTTGCCGGAATCGTTCGGATCGCCAGCGTTCCCGACATTCATCGCCTCAGTCAAATTGAAAGCACAACCGGCGGCTGGAAACTGCCGCTACGAGTCCGGAGCAGTTCGTGTCGGCAGGGATGATCATGGAAAGCGAAGTCCAGGAACAGGCTCGCGCGCAGCAGAAACTGCGGCTGTGGTTCGCGCTTCCCGTGCTGATTCTGCTCGTGATCATCGGAGCGGGTCTCCCCTGGGCCGCCGCTCAGTTTCAGCAGCCCGAACGCTGGTCGCATCGGGTCGTTCAGAAATATCCGCACGATGCCGAAGCCTTCACGCAGGGGCTCGTCGTGCACAACGGCATGCTCATTGAAGGGACGGGCCACTTCGGCAAATCCCGCCTGCAGCAGATCGATCTGGAAACCGGCAACGTTATCAAATCGGTCGCGCTGCCGCAGCAGTACTTCGGGGAAGGCATCGCGATTGCCAATGGCGAGCTGTTTCAGCTGACCTGGAAGAACCGGGTCGCCTTCGTCTACAACCCCGACACACTCGAGTACCTGCGAACCGAACGCTATTCGGGCGAGGGCTGGGGGCTGACTTTTGACGGGCAGCATCTCATCATGAGCGACGGCTCGGCGGTCCTTCGTTTTTACGATCCCAAAACCTTCCGCGTCGTCCGCCGCGTCACCGTACACGATGGCCGCAAGACGATCGACAAACTCAACGAACTCGAATTCATTCAGGGCGAAGTCTGGGCCAACGTCTGGTACAGCGATGAAGTCGTGCGAATCGATCCTGCCGATGGCCGCGTGCTCGGCCTGGTCGATCTCAAGGGCCTCAAGCCTCCCAGCCTGCTGCTCGACCGCGACGCCGTCTACAATGGCATTGCCTGGAGCGGTGAAGATCGCCGACTGTTCGTCACCGGCAAAAACTGGCCGGTCCTGTATGAAATCGAATGCGTGAAATAACGCCACAGCAAGGACGTTGCTTTGACTCTCACAGATGGACTTCTTCTCGCTCAGCAGGCCGCAGAGCCGACCCTCGACTGGCAGCAACTCCTGCAGGCCGGCGGCTATGTCGGCTACATCATCGTCGGCCTCAGCGTCATCATGGTCACGCTGATTATGCAGAATCTGCTGATGCTCCGCCGCGGCAACCTGATGCCGCTCGAGATGGCCCGGCAGGCTCATGAGCTCATCACCGCCGGCCGGTTCCAGGAAGCCAACCAACTCTGCCGCGACAAGCCCTGCTTTCTCGGCGACATGATTCAGGCTGGACTCACCGAAGCCGAACTCGGTTACGCGCACATCGAGAAAGCTCTCGAAGACGCCAGTGCCGAACATTCCGCCCGGATGATGCGGAAGGTCGAATACCTCAACGTCATCGGCACTCTCGCTCCAATGCTCGGACTGCTCGGCACCGTCTGGGGGATGATCCAGGCCTTTCTGGAGTTCCAGTCGCAGGCCAGCCCATCTGTTTCGGAGTTCGCCCCGGGAATCTCGCACGCTCTTGTCACCACGCTGATGGGACTGAGCGTCGCCATTCCCGCGCTCGGCACGTTTGCTCTGCTGCGAAACCGGGTCGATGAGATGGTCTTTGAAACTTCGCTGATGGCCGAACAGGTCTTCTCCGGCTACCGTCGCGCCCGTCCGAAGCGAAAGGCTCCGGCTCCTGCCCCCGCTGCCCCGAAAGGCGACGCATGAAGCCGGCCACCGCTCCCCGCTCCCGTTCGCTGCGGTTCGCGATCACGCCGATGATCGACATCGTCTTTCTGCTGATTATCTTCTTTCTGGTCGCTACCCACTTCGTGAAGAGCGAAACACTGGAGCCGGTCGAACTGCCGGAAGCGAGTCAGGCTGAGGACCCGGAAGCCAGTTCGCCGCATCGTATGACGATCACGATTCTCGAAGACGGCTCCTACATCCTCAACGGCCGCAAGCTCGAATGGCTCGAACTCGAATCGATCCTCCTTCAGGTGGAAAAACCACGCGAGAAAGACGCCGAACTCGAAGTCCGCCTGCGGGGTGATGCCCGAGCCGAGTACCGATTCATCAAACCGATTCTCGAAGCGTGCGCGAAAGCCAACCTCACCAAAGTCGGTTTCACCGTCCTCCCGGGTGGAGGAGAGTAATTCGGGATGGCGCGGTCTGATTTCCAGCGGGATACAATCCCCGGATAGACCGGGTTACCCCTGCCAGTGACACATAAGCACTTCAGAGATCATTCTCTGGGCCATCCGAATCAACCAATCCCCCAATGAAGACAGACGAGTAACCATGCGTATCCGTTCCGTGATCGGTGTCGACCGGGATCTCAACGACAGTCAGACGATGACGCCGATGATCGACATCGTCTTCCTGCTGCTCGTCTTCTTCATTTGCGTAGCGACTGATCAGGTGGTTGAAATGTCGCTTCCGACGGAACTGGCGAGCGGCGACGTTTCCGCCCAGGAAACCCAGCCCCAGGATTCGTGGGTTACCGAGATTCGTCTGCACCTCTACCCCGGCCCCGGCGATTCCGGCACGGTTGTCGAAATGAACAGCCGCATCCTCACGTCGTTTCCGGAAGTGAAATCAACCCTGCAGGCCCTGGCCGATGTCTCCCGCGAAAGCCCGGTGCTGCTCAACGTCGAAGACGATGTCCCCCTCGGCGATCTGGTCCAGGTCTACGACGCCTGCCGTTCGGCCGAGTTCGAACTGATCAACTTCGTCATGGACCGCCCAGCCGCCAAGTACGGAATGTAAACCTGCAATTTGCAGGCCGTGCGTTGGGAGGCCGCGACTTAAGTGGCCTGCGGCAACGGGCCGTTATTAACAATCCCGAGAACTTTTTAGTCCAGTGAGCGCGTTCCCGTGGGTCGAGTCTCACTTAAAGTCGTCCCGTCGTCTTCGCGTGACCAGATTACCGGTTGGCTTGGGGCGTCACTGAAAATCAAAGTGCAGGCCCCGCCCGAGAAAGGCAAAGCGAACGCAGCCGTGATTGCCCTGCTGGCTCGATCTTTGAAGATCGACAAGAATCAGCTCTCTCTCGTGAGTGGCGAGACTTCCCCCGTCAAAGTCATCGAAGTGACTGACTGCAGCGACGAAGACCTGCGGGAACGCCTGACTGCGATCACCAGTTGAGACAGAAGCAGGCGGGCGGGCGTTTCTCTTCAGGCGCCTGGAAAGCAATCAGGCCAGACAGTCGGCACTGTCTGACCTGAGGATTCCGTTCGATTTGCGAAAGCCGGCTGTGGCAATCGGGATTACCAGTCGATCAGCACCCCGACCGAGAGACCGCTCAGGCTGATGGTGGTTTCTTCCTTGCGGACAACCACGCCGTTGCTGACATCGTAGTCGGGACCAACGCTGGCCGTGCCGTTGGCGGTCGCCGGCAGTCGGGTGGCGTTGATGTTGTAGTAGATGTTCTCATCCGGTCGCGTGATGTCGGTGAACCAGAGGAAATTGTAACCGGCCGTCAGCGTCACATGATCCCGCAGTCGCACGCGGGCATCGAGCACCATTTCGAAGCCGGCGGAGAAGTTTGTCGAGCTGGCTTCCGTGAAGTTGTCGTCGCCCACGAACAGCAGGTCGTCGACTGCGACTTCCGCTTCCCAGGTATTCACCCCGGCCATCACGTGAGTATCGAGATTGAAGGAGACTCGATCGTCGCCGATCTGCGACCTCAGACCAATCTGCGGTCCCATCACGCGGTTTTCAGTAACAGAGTTGATAACCGAAAGAAGATCATCGCTGGTCGATGTATTCGTGTCCTGCAGTTCGTTGTCGTAAACATAGAACGGACGCAGCGGATCAGGCGCTTCCTGCGTGAACGAACCGACTTGGCGGAACTGTTCCCGGAAATCGAAGTACCGGAAACCGAGCGAGCCGGCGAGCTTGAAACGGTCTGGACGCTCATTGAGAGTCCAGTAGATGTTCGGATCGAACCCCCAGGCTTCCGACTGATAGGTCGCCCGATAGGTATCGTTAAAGATAACGTAGTAGTTGTTGCTGTCGGTGATCAGGTTGCCAGCCGTATCGAAGATATCCGGAGCCATCTGACCGTTGACCAGGAACGGAATCACAGCCGGGTCGGCCGCCGCGCCACTCACTGCCCCGCCCGGGGTTCCGAGCAGTCCGTCGGGAATCGGAACGAATTCCAGTCCCGTATCGGATCGTCCCATCGTGAAGAAATCGAACTCGATCGCACCAAACGTGGTGTCCAGCCCGATCACTCCACGGAAGCCGTTGTTGTTGTCCAGCTGAAAGGATCGCGTATTGGCCAGGCGGCCCACAGTCAGAACAGCGACCTGAGCGGGATCCCCCGCCGTCCCTGTTGACGGAACGAGGACATTTCCTCCACCGACTCCGGGATTCTCGTCACCGCGGAGAAACGAAAGCTTCTGCGTATTCGTGACGCGGGGAAAGATATCCAGATCGTTGTCGTCGTCGTTGATGCCGTCACCATCGGCGTCGATGATATCGTACTCGAACAGATCGCCATCCAGATCCACCAGTTCGCTCGGGTCGCTTTCCCAGATCTGGATCAGGACCAACCCGTCCGGATTGGAACGCAGCAGCGGATTGCGGACCGGATAGAACTGATCCAATCCTGTGACCTGGTTGGCCCGGGCCATATCGATGAAGGCCGGCTTCTCGAAACCAACGTTCTCGTTGAGTCTCTTGCCGGGGGCTCCGATGATACTCTGGCTCGGGTCGGAAACGGACCACAGCAGGTAGTCGAATCGGGTGTAAGTCTGGCTGCCGACCTGCTTCAGAAAGCGATCGAGCGGCGAATCGGAATACTGATCCCAGTCGCGACCACTGGGCAGATATTCGTAGTACTGCCGAGACTGGGGCAGCTGCACCTGCTGGATCCCGGCTCCGGGCATCATTCCTGGCGGGTATTCACCGATCGCATGAACGACATCCGGCTGCTGAGCGTAAGCGGCGACCGGGAAACTGGCCCCGACCGACGAGCACAACAGCAGGCACAGTCGCCCTGCGACGGGTTTTAACCAGCTGCAGTCAATAATGTCATTCATGTGTCAGACGCCACACTGGAGTGAGTTCGATTGCTTTGTCATAATCTGGACCGCTGCCTGGAACCACGCCGAAGCGCGCACTGGGGAGAGTCCGGTCCTATCGTTGGTATCGGTTGTATCGGTCGATCGACTTGCGCGAATTCAGCATCCAGCTGTAAAAACGCAACGATTATTCGGCCTGTGCTGAATGTAGCGTTGCAAAACCGGAAAGATGGAGAACCTGGGATGACACTGCAGCGGGCGTTAGATTACCAGCGAACGCTGGTGAATATGCCATCGGTCAGTTGCGACTCCAATCGCCCGATCAGCGAATCGATCGAGACCACCTTGCAGACACTGGGGTTCCAGACTGAGACCGTTGTCTACACCGATGAGCAGCAGTTGGAGAAGGTGAGCGTCATCGCCACACGCGGCTCCGGGACGGGCGGCCTCCTCTATAGTGCCCATTCCGATGTCGTCCCGGCCGACGCCTGGAGCTTTCCGGAAGCCGGCCCTTTTGAATGCTTCCAGACCAGCGAACGGGTGTACGGTCGCGGCAGCTGCGACATGAAAGGGTCACTCGCCTGTTTTCTTGCCGCTGTTGAATCCGTCGCCGACCGCGAACTGCGGGCCCCGCTTTCGATCATCTGCACGTCCGATGAAGAACTCGGCTTCTACGGAGCCGGTCATGTCGTGAAGCAGTCTCACCTCTACCGACAGTTTGTCGATCAGCAGCCCGTCACGATTATTGGCGAGCCGACGCTGCTCGAAGTCGTCCACGCTCATAAAGGTGTCTATGTCTTCAAGGCGATTGCCTGGGGACGAGCCGGGCATTCGAGTACGTCGCACGGCATCAACGCGAATCTGGCCATGATTCCGTTCCTGCAGGAGATGCTGAGCCTGTATCACGAGACGGCTGAAAATCCCCTCTGGCAGGACACGACCTTCGATCCGCCCGGAATCAGCTGGAACATCGGCATCAACGACTTCACGTACGCCTCAAACATTACGCCAGAACGGAGCGAGTGCACCGTCTGCTTCCGCCCGATGCCCAACCAGCCAGCCGATGATCTGATGGAACGGGCCCGCAAAGCTGCGGAGAAACACGGCCTCGACTTCATCGTCGAAACCGCTGCCCCGCCGTTCCATTCCCCGTCCGACGCCGATTATGTCCGCGATCTGCTCGAACTCGCAGGTCAACAGGCGTCCAGAACTGTCAGCTACGCCAGCGACGCAGCGATGTTCGGCGACCTAAAGAAGAAAGTCATCTGCGGCCCCGGCGACATCGTCCAGGCCCACACTGAAGACGAATGGATCTCCCTCGACCAGCTGGAACAGGGAACCAGTCTGTACCGAAGAATGATCGAACGCTTCTGTCTGTAACGATCTGCACGTTCGCTCAAAGAGCGATTATCCGTGCCGAAGCGATCTCAACGCGGAAAGAGGAGAAACACGATGGTGCGCCGCCTTCTTGCCTGTTGCCTGCTCGCGATTGCATGTTGTTCGCATGCTGTTGCTGCTGAGGATCGCCTGCCCGATATTGTCGTCTATCTTGTCGACGACCTGTCCGCCCTGGATTTGCCCGTCTACGGCGGAACGAACATCGAAACGCCCGCCATCGATGCACTGGCCGCCGAAGGAATGACGTTTGATCGCGCGTTCGTGGCCAGCCCCGCCTGTGCTCCCAGCCGGGCGGCTCTGTTAACAGGGCTGATGCCGGCTCGGAATGGGGCGGAAGAAAATCATACCTATCCGCGCGAGGGAACGGTTCGCCTGCCCCGCATTCTGAACCAGCTCGGTTATCAGACCGCGGCTTTCGGCAAGGTGGCCCATTCAAAAAGTGCGAAGAACTACGGCTTCGACACCATCGACCTGCACAAAGAAATTCCCGAGTTGCGGAACACCGTGAAAGCGTTCCTCGAAAATCGCGACGACCCGCGACCGCTCGCATTGTTCGTTGGAGTCTCTGATCCGCACGTGCCCTGGCCGAGCGAATCGACCGTCGACCCGGAATCAATGAGCCTGCCTCCAAAGTTGCTGGACACCCCGCAAACTCGGGTCCAGCGGTCTCGGTATCTGCAGGAGGTCAAAGATCTGGATGCCTGGCTGGGCGAACTCCGAGAACTGACCGACAAGCACCTGGCGACTGATACGTTGTTCCTCTTCTCCAGCGACCATGGAGCCCAGTTCCCCTTCGGCAAATGGACGCTGTACGACGAAGGCATCCGCGTGCCGTTGATCGTCGCTCGCTCCGGGAAGATTCCCGAGGGAGCCCGAACCGATGCGATGGTCAGCTGGGTCGACATACTGCCCACGCTGATTGACATTGCCGACGGCTCCGTGCCCGACAATCTCGACGGACGCTCTTTCGCCCCCGTGCTTCGGGGAGAGACTGATTCGCATCGGCAGCGGATCTTCACCACGCACAGCGGCGACCGCCAGATGAACGTCTACCTGAGTCGCTCTGTTCGCACCGATCGATACAAGCTGATCTGGAATCCGCATCCGGACTTCGCGTTCACGACGCATATCGATCTACTGCTGCGTGAAACCTCGGGAGACTATTTCAAGCAATGGACCGAACGAGCGAAGACGGACAAGCGGGCCGCAAAGATCGTCGCCAGTCATCACGGCCGCCCCGAGTTCGAACTGTTCGACCTGCAAAAAGACCCCCTCGAACAGAACAACCTCGCTGGCAGCGAGCGTGTCCGGGATGTTCAACAGGATCTTCTCGCCGAGCTGAAAGCCTGGATTGAACGACAGGGTGATAAGTTGACCGTGTTTCATGAACCGCTCATGCTGAATGAGCCGGAGACGTGGAAGCCTCGCGGGAGGTAGTCGAGACCGATTCGAACTGAATCCTTCAGAGCGCTCTCAACGAATCATCTCGAAGAACAGAACCGCTTCGTCGGCCGAAGTCACAATGGGAACACGTACTCTCATCCAGGTCACTCCGATGCAACGCCTCGCACTCCCGATCCTCTCTGTTCTGGTGTTGGGGTTCACGCCCCCGTTAATGGCCTACGAACCAGCCGAGCCGGCCTCCGACACCACGTTGGTCTCTCAAGAAGTCGACGGCATTCTGGTTATCGAGGCGGAGCACTTTGCCTCTCAGGAAAAGACTGACGTTCGCAGCTGGCATCTCTTCGACAACGACCATCAGCCCCAGGTGACCCCGGATCCGGATGAGCCGCACCTGATGGGAGTCAGCGGTTCGGGCTATCTGGAAGCACTTCCCGACACCCGAACGACTCACGACGACAAGCTCATCAAAGGCGAGAACTTCTTCCCCGAACCGGGCCAGGCGGGCGTCCTCACGTATCGCGTCAAAGTAACAAATCCCGGACGCTACTACGTCTGGGTCAGGCATTTCTCAACAGGTACGGAAGACAACGGACTGCACATCGGTCTGGACAGCCAGTGGCCCGAATCGGGACAGCGATGGCAGACAACGAAAAAGCGAGCGTGGGCCTGGGAGAGCCGGCAGCGCACTGACAAGGTTCATACCGGAGTTCGATTCCAGCTCTATCTTGATATCGAAACCGCAGGCGAACACACCATCCACGTTTCAATGCGTGAAGATGGTTTCGAGTTCGATAAGCTTGTGCTCGCGCGAGATCGAGACTATCAGCCCGAGGGACCTGGTCCGAAGCCAACCGTCAGAACTGAATCCGCGCCCGGTTCGACGAGAAAACGTTCTCCTGAAGGAACCGAGAAAGCCCCTATAAAGCCGCCCCGGAAAGCTGTCGAATCAAAAACCTCCGCGGTCGTCCGACCACCTACCGGGCGGCTGGCCATTGTCGCCGACGGAAACTCACCTGACCCTGATGACATCGGTGCGATCGCGGTTATCTTTGGCCTGCTGGACGCCACAGGACTTAACGAACGGCTCGTGCATCTTTCCCACTCCTGCGACCTGAAACCGGTCGCTCGCATTTCCGTTTCAGATGAATTGCGGCGGCAAAAAGTCCTGGATCAACTCTGTAAAGAGGGTGTCGACCAGTTCGGTCCATTCAATCATCTGGCTGGCAGCTTCAATTGCCGCACAGAACAACAGGCCGCCGTGGAGGACCTGCGCGATGCAATCAACGAGTCCTCGGAGAACGATCCTCTGTGGATCATCGAAGCCGGGGAACCGGACGTGATCGGTTTCGCCCTCGCCGCGTCAGCAGTCGGCAAACGGAAGCACGTTCATATCGTCTCCCATCATCCCGCCAACGACAACGCAGGCGACTTTTTTACGTGGCGGGAGATCCTCGATTTCGGAGTGACCGAACACCAGATCGGCGACCAGAACGCAGGCCTGAAAACGGCCATTGAACCTTGGGACTGGGCTCGAGAACATCCCGACCGAGGCGTGCGATGGATCTGGAATCAGCTCGCATACGCTGAGCAGGATGATGTCGTGACGTTTCAATCGGGCCACTTCGATTGTTCCGACGCCGGCATGGTTTACTGGTGGATCACCGGCGCCAGCCATGGCGGAATCAAAGACGCCACGCCGACCGAAATTGCCATCATGCTGCAATCGGCAGGGACGACCAACAACCGAAGATGACCCCCGACGCCGGAAGAGTCCGCTACGTGCGGATATGGTCTGCCGCACACAACTACTCCAGCTCAACATGCACTGAGACGGCGCCGGCGTTGTTGGACCAGCTGCTGGGGCGATCGTTGACGCGGAGGAACAGTTCGCCTCCGGTTTCGGATGTGATCGTCCCCTCCCGGCCGATCGGAATCACGTTCAGGAAACCGTAGTCCTGCTTCTCCCCGGCGACACGTTCATTGAACACAACCGCCTGCAGTTGTCCGACGGGGTGTCCATCGACATATTCCGCCGAGACTCCCTGCGGCTCGGAGATCCACGGCTTGGGGGCATCGTTAATCTGGAACTGGCCTGCTGCCGAGATGCGGCACGTCTGGCCCGCTTTCAACACGACGCCGGCCGGCTGCCAGTTGCGGTCGGCCTGAACCGTCATCTCGACATTCCCCGCCAGCGGCCTGGCAGGGGAATCGTCCCATTGAATCAACATGCGGTCCGGTTCGAAGTCGGGTTCCAGTGTCGTGGCGAACACGGCCCAGTCGGCTCGCAAGCGGGGAGAATCGAGCGACAGATTCTGTTCCAGCTGCTGACGGAATTGCGGCGGGTTCACGCTTGCGAGCAAATTCTCAAAGCCGACGCTGGTCAGCTGGTCATCGGCCAGAAAACGACAGATCGCCCACGCCCACGCATACGATTCCTGATGCGGGTAAAACTCGTTGGACGACATGGTGATCACATCTTCCAGCGTGCGAAAGCGACCGGCTTCAATCTCCCGGTGAATGTTGGCAATGCGTCCGAAACCGCCCTCGACCTGATCGGAGCCGGGCACGATTCCGAACTCCAGCGAACCTTCGGGCGTGATGCGATGCACGGCGTAGAGCTCGGCCATTCCTTCATGGAACCAGACCGGATACCCGTAGCCGTAGATGTCGAGCAGGCAGTGAATCGACTCGTGAAAGAAGAGGTGCCGGCGGTAGTAATCGGTCGCCTGTTCCCGCATCCAGAAAGTCTGATCCCGATAGACGCCGTGCAGCATCTCCCGCAGTTCGAGCGGAGCCAGATCGGCCTGCACGAACAGTTTGAGGTCTTCCATAATGAACGAACGAACCGGCAGCCGGGCCTGAATGGGCAACGAAGGGGCGTACTTCTCCAGCCGCTCGATCATCGTCTCCAGCAGTTCACTCGTCAGCTCCGGCAGGCTCCGTAGTTCTTCCTCATTCTCGAAGGTAACCGCATCGGTTCGCAGAATGACATGCGGCGAGCGGAAGGTTCGAATCCCCAGGTTGAGAAGCTCAGCGTCATCGAGCTCCGGACGGGACACAGCAGGCGGTTCCATTGGCGGCTGCATTCGAGCCTTCGGCTGTTCGTCCCGCATCGGCTCTTCCGGGGACGGGAGGGAATCGGACGCGGAGCTGTGGTCCTGTTCGGGCGTGATCGAGACTTCGACGTCGGCCGGATCGGGTTCCGGAGCCGGGGAATCTCCACAGCCGGCAACCAGGAACGCCAGAAGAGTGACGACCAGAAATTGCGTCTGAGAAGGCGAACTTCCGGGGGAGAAACGGTGTCGAAAAGAAGACATGCCACTGATCTCCCGAAACGGAGTTCCGCTTCGCAAGCGATTGCGGTTGAGGGAATTGCGACGACGAGAGATAGGTCGCAGGATGCGATTACTGTGTCGGATTGAGGAAAATCAATCAAGTCGATTCGAAATTTGGCCGACTTAATTGACTACCTACGACGATCAGCTAAGATGCGTTCGTTGCCACTTGGCCCTGTAGCTCAATTGGTTAGAGTACCGGACTGTCGATCCGGTGGTTGCGGGTTCGAGTCCCGTCGGGGTCGCTAGGTCACCTGGTGACTTTTTTCAAAAAGCCTCTGGATTTTTCCAGAGGCTTTTTCTGTGCGCGGTGCGGTCATTGCAGGTGACTGCCACTGCCTCGATCACTCCGGGGACTCCTGCTCCTCGTCCGTCATGTTCGCGACATTCTCCGGGTACGCACCGCGTTCCGACCGTGGTAAGATAAAGGTGCCTGTGGACGCGGTCTCACCGTGGGATCAGCACCAGCAGGCGGAGGTATCCAGTCCGCTTTGATTCCTACTGGCACGCCCTGGTCGAGAGTGGCAGCGATGACAACGGCCCATGCAGCTCACGAACCGGAACATCGCAGTTGGGCGGACGACCTTCCGCTTCGCTTCTTTTATGGCGTGCTGACGCTGGCGATTTACGTGTTGTCCGAGCCGGTCGCACGGGCGGTGGTGAGTCAGAGCCGGTGGACTTTTCCGGCTGCGTTCTATCAGCTGTTCTATTACCCGGTGATCAAGATCTCGGAGAACTGGCTGTTCCTTCGCATCCTGCGAAGCATTCTCCGCGACTGGTGGAGAGAATTACTGTTCGGGTGAGTCCCGCCGAATCGCGAGCCATTGCGACCCCCGGAGCCGTTGACTACGCTTCCGTTCGAACGTTCAACCATCCTCGCCCGACCGCCAGCTTTCTCTTCCTCGGCCATCCGCCATGCAAGCTCCTCCGCCACTTATCGACAGTCACGCCCATTTCGACGAGCCGTCCCTCGCTGGCGAACTCGAGCAGCTTCTCGGCAACTGCCGCGAGAATGGCGTTATCGGCGTACTCACGATCGGCACCACGGTTGAAAGCAGCAGGGCGTCCATTGAACTGGCCCGGAAGCACACGGAGATCTATGCCGCGGTCGGAATTCATCCGAATTACGTCAGTCAGGTCGGGCCGTCGGACTGGGACCAGATTACGAAGCTGGCCGAAGACGATCTTGTGAAAGCGGTCGGAGAAACCGGTCTCGACCGATACTGGAAAGAAACGCCGATCGAAGACCAGATCGACTATTTCCGCCGGCATCTCGAACTGAGCCGGGCGCTTGGCAAGCCGTTCATTGTTCATTGTCGCGACGCCGAAGAAGACGTGCTGGTCGTCCTCGAAGAAGACGCGAAGCAGGGGCCGCTCAACGGAGTGATGCACTCCTTCTGCGGTTCCGCCGAGACGGCTCGCCGCTGCCTCGACTGGGGCATGATGATTTCGTTCTCCGGGATGCTGACCTTCAAGCGGAACATCGAACTGCGGGAACTGGCGGCCACCGTGCCTCACGATCGGCTGCTCGTCGAAACGGATGCTCCCTATCTGGCTCCGATGCCGTATCGCGGCAAGCGAAACCAGCCGGCTTACGTGAAGCACACCGCGGAAGTACTCGCAGAAACTCTGGGCGTCAGCTATAACGACGTGTGTGAACTGACCACGAACAACGCCCGCCGGTTTTTGAAGATCGAAGGGTAACGGCTGCGTGTGAACCACCTGCATCTGAGGTTTCGCACGAGAAGCCGGGGGAGTTCCACGGAAGTTGACCCGCACGGCGGAAAACGAAGACACGGAGGAAGATTGTGGCCCGCATTAAAGACGTTCGCGATGTCCTCGAACCGGGACAGACTCTCACGCTGCACGGCTGGGTCCGCACCCGCCGCGATTCCAAGCAGGGGTTGTCCTTCATTGAACTCAACGATGGCAGCTGCCTGGGCAACCTGCAGATCATCGTCGAAGGGACCACCGAAGGCTTCGAAGACCAGCAGAAGCACATCACGACCGGGGCTTCGCTCGAAGTGACCGGCGAGCTCAAGGAATCGCCCGGCAAGGGACAGCGGGTCGAACTGCACGCGACGAAGATCGTCGTCCTCGGCTCGGCCGATCCGGAAACGTATCCGCTGCAGAAGAAGCGGCACACATTCGAGTATCTCCGTGAGATCGCCCATCTTCGTCCGCGATCGAACACGTTCGGGGCGATTGCCCGCGTCCGCAATGCGGCCTCGGCTGCGATTCACAACTTCTTCCAGAGTCGGCATTTTCTGTACGTGCACACGCCGATCATCACGACCAGCGACTGTGAAGGCGCCGGTCAGATGTTCCGGGTGACGACACTCGACCTCGCCCGCATCGCACAGATTCAAACTGAGATCGATTACGCTCAGGACTTCTTCGGCAAGGCGGCGTCTCTCACGGTGAGCGGCCAGCTCGAAGCCGAGATCTATGCGACGTCCACCGGCCCCTGCTACACATTCGGGCCGACTTTCCGAGCCGAGAACTCGAACACGACGCGGCACCTTGCTGAGTTCTGGATGGTCGAGCCGGAGATTCCCTTCTTCGATCTGCAGGCCAACATGGAACTGGCCGAGGAGTTCATCAAGTACGTGATCTCTCACGTGCTCGAAACCTGTGCCGAGGACATGGACTTCTTCAATCAGCGAATCGAAAAGACCGTTCTCGAAACGCTGAAGAACATCGTCGATCACGACTTCGAACGAATTCCTTACACCACCGCCGTGGAGATCCTCGAAAAGGCCGACCGCAAATGGGAGTTCCCGGTTCAGTGGGGACACGATCTGCAGTCGGAGCATGAACGCTATCTGACCGAAGAGCACTTCAAGAAGCCGATCATCCTGTTCGATTACCCGCGGACAATCAAACCGTTCTACATGCGGTGCAACGAGGATGGCAAAACCGTCCGGGCGATGGATGTGCTGGTGCCGCGAATCGGCGAGATCATCGGCGGCAGCCAGCGGGAAGAACGACTCGATGTCCTCGAAGCCCGCATGAAGGAATGCCACCTGGATCCCGAAGACTACTGGTGGTATCTCGACCTCCGCCGCTTCGGCACAGTGCCCCACGCCGGTTTCGGTCTCGGCTTCGAACGCCTGATTCAACTGCTGACCGGCATGCAGAACATCCGCGACTGCATCCCGTTCCCGAGAACGCCGAAGAACGCGGAGTTTTAAGCGGGCCGCAGGATGAGCTGACACAACCAGCCATCCACCGATTCCTGAACAACTCCCGCAGCCTACTCCCGGCCCGTAATCATGCGGCTGACCGTTTTGAAGCGGGGGTGTTCGGCGGTTTCGCAGCACTCGAACAAAAGCGTTTCCACGGTAGTCAGAGTCACTCCCATGGACTGCATCCGCTGCAGAGCCGTCTGACGATCGATGGCGTTTCGGCTCGTGACCGCATCGACCGGAATGAGGATTTCATAGCCGAGCGACTGCAGATCAAAGACCGTCTGCAGAATGCAGACATGCGCTTCGATGCCGAGGACGATGACCCGAAAGCGATCGTCGTCCCGCTCGCCGGCACAAGGAAGATCGAGAGTTTCGACACTGCTGAACCGTTTCTTGGCTGCGGCGTGGGGAATCAGTTCGGCAATCGAGGGCTCTGTCGAGCCGAGTCCCTGCGGATATTGTTCCGTGGCCAGAACTGGAATCTCCAGTTCCCGGGCCCCCCGCAATAACAGGCGACAGCGGGCCAGCAGGTCCTCCCGATCGGACATTCCGGCCAGCAGTTTCTCCTGAAGATCGACGGCGATCACCAGGCATTCGGAAGCACGGGCCAGCTGGGGCGAACGGAGATACTCGGGCATAATCAGAGGCCGCAAAAAGAAGATGATCGGGCGAACAAAATGCTCGTCCGATCATAATGCGACTGGCAGAAGTGTACCAGTTCTGCAGGATCAGGTTCGGTGCAGCGACGCTGTGGAGCGTGGCCGCTTGGTCTCATTGGCATCCCAGGTAATCTGATCTTCTTCCGACGTCCACGGCAGCGGGCGGTCGTGAGGAATCTCCTCGGCTGGCCCGGAATGCAGATGGTAGATCTCGCCGCCACGATCCGAGAAGAACCGCTGGAACCACAGCATCCCTTTGACATGGTCGTTCGGGGACAGCAGCAGAATCTCCACTTTCTTGTCGAAGCAGTCCAGCAGCATTCCGAAGAACCCGCTCGGAACATATTTCACGTGTTGCATCGCGAAGGACAGCGACTTCCGCTGATCTCCTTCCACCAGCTGGCAGACGGTTTCCCGGAGGAGAGCCAGATCGGCTCCGTCCCAGATCTCAATCGGCCCCATATCCAGAATGATGGTGCTGCCGTGCTCGTGAAGACTGATCCGTTGACGTTTCTTGCGTGGCATGTCTCTCCCAGTGCATCAGCGTGGTCATAACAGGTGTCTGTCGAGATGCAGGGGAAACGCAACGGACGGGCCAACGTGTTCAGGTTCGGTGTAAACATTTGAAATTGATCGCCCTAAACGCCTTGAAATCCGTGAGTTGCGTCCTGTCAGATTTCCTCCTCGACCCCAGTCGACCTGTTCGCGGTCTGTTGCATTGGGGAAACATCAGTCCACAAAATGTTTCCCGTTCGCACCATTTTTCGAGCGTGATGCCACCCCTGAGGTGCGACGGAAACGCAGGGGAATCGGCCGTGCCGAAACACCACGGCGTGACACTTCTCCCGTGCTGTGGTAATGTCCGATGGATATGCTCGAATGAACACTGTCTGGTTTTTGAAGGAGAAACGATGACGCTGGTCGATTCTTTGCATCGGGTTGTACTGGCCTCTTTGATCGCAACCCTGGGCGGAACCGCGATCGCCGACGAGCCACATGAGCCACTGCTGTCAGACAGCCTGGAAACCGGAGACACAGTTCCCGTGGGCTGGGAGCAGGGAGCGAACCTGAACGGTGTGGAGTACATCTACGACCGGAACGCTGCGTCCGATGGCAATCGTAGCCTGAGCATTCGCAAGACGGCTCAACGCTACTTCCCGATCGCCGCCTGGTGGCGACGTCTCGATCACACCGGCGACGCCCCGGCCGTGCAGCTTTCCGCGCAGGTGAAAGCGGAGAACGTCACCAAGGTCGTCCTCGATTTCACCTTTCGCGGTGCCGGAAAGAACGATCTGGGCCATGCATGGGTGACCTATCTCATTCCCGACTCGCCTGAAGAACCGATCACACACGACTGGAAACTCTACGAAGGCACGGTCGCGATCCCGAAAGACGCCGCCGAGATTATTGTCGGGCTGCAGATGTACGGCCCGGGGCAGGTCTGGTTCGATGAAGTCGAAGTCCGTTATGCCGATGAAGTTCCGTCCAAGTCGCCGACGGACTCGGCTGGCACCGACAAATCGATGAAAGATCAAGGCAGTTCCGACGAGCAACCGGTCGAGTTCGAAGTGGCCACCGACTCCGGGGAACCATCCCGGTATCTGCTCATTCCGACCGACGAGGGAACCGAGAAGCCCGAGGATGGACACCCACTGGTCATTGTGATGCCGGGCGGCGATGGTTCGGCGGACTTTCACCCCTTTGTTCGTTTCATCAGCGATACCGTTCTCCACGGCAAGTTCATCGTCGCGCAGCCGCTTGCTCCGTCGTGGATCGTCTGGCCGACCAGAGCCTCCATCGACCGGATGATGACGACGGAGGACACTTTGAAAGCCGTAATCGAAGACATCGCCTCGCGGCATGACATCGACAAATCCCGTGTCTACGCCGTCTGCTGGTCATCAAGCGGACCAGCCGTGTATGCCTCGCTGCTGCAGAAGGACTCCCCGCTGGCGGGAGCACTGATCGCCATGTCGGTCTTTAAGCCGGATCAGCTACCGCCACTCGAAAACGCTGCTGGCCGAAAGGTCTACCTGCTGCATTCCACCAGCGACCGTGTGTGTCCGTTCTGGATGGCCGAGAAAGCTCGCGACCAGTTGCAGAACGCCGGCGTCGGCGTTCGTCTTGAAACCTACGACGGCGGCCACGGCTGGCAAAGCGGCAGCGTCAGCCACATAGGCAAAGCTCTTGAATGGCTCGACGGGAAAGCCCCCGCCCCGTAGTGGTCGGCCCTGACTGACGCAAAGACCTTCAGCGATATCCGTCGCACGTCAGGGAAAGCCCGGGCCGGATGATGAAAGCGACAGCGACTCAGTTACTGGCGGCATCCTGCGGAGCAGCTGCGGTGCTCGATGTCGTGCCCAACTTTCGCTCCAGCTCGGCGTTGGTGGCCAGCAGCTGTTCGAAGCGGGAATTCAAATCTGCGAGCTGCTTGCGGAGCTGCTGAATGTCGGACAAAGCGGCATTTCGCTGTTCCTCGGCGGCGTCCAGCGTGGCCAGCAGGCCGATGCGATATTCATCCGGAGCTCCCTGCGGAGCATTCGGGTTTCCTTCGAGCTCTTTCATCCTCTGTTCAAGAGCGGTCCTGGCGGCAACTACACTCTGTTGCTGAAATGCCAGGAACTGACGACGATCCGCCAGACGCTGTTCCATTGTCGTCATGCGAAGCAGCAGATCCCCCACCGCCTGACGTTTGGCCGGCGGGATCTGATCGTGAATCCGCCACTTGGTGTTGAAATTCCACGTCTCGGTCTCGCCTTCACGCGGCTGTCGGGCCAGTTGCAGAGCGGCCCGGTTCACGTCGACCTGGGTGACGCGGAACTCGCCCACATAGCTCATCCGGCCATCCGGAAGCTCCTGGAACGCGTACATCAGCGGAAACTGCTCGCCCTGTTCGGTCTGCATCGAAAGGTTCTGATTCCGACCGATCCCGATATTGATCAGCCCTCGTGCGATGTTCGTGCCGGGGGCGACTTCGACGTCATCCCAGTGGCGACCCCAGTCGAGACGCAGCAGAGCCAATTCGTCTTCGAGCTGCGTTTCTTTGGCTTCGACATCCGGCAGCTTGGCGGCCGATTCTTCGTAGGCTTTGCGCGCCTTCTCGACACGCTGATTCCACTCGTTCTGCTTGTCGAGCGTCTGTGCGGTCAGAATGATCGCAGCGATCGCCAGACACAGGGTCAGGAACGCAAAGATTTTACCAGTCAGGTGCATATCGGAACTCTCGAACTCGTTGCGGCTCGATGGTCGACAGGGGATCGAAACGTCGTGAGAAAGCAGCGCGGCCGCGACAGACCGCTGCCTGCGGTCGGACCGGGACCAGACAAAGTATCGGCAAAGACCGCCTCATATCTAATGTCAGCATCAAGAGGTATGATACGGAAGCAGAAAATCGATGGTCAACATGAAAGCCTGTCAAAGCCTGCCAGTTACGACGATTAGTGCGGTCACACGCCCTGGTCTGGCGCAGTATTTCGTCGTCCCACCACCGGAAGACCCGGAAAGCTCAGCGATCGGACCCGCCCATGGCTCGCAGGCAGTTGTGAGCCTTTTCCCGTTCGGTTAAAACATGGCCCGGAACCTTTTTGCGAGAGATCTGTCCATGACAGCAACAAAACGAGTCACGCGAGCCGACCTGAAGCCGGGCGAATTCCTCTGTGATCACTGCACGGCCAAGTGCTGCCGCTATTTCGCCCTGCCGATCGACACCCCCGACAGTCGGGAAGAGCTCGAGAATATCCGCTGGTATCTGCTCCACGAGGATGTCTCGATCTTCGTCGATGAGGGAACCTGGTTTCTGATGGTGCACACCGTCTGCCGGAAACTCCGGTCGGACAACCTTTGCGGCATCTACGAAACCCGTCCGCAGATCTGCCGCGATTACTCGACCGACAATTGCGAATACGACGGCGACGGCTGCTACGACCAGCTGTTCGAATCCCCCGAGCAGATGTGGGAATACATCGAAGCGGTCTACCCGCAGAAGAAACCGAAACGAAAACCGGCACGGACCGAACTGCCGATCGTGAGTTAGGACATCTCACGCAAAGGCGTGAAGCCGCTAAGAGTTTCAGTTCTCGTTCAATCCTTATTCGTTGCGCCCTGGCGGCATTGCGTGAAATCAGTTTTAAGGCAGACATCCGTTCCCATTTTGGGGAACGATCCAACACCAGAGACATCGTGAATCAGCCCATCATCAAACCTCAGACACTGCGCGGCTTCCGGGACTTTTTGCCGGAGACCATGATTCCCCGACTCCAGATCATCGAAGCCGCCCGCGAGGTCTACTCGCGTTACGGCTTCAGTCCGATCGACACGCCGGCTCTCGAATACTCCGAGATCCTGCTTGGCAAGGGGGGCGATGAAACCGACAAGCAGCTCTTCCGCTTCACCGATCAGGGGGATCGCGATGTCGCCATGCGGTTCGACCTGACAATTCCCTTCGCCCGCTTCGCCGCCCAGCACATCAACGAACTCGGCACGCCGTTCAAGCGATACCACATCGCCCCGGTCTGGCGAGGGGAACGTCCAGCTCGCGGCCGCTTCCGTGAATTCATTCAGTGCGACTTCGACACCATTGGCACCGAATCGCTGGCCGCCGACATTGAAACGCTGCTCGTCGTGCACGATCTGCTCGAAAAGCTCGACGTCGGTGAATTCACGATTCGCATCAATCACCGTCAGCTGCTCAACGGTCTGCTCGAACAACTCGGCCTGCTCGAACATTCCAAGCTGCTGCTCCGCGCTCTCGATAAACTGCCGAAGATTGGAGCCGAGGCGGTCGTCAAAGAAATGACAGAGACGACCGGAGTGGACTCCGCCCAGGGGGAACAGGTTCTCGAACTGGCTTCACTGCAGGGTGATCCGGCGACCGTGCTCGACAAAGCTCGCGGCATGATCACCACTTCCGAACTCGGCAAAACGGCTCTGGCCGCACTGACGGAGATCACGGAAACCTGTGCCGCCATCGGCATCAAGCCGGGACGGCTCGCTCTCGATCTGTCGATCGCCCGCGGCCTCGACTACTACACCGGTCTGATCTTTGAGACCTTCCTGGCCGACCTGCCCGACATGGGGAGCATTTCCTCGGGGGGCCGTTACGACAATCTGGCTGGATTGTATACGAAGCAGAAGCTCTCCGGCGTCGGCGGCAGCCTGGGGCTCGATCGCCTGCTGGCCGCTCTCGAAGAACTCGGTCGCCTCGATGCAGCCGCCACGACTTCGAAGGTGTTGATTGCCCGCTTCGTCGAAAACCGTCTGGCCGACTACCAGAAGATGAGCAGATCGCTCCACCAGTCCGGCATCGCCAGCGAAGTCTTCCCGGAAGCGAAGAACCTCGGTAAGCAGCTGAAATACGCCGACAAGAAACGCATCCCCCTTGCCCTCATCGCCGGCGACGACGAATTCGCCAACGACGAATGGCAACTCAAGAACCTCGCCCAAGGAACCCAGCAGACACTGAAGTCGGCCGATGTCCCGGGAGCAGTGCTGAAAGAACTGGCCGGGGCTTAGTTCGAATTGCCTCACGCAAAGTCGCAAAGCCGCAAAGTCGAGCCGGTTTCAAATCGACCGAATGAACTAATTCGTCGGGAGTCGTTAACCCCAGGTTGAGAACTCACGAACGAAATAGCCATTCACGGCAAATGTGGTGATGATCAACAAGGGGACGACAACGACCTTAAAGACCAAGTCTGTCATTCTCTGTAGAAAGCGGTAACGTGAGCAAACTGCAACAAAGACAGCGCAAGCAGCAGCCATCGCAACAAATGGAAGTGCAAACACAAAGAGGAGATTGCCCGGCAGGATCTCTTCAACGGTAATCAAATACCAGAGCAACGACAGTACGCAGACATGCGTGCTAACTGTCAGGAAGACGGTATAACACATCAACCCGATAGTTCGCGTCGGCGTGCTCAGTAGTTTGCCAGGCTCTTGATCCATTCCATCATCATCGGTGAGAGGTCGAGAGCAAACAAGCCCTGAGTCGATCACCGGCTCTCGTGCCTGATCAGTTCCGTCGGAATTCCTTTGCGTCTTCGCGACTTTGCGTGAGGCATAAGCCACCTGGACGCAGCACAACGCCTGACCTGCCGACTGAGTCCGTCGATCTGAAAGAAATAACCGCATGTCTTTTGAGCGAGTGGCCAGTTTCGATAACGCGAACGATGCCAGAATCGCCGCCATCGTTCTGCAGCAGGAAGGCATTCAATCCCGGATCGAAAACGAAGACTCGTTCAGCCTCGTGGGAGCGGCAGCGTTACTTCCTTCATCGTTGCCTCAGGTTCATTTGCATGTTGCGGACGAGTTCGTATCGCACGCGAAAGAGGTTCTCAAGAGCGGCCGACTGGCAGCCGCAGTTGACCATCCCGGAAGCGAGTCATCGCGGGATGCGGAAGTCGTGCAGAGCCTGTTCCGTCGGGTCGCATGGCACTCTGTCTTTGGGATGTTCGCCTTCCCGCTTGCACTGGCCGCTCTGTGGCAGATTCGCAAGCTGACGAGTTATTCGAGCGGCTTTTCAGGTCGCGACTGGATCCGTTTCCTCGTTCTGCTTCTGTTCGCCAGCTTCTCCGTCTTCGTCTCACTGGCCCTCACGACCGTACTGCTGATCGAAGCGGACGAAGTTAAAAAGCTCCTTTTCCCGCGTCCAATGAACTATTACCCCAGCTACTGATATGCAGGCTACCATTCTCCGGGCGAAACTTCGGAGAACTTCTCGCTGTACCTCAAGGCTTCAATGTATTCGCGGGCGGCCTTGATAGCTGTGCTATCAGTCCCGTAGGTCAGGCACCGCCAACCGAATCGGACAAGACCGCCCACGCGAAAACGTTGCGTCTTGGCGCCTTGGCGTGAGCCTCCAAAACCCGAATTCACTTCCCGTCCTGTCCCTGTTTTCTCAGGAACTCGTACATATTGAACCGTTCCGGGAAGGCGACGTCGTGGGCGGTGGCCCATTCTTCCCACATGGCGACCATCTTCTGTTTCTGGTCGGGGTGGGCGGTCGCCAGGTCGTGGAGTTCGGTGCGGTCCTGGCTGATGTCGTAGAGTTCCCAGGGCTTTCTGTACTCGCGAACGAGCTTCCAGTTCCCCATCCGCATCGCGGCATTCCCTTCGTGTTCCCAGTAAATGGGTTCCGAATGAATCGCCTTCTCAATGCCTTTCAGCAGAGGGAGCATCGACTGGCCGGCATGAGCGGGCTTGCCTTCCGGATAGGTGGCTCCGGAGAGTTCGACACACGTCGCCATGAAGTCCGGCAAATAAGCGTACTCGCGAACGAACGTCCCTTCGTCGCTGTCGGCGATGCCGGCCGGCCAGTGGGCGATCATCGGCGTGCAGGCGCCCCCCTCATGGACATAATGCTTGTAGAGGCGGAACGGCGTGTTGCAGGCGTTCGCCCAGGCGAGGCCGAGCTTCACGCCGTCGACCGTTTCGAGCGGCGGGTTGCGGACCATCTTCTCCCCTCCCTGCCCCAGCGTGCCGCCTTCCTGACATGCCCCGTTGTCGGAGAGGAAAAAGATGACCGTGTTCTCGTACTCGTCCTCGTCTTTTAAATGCTCGATGAGCCGGCCGATATTCTGATCAATCGAATCGACGCAGCCGGCGTAAGCCGCCATCACGGCATCAAGACGATCCCGCTGGTTGTCATTAAGCGAATCCCACTTCGGCCCGACATGCGACGCCTGCTCAGTGTCCTCCGGAAACAAACCGAGCTCGACCTGCTTGCGGAAGCGGTCCTGCATCAGCTTCTCCCAGCCGGCCGTGTACTTGCCACGATACTTCTCGAAGTCTTCGACTTTCGCGTTGAGCGGCCAGTGGGGTGCATTGTACGCCAGATACAGAAAGAACGGCTGTTCCTCGTTCTTCGAGGCGTCGGAAATAAACTCGCAGGCGTAGTCGGTGAAGGTATCGGTGGCGTAGAAGTCCTTCGGCACGTCGACGTTCCTGTTGCCGAGCGTGAGCCCGCGATCGCCACCCGGTTTAAAGTAGTTGATCGCGCCGCTGATGCAGCCGAAATAACGATCGAACCCACGCTGCAGCGGCCAGCATTCCTGCTGTTCGGCTCCGAGATGCCACTTGCCGGTCATCAGCGTTTGATAGCCGGCTGACTTGAGCACTTCGGCAACCGTGGTGCAGTTCTGGTTCAGGTACCCCTGATAGGCCCCTTCAAATCCCAGCGGCTTGCCGGGAGAAGCCGTCATGTGGCCGATGCCGACCTGATGCGGATGCAGTCCGGTCATCAGACTCGCCCGCGTCGGACAGCAACGGCCCGAGTTGTAAAACTGCGTAAACCGCAGCCCCTTCTCGGCCAGCTGATCGATGTGCGGCGTCTCAATCTCGCTGCCGTAACACCCCAGATCCGAGAAGCCCATGTCATCGACCAGAACGATGATGATGTTCGGTCGGGGAGCCTCCGGGTTCGCCGCGATAAGAGAGTCCGTCAGACAGAGAGTCAACAGCAGTGTCATTGACCAGATAAGCGTGCGGTGCATGAAATGGTTCCTGGTGAAGCAGTCGAAAAGCAATAGGAAAGCGAAGGAGACTCAGCGGCTGCTGGCGTTCTTCCGGGATTTCTGCCGGGCATTCTTACCGGCGGGCTTCCTGCCACGATTCTGATGATCCCCGGCGGCCATTTCGGTGGCGATGCCCTCATCGCCCTGGTCCGCCATCCACGCTTCCAGCGATTTCCGCAGGGATGCCATCTCCCCGTCGAATTCTTTCTCCCCGGCCAGATTTCGCATGTTGTGTGGATCGTTGACGACATCGTACAGTTCGTACTCGGGACGATGCTGATACTTTTCAGTCAACTCTCGCGCCTGTTCGTTTCCGGAGGCCGCCGCCTGTTCCATCGACTTGAATTCCGAACTCTCTGTGCAGGCGTTCTGGAAGGTGACATCCGGACTCAGATTCCAGATCAGACGGAACTGTTCGTTGCGGGCGGAACGAATGGGATAGTACTCCGAACCGTTGTTAATTCCCCGCGTCGTCATCAGGCTATAGGTGACCTTTTTGTGGTCGTCCCGCTCTCCCTGCAGCACCGGCAGAAAGCTCTTCCCGTCGAGCGTTTTGCGAATGTTCCCACCCGCTGCTTCAACGAACGTCGGTAAAATGTCGACATACTCCACCATGGCATCGGTTTCGCTTCCCGGCTTCACGCGGCCCGGCCATCGGACCACCATTCCCGAAGCGACGCCGGCTTCGTAACAGGTCCACTTGGCGAACGGCAGACTGTTTCCCTGCTCGGAAAGCACCATCACCAGCGTATCGTCCTCGAGGCCGTGCTTCTCCAGCAGATCGACGATTTCCCCAATCTGACTGTCGAAGTACGTGATCTCAGCGAGGTACTTCGTGAACTGCTCGCGAACGTGCGGCGTGCCGACAAGGTAGGGCGGGAACTCAAGTTCGTCGGGATCGTATTGGGACGCATCCCCCTTATTCCACGGCGTGTGCGGCTCGTTCGAGCAGGCGATCAGACAGAACGGCTGCTCGTCGGCTTTGCATTCCTGAAACAGCGTATTGATGACCTGCATGTCGGGATTGCTCTTCCCGGAATACTCGAACGGAAAGACCTCCACCGGTCCGATGTGTCGCTTGCCGGAGAGATGCACGCGATAACCGAGCGGCTTCAGATCGTGGACGATGCTCTTCGTCCCCTTCTTGGCGAACGTATGATTCGGATACGCCCCCGACTTCACCGGGAACAGACCGGTGTAGATATTGTGCCGTGTCGGCGAACACATCGGGGCGGACTGGAAGCATTGCGTGAACTTCATCCCTTCAGCAGCCAGGGCGTCAAGATTCGGCGTCTTCGCCTGTCCGCCGTAGGTGCCGAGATCGCTATAGGTGCAGTCATCCGCAATGATAAGCACGAGATTCGGACGCTCGGCGGCCGTTACTGAACCCGAAAGGAGCAACAGTAGCAAGCAGGTCCACTGGATTGACTTCATAAAAATTCGCCTCAGAATGAGGAATGGAATAGACCGTAGAGCCGAAACCGTAGTCGTCCGCCTGCCGGCATTTGTCATGCGAGGGATTCCACTACTGGCTTGCCCGACGGTGCGATCTTGATCTCAACGACTGACAACGATCGACAGGTGAAGCACCGCCTGACCTGCCCGTGTTCACACATCGGAGACCGTGCATCCATCCTAGACACTGCCGGACAAAAAAGCCATCAGCTGCGTGGCTTTCCGATCACCATGCACTCCCACGGTTGAAGCTTCAGTTCGACGCTGTCTGCCGGTTGCGAATGCGTGCCGAAGGATCCGACTTCCGACAGGAACAGCACGTTGAGATTCTCTGGAAGATGAGCCGACTTCAGGCTCTGCTCGACGCCTGTGAGATTGAAGTAGCAGTACAGATCGTCCTCTTCATCCGCCAGCGATTCTTCGCCGGCAGCCGCCGAGTATTTCCATTCCAGCACCAGTCCCTGTTTCTCGTCGGGCAACAGACGGGCTTCCCGGGATGAATTCTGATGCAGAATCGGCTGACTCCGCCGGAAGTCGAGCAGGCTCTGATAGAGCCGCCGCATTCCCGCCGAATCGGTCTCCTCAGGCCAGCTCCAGCTGAGGATCGCCTTCTGAAACTCCGCGGGATCCTGCGGATCGGGTACCTCGCCTTCGAAATCGTAGTCGCGGGCTCGCCCTTTGCGGACGTTCTCGATCAAACCTTCATCCTGGAACGAACAGAAGAACGGAAACGGATTCGTTTCGCCATACTCTTCGCCCATAAAGATGAGTGGCAGAAACGGACTGAGCAGCGACATGGAAGCGGCGAGTCGACACTGAGCCGGCGACACCAGATGAGCAATCCGTTCGCCGCGAGCCCGGTTGCCGACGTGATCGTGATTCTGGATCCCGGCGACAAATCGGGTCCCCGACAGACCCGCCGCTTCCGCCCCCCAGCGGCGACCGCGGAAACGACTGTACCGACCGGCCAGGCTGAACGTCTTCTCAAAAATCGTTGCGAGATGAGACGCTTCGCCAAAGTCGGAGTACTTGCCGAACTCTTCGCCGGTCAGATACGCCTGCACCGCATGATGGAAATCCTCGTTCCATTCCGCATCGAGTCCGTAGCCTCCTTCTCCGAGCGAGCGAATCATGCGCACGTCGTTCATCAGACTTTCGGCGACAACCACGGCTCGACTCTCACGCTTTTGGGCAGCGGCATCGGCAACCTGTTTGATTTCGGCCAGGAGGTGAATCGGACTCTTATCGAAAATCGCATGCACGGCATCGAGCCGAAGTCCATCGAAATGAAAATCGTGAATCCAGTGATGCACATTCTCGAGCACGAAGTTCCGAACCGCGTCGCTGTCGCGTCCGTCGTAGTTGAGCGCCGGGCCCCAGGGCGTTGAATAACTGGCCGAGTAATACGGGCCGAATTCAGAGAGGTAATTCCCCTCCGGCCCGAGATGGTTGTAAACCACGTCCAGGTAGATCGAAAGCCCAACCGCGTGGGCGGCATCGACCAGCTTCTGCAACTCCAGTGGACCTCCATAGGTGTTCTGAGCCGCATACGGATGAACGCCGTCGTATCCCCAGTTCCGCTCGCCGGGAAACTGGGAGACGGGCAGCAGTTCAATCGCCGTGATCCCCAGCTCTTTCAGCTCCTGCAGTCGGGGAATGACAGCCTCGAAGGTTCCTTCCGGCGTGAACGTTCCCACGTGCAGTTCATAGAAGACAAGATGCTCCCGCTCATGCGGCTGCCAGTGTTGATCGCTCCAGGAAAATCGATCTGTTCGCACCAGCGCCGACATCTGATGCACGCCATCCGGCTGCCACATCGTGCAGGGATCGGGTCGGACCGGACCGCTGTCGAGCCGATACCCGTACTGCGTCCCCTCGGGTAACTCCGGCAGACTCAGTTCCCAGTACCCCCAATCCTTCCGCTCCATAGGACGAGCGTCGTTCTCAAGAACCAGTTCCACATGTTTCCTGCCGGGAGCCCAGACACGAAACACGGTTTGGCCGTCCCGAAACTGCGGACGGCAACGAAACTCCGATTGGTAGCCACTCTTCAGAGGCATGATGTCGATCTGCCATACGAAAGGACACAGGTGCGAGCCGAGAATTCATCTCCGAGTGTAGCAGAGGAATCCGAGGCGCGAAGCAGTGTTTCTGGCGAGGTCTCGCGCGATCCTGACCAAAGCGTCAGCGAGCGTAGGGGATTCCAGTCGGTGTCAGGGAATCGATTCGAAGCGCGTCCACCGCAGGTCCTCGGCGGCGATGCGCCACAGATCCCCTGAAGCTCGCCCACTGACGAAATAGACGTCGTCGGTTTCGCCCGAAGAATACGGGTCGGCCAGATCGAATCCCACGCCAGCTACGCGAGCCACTTCAAGCTGCGCGAATGGATCCCCGATGGTGGAACGCGTCGATCGAGCGATCTGGGTTGAAGATTCCGTTTCCGAATCGGCGGCGAGAGTGGCGTAAAGCCTCAATCCGTTCTCGCCCAAAGACAGCGACTTGAGACGCGTTTCATCGAACGGCCCGGTCGGCAACGGAACCGGTTCACGCCAGGGTTGTTCTCGAGTCGGTCGGGTCAACAGCAGCGGAGAGCCAGACTCCCGCTGTTCAACCAGCAGCATTAATCCGTCGCTGCTGAGCGAAGGATTCGTGCAGTTAAGTTCCCGGAGTGGCGGGATCTCCGTCGCTGGCCCGAACTCGTCCTCCCGGGAGGATCGAGCGGCCACGTGCATCTTCAGGTCCTCGTCGCGTCCCGGCAGAAAAACCATCTCCAGTTGATCGCCCGTGAACGTGGGGGCTTCGCCGATTCGAAGCAATCGCTTCCGGGAGAACACCGCCTGAGCGTCGAGCCTGCTCGCTGTCCAGATTTCGGATTCTGCATTCGGATCGGGCCGCACCCACCAGTAAATCGTCAGTCCGTCCGACGAAACCCAGGGGCCGCGTTCGTCGCCCAGCGTATTGAGTTCCCGCAGGCGACGAGCGGTGACCGGGCTGTTGGTCACAGTTTCATTTCCAGATGCACGGCTGTCGTTCGTTGCGTTCGACATGGTCGCGTTGGAGTCCTCGTCCGACTCAAGATCGATATCAGCCGCAGCCAGATCCGCGTTCGCAGCCGCTGGGTCGAGAGGCTCGTCATTCGACGGCCAGGCGAAGAAGCCCATGATCAGAAGCAGGGCTGCGGTGCCGGCGATGGCGAGCAGCTTTTTCAAATGCAGATCGCCCCCGTCGACGGGCTCGTCTTCGATTTCGTCAACGAACTCAAAAGCGTCGGAGCTTTGTTCCCCGTGGTCGGCCCGGCTGCGAACCGTGTGAGCGAGTCGGCGGTCATAGTCTTCCCGCAACGACGAAGAGAGGAGCGTCGTCTCGGCTTCACCAATCTGATACAGCAGCGAACTGACGACCGAATCGTGCCCGGACCCTCGTTTCGACTGCACGAGTTTCCGCCGCTGAACAGCCGCCCGTCGGATAATCTCGGGATCAGACTCACCGGGATCGATGGCGAGCAACTGATAGAACGTGGGGGAATCGTCGTCGATGTCGAGCCAGTATCGCTGCCCGTTGAAGTCGTCAAATCGGTCGTTCATCGTCGGCTCCCTGCCTGCGTCGCACTTCCAAGACTCCTCACTGCTGAATGGTTCTGTCGCGGGTCCACGTCCGCTGCCGAGATGGTGTCGAACAGCCGTGAAGATTCCGTGAGCAGCCCATGAACGCGAATTGACGAATGCCAATGGGCCACCGCGTCCCTCCAATCCCAACCCGAAGCGAGATGACAGGGGGCACGGCCCCCGCTCATGGCTCGGCATGTATTCACCGCAACACGTCGAAACGCCGCGTGCCACTGGCGTCTCGCCAGTGGAGTACTGGACCCTCGTTTCAGTGAAAGACCATCAGGATTCCAACCACTTCGGCTCAACAGCACGCAATGCCTCGTCAACAACGAAGAGCACTGGCGAGACGCCAGTGGCACACCTATTCATCGTTATCGAATCCGACAGACCGGGCGGCCAACGACCAGCGGCCCTCGCTCACGCTTCGGGTTAAGAAACGAGATGGTAGGCGGCAATCTTGCAACAAGCCCGCTGAAACGTGCTTGAATAAACTGGCGATTAACACCAGTTGCTCCCGGGGCCTTGGGAACTCGGAGCCTCATGCATGGACCCCGAGAGCAGGCGGGGACTCTTCGGAGCGCGCATGAAAAAACCTCGACTCTTCCGAAGAAGAGCCGAGGCATTAAGCATGCGGGACTAACGTCCTGCGTTGATAACCTCGTTCGGATCGAAGATCATTTCCAGTTTGGTTTGCCGTCCTTCGGCAGAAGGACAACCCGGAAATGTCTTGAAGGTGATCCTGACGAGACGGTGGCACTCGGGCAAACAACCCGCCGACCGTCCGCCCTTGCTAAGCGGTGCCACCTCTCTGGCTACAACAACAGTCACTTGTCACAAGACCACCTCCTCTCTAGATGAATAGAACTCGTCGCCTGAACCGGCAAGCCAATCCCGGCCCATCTTGACGACAGAACCTTTTGTCACGTTGCGTTTGGCGTGACCCATGTGCCCGAATTCTTGCACTGAGTCGAGGTTCTGACAATAGCGATTCCGATGAAAAATTCAGGAATTGGAGGATGCCGTTCTGGCTGCTTGTCATGGCTCCGTATGAGCCGTAAGCACTCCCGCCCCTTGCGAAGACCTGACGAGCCGATCGTAAGAACAGACGTCGACTCAGTTCGACTCCGCTGAGGACTCCCCGTCAGCTGGCGGATGAAATTCGTCCCAGCGCTGCCAGGCATAGGTCCACTCCATCCACAATCGCAACAGCGACCAGAGGACACGCATCTTGACGAGGTGATCACTGTCGAGCTTTTCCTGACGGGCCACACTGCTCTGAGCCGCCTGATCGAGACCCCAGCGGGTCGCGAGAAGCTTGCAGAGTTCGTCGGCTGTCAGGTCATGCTCGGCGTTCTCTTCGAGGAAGCCGGCTCCGTGTGCCACTACGAACAGTTCGAACAGTTCGCCGCGAATCGGGTCGACTTCGAGCGGCTGGCTCTTTTCTTCCGACCGTCTCAGGATCTCTTCGACCTGGTTCACCAGTACTTCATGAAGGGGAGCGGTCTGCATGTTGGTCGTCTCTGTCATCACCATTTCACCGTAATCTCAAAACCGGACAAACGTGTCCATTGTCTTACCGACTCCTCAGCAGACCCGATTCCGCAGGGGCCTGCAAGGGAGCCGTCCAAACTATTTGCTGCGGATCGCGAATTCCAGCTCGTGGCTCGCGAATGCTCTCCCGAGCTGCTCACGTCCTGGAGCAAATTCAAACTCCAACTGCAGGCGTTTGCAGGAGAAGCATGAAAATGCTCTAACTTAGCCGATACACATCGCGGAACTTGGTCCGCAGATGAGTCACGAGCGGTTCGGCATCAAACTCATGGTTGGTCACGACCTTCACCAGGTCGAGAGCGGAATATTGTTGTCCACGCTGGTGGATGTTCTCGTTGAGCCACTTCTTCAGCGGTGCAAACTCGCCCTTCGCGATCAGATCGTCCAGTCCGGAGATCTGGTCGTGAGCGGCGCCAAAGAACTGCGAGGCGTAAACATTGCCCAGGGCGTACGTGGGGAAGTAGCCAATCAATCCGGCCGACCAGTGCACATCCTGCAGACAGCCGTGAGCATCATCCGGCGGCACCAGACCGAGATAGGCTTCGAACTTCTCGTTCCAGGCCGTCGGGACATCGGCTGCGTCGAGTTCGCCACTAATCAGCATCTGCTCCAGTTCGAATCGCAACATGATGTGGAGATTGTACGTCACTTCGTCGGCTTCAACACGAATGAACGAGGGCTCCACGGTGTTCACGGCTCGATAAAAGTCGTCCAGCTTCACGTTGCCGAGAGCTTCCGGAAAATAGTGCTGCGCCCGAGTGTAGAAGTGGTCCCAGAACGGTCGTGACCGGCCGACAAGATTTTCCCACATTCTGGACTGCGATTCGTGAATGCCGAGCGAGACCGCTGCCCCCATCGGCAGGCCAAACGCGTCCGGATTCAGCCCCTGCTCGTAGATGCCATGGCCGGCTTCATGCAGCGTGCCGAAGAAAGCCATGTTGAAGAAGCGGTCATCGAATCGCGTCGTGAGCCGGCAGTCGCCGGGACCGAAACCGCTGCAGAACGGATGAGCCGATTCGTCGAGCCGACCGCGATCGAAATCGAAACCGATGGCCCGTGCCGCCTCTTCGGCGAAAGCTCGTTGAGCGGCGACCGGATAGCTGCGGGTCGGAATCGAGGTGTCGGGCCGATTCTTCGCCTCCGCAATCTCGGCGACCAGTGGAACCAACTGGTCCCGCAATGGTTGAAAGGTCGCCTGCAGTTCGGCTGTGGTCATTCGGGGTTCGTAGTGATCGAGCAGCGTATCGTAAAGCGGTCCGCCGTCTTCCTGCAGACAGCGGGCTTCTTCGCGTTTGAGTTCAATGACCTGCTGCAGCCACGGCTGGAAGTCGGCGAAGTTGTTCTTCTTTCGGGCCTGACTCCACGCCTGTTGAGAGAGCGTCGTCACCCGCGACAGTTCTTCGACCAGTCGCTGCGGAAGTTTCGTGGCACGCTCGTAATCGCGACGGGCTTCCCGAACATTCACCGCTTCCGGACTGTGCGGATCGCCCCAGTCCTGGGTCGACAGTTCGGCCAGAAGCTCGCCGAGCTCCGGAGCGGTCGCCCGCTGATGTGCCATGCCAGCGATCAGGCTGATCTGTCGAGAGCGAAGTTCCGCTCCTCCGCCCGGCATGTAGGTCTCCTGCTCCCAGCCGAGCACACTGCCGATCGAGCCAAGCAATCCGACCTGCTGAAGCTGTGAAACCAGTTCTGCGTAACGTTCATTCATGAGTTGTCTGCTTCCTGATGATGACCCTGTATCGAATTCGCGTCGGGTTCCATGGCATCGATGTTTCCAGCCGGCGTCTGATCAACATCTTTAAGGATGGCTCAGACGCGTGCGTCTGAGTGGCGCAGCCACAAGAGGCTGCTTACCGACGTGAACTCAGCTTGTCTCGTCTGAACCCTGCCGCGACGGACAGCGGCTTCCTGTGACTTCGTCACCCAGACGTGCACGTCTGGGCCCACCTGCCGCGTGGCCCCACGTGGAATTACATCGAAATGCAGCCTCCAACGGCTTCGCCGCCCTGATAGCACAGCTATCAGGGCCACCCCGGCCGGCACGATAGACATTGAGCCGGTTTGCCCTGGCAACATCATAGCAGCCTGCCGGGCAACGCAACGACTGTCCTCGGCAGCGCACGAAAAAACCTGCCGCACAAAAGGTCGCACATCCGTGACGACGCCTGCGTGAATCGTGCGGCAGGTCAAATGAAGTTCCAGAGATTCCGAGCGATCAGCCGCCGTAGAGCGTGCGGAACAGTTCGGTGTACTCGGCCGCTTCGGTTGGATACGAATCCCAGAGATTCCTCAACGGGAAGTCGGCAGGCACGTCCTTACCCTGCGCCTGCTTGGCACCACGCCACAGCACGACAGCTTTCAGACATTCCTCGCGGAAGTTGTCTTCCTGCTCCAGTTCCGGCCATTCGGAAAGAATCTCTTCCATGGCGACCATCCCTTCGGTCAGCAGTCGCTCCGCCTCGACCACGTCTCCACGATCGATGAGAGCCCGCTTGCCGAGGAACAGGTTGCGGTGAGCATTGATGGTCTCTTCTTCCGATTCGACCTGACACCGCAGACGCCAGTAACGGTAGTTCGACATGTTCTGTCGACGGTTCACCCATTCCCGCTTTTCGGCCAGGGAGAATCGTTCCCCTTCTTCTTTGACGATCGCCTCCAGGGCCTCGTCGTTGGCTTCGAGAATGATGGCTCCGGCGGGCGTCATGAAGCGTTCCGAACCCCAGTCGTTTCGCAGCTCGGTCGAGGCCACTTCCCAGGCTTCCCGAATACGCTCGATCTCGTCGAACTTCCCTTCCGACTGGAAGGTATCGGCATAGTCAATCTGCGAGCGAACCGGATACGAACGGAACAGCACGCGAGCGAGTCGACTCTGAGAAATGCCCGGCTGGTCTTCGACTTCGTTGGCCCGAACGAACCAGTCCTTGGCCGCCAGATAGTTATCTTTTCCGTCCGGGTTCACGTCCGGATCCGGACCGCCGCCTTCGCGGGTCGGGTCATCCAGGAAGTACTCCCGGAAGTATTTCTTTTCATCCGCACGACCGATTTTCTGCCCCAGAATTCGACCGGTTTCCCAGGCGAGCTCCGGATACTTCTGATTGCGGTCGCTTCCTTTGATCATGAACTTCGCGCCTTCCTTGACCCACTCGTAGCGGTCAGCGACGCCGTCCCATTCTGCGGAGACGTTGTAGGCCAGATTCCAGCCCTGGAACTCCCACACCTGCTTGAAGTGTGGCTGCAACAGGACGATCGAGTCGACCGTAGCCCGCAGTCCGGCCCAGTCTTTCTGATCCTTCTGCTCAACGGCCTGCCCCCAAAGCATGTTCGAGGCGATGCCCCTCAGCCCCAGCAGAACGAGGTTCATCGTGGCAGAAGCCGGATCGACGTTGCCGAGGCTCGTTTCGCCCAGATCGTATTCACTGCGAAGCTGGGACAGCTGGCCGCCGGAATCGTCCGACCCGTCGCCCGGAGCGCCGAAGTAGACGATTGGAGCGAGCAGCAAGCCCATCGCAATGAGGTAAACCAATTTTCGCTGCTGTGACGAAATGCGATTCATTTCGCTTCCATTTCTCTTAATTGCAGTGAGAAGTAACCGAGAATAAGACACGGAATAACAAAGGCGAGGGTCACGGCAATGCTCGGGAGAAGCGATGCTCTCCAGGGCACATCAAAGCCGTTCGCCACGAATGGAATCATGTTGTAGTACTCGAACCGCGGGAACAGGTGCTGCACCGTCCAGAGGAAGCCGATGGCAATCTGGTCCACCAGAGTGATCACGGTTTTCAGCGGACCATCATCGAACCCGGTCGTCGGATTCAGGTGCATAAACATCCGGTAGGCCGACTCGAATGGTCCGCCACCTTCTGTCTGCCCGGCTGCCAGCCCCTGCATCAGTTCGCTGAAGCCGGTTCCCACGACCAGAATACCGAAGGTGAGCAGCGTCGCCACGGGTCCCTTCACGAAACAGCTGGCCGTCACACCGATCACGATGATCAGCACCATCTGCAGCCAGATTCCGAAGACCGCCTTGAAATAAGTTGAGGCGAACGAGCGGTCCGGCATGCGGATAAACAGGTCGGGACGCGCCATTCCCAGGAACTGACCGGGGTCGAGACATTGCACTTCAATCGTGATGTCGCCCCCTTCGAGAACCTCGTCGTACAGGTTCACCGTCTTCAGTTCGTTGGTTGCTTCTTCATTATAGGTGACAGTGTCAATACTGTTGCCGTCTTCGTCGGTGCCGCCCAGGACAATGGTCTTATCCGCGGCCCGGTTACTGAATTCGTGCACCTCGAAAATCGGCAGGGGGACACGTAGTCCGTTGGTGTTATTGACGATCGTCATCTGGCAGGCCAGACGCTTGTCGATATCCCCTTTGTGCGTGCGGAACGCTTCGAAGTTGTATTCGATCCGGAACTGGCCGGCATTGCGGATGGCGCTGACATTCAGGTTGTCGAAGTCGTAGAAGGTTCGGGACTTCGTTCCCCCTTCGATATAACTGCGGAATTCCCAGATGTCGCCGACGTTAACTCCGCTCGACTCTTCGCTCGTGTCCTGACGACGATTCCCCTCGCGGTTGGAGTAAGTCATGTCACCATAGACCGGGACACGGCCCACGAGTTCCGACTTCGCCCCGGCCGGCATCTGTCCCACGGTCCAGAAGTAGCCGATGACTCCCATAACAAGCAGAACCACAGTTCCGACGAGAGAGAATCCGAAGAAGCGTCCCAGGACCACTTCATGACGACGCGTCGGCTTGGTCACTACCGTGTGCAGCGAACGGTTCTTGATGTCGGTCGGCAGCCCCCAGCAGGCGAGCAGCAGGACCACGGGCAGCGTCAGCCAGGAGATCGCGGTCAGCACGAACTTCACGTAGACCTTGAGCTGCAGATCGGGCCGGTCAACCGAGGACCGGAGGAACCAGCCGGCGAACATGATGAGCAACGCGAAGACCACGAAGACGAACAGAGCCTTCTTTCGGCTCGATTCTTTCCAGGTGAGCATCGTGATCGCCCACACCCGGCGCGGCGAGGTATGTACGAAATCGACGACCGCCTGCCAGATGGTCTTGAAGAACAGTCCGAAACCGCGAGGCCCGTACTTCAGGAAGGCGATAACAAGGGACACGACCAGAGCAGCAGCGAGAATGCCGCCGAACACTTTCAGGAAGTGCGTCAGTCCTTCGAGAAAATCAAATCCGACAACGTCAAAGGACATTGATCGAGGTACTCCGCAAGAGAATGAATATCAAAAGATGCTACGGATGATGAATCCGGAATCATTGGCATGTGTGCGGACCTCGCCGGGAGCGTGGCCCTTCAGTCGACGACTCAGGTGCTCGCCTTGTTCTCGGCGGTCTTGTTCTCGGCGGCCTTCTGCTCGTCGTCGAGAGGAGATTCGCCCTGGTCGCCCCCTTCGGCCACAAACCGTTTCCCGGGCTGAGCCTGGCTGATCTGCACCGTTTTGAGGAACAGGTCTTCCAGAGTCGAGGTCGGCCGGTCGGCCGAGATGAAGTCGGCATTGTGCTTCTTGAGAACGGCTTTGACTTCGTTGAGAGCTTCGTCGCTCAGCGTGCTGGTCAGGATCTGTTCCTGTTCCTTCGACTTGAGCAGCTCTTCGACGCGGCCGATGACCTTGAGTTCGCCGCCGTAGAGAATCGCGATCCGGTCACACACATCCTGAACGTCGGCCAGAAGGTGCGAACACATCACCACGGTTTTGCCCTGATCGCGGAGCTTCAGAATCATGTCTTTCATGTCGCGGGTACCGATCGGATCCAGACCGGAGGTCGGTTCGTCGAGCAGAACCAGATCGGGATCGTTGATCAGCGCCTGAGCCAGGCCGATACGACGGGTCATCCCCTTGGAATACTCTTTGAGCTGTCGTTTACGGGCGTGCTGAATGCCGACCTGCTGAATGAGTTCATCACAACGCTTCTTGCGAACATCAGCCGGCATGTTGAACAGACGACCGTAGAAGTCGAGTGTCTCTTCCGCATTCAGGAAGCGGTACAGATACGACTCTTCCGGCAGATACCCGATGCGTTCGTTCTTTTCGACGTTCGAAGCCGGCTCGCCGAAAATGCTGACATCACCGCCGGTCGGAAAGAGCAGTCCGAGCAGCAGTTTCATCGTGGTGGTCTTGCCGGAACCGTTCGGACCAAGGAGACCGAAGATCTCCCCTTTGCGAACTTCGAGGCTCAACGACTTGAGAGCCTGGACTTTCTTGCGCCCCCAGAAATCGCGGTAGACTTTGGAGAGATTGCGAATCTCGATCACATTTTCCGGTTGATTCATGCCTCGGGCCTTACCACCAAGCTGCGTCAGATGGATAGAAAAGATGTTTCACGAAAGACCAGCCGCGAGCTGAATGCCCGACGACAAGAGCGGAGAATGCGCAGACGCTCCCCGCGAAAAAACGATCTGGAGTATATGACCACCCCTACCCCGATACGAGCAATCAACCCGAATCGTTGGCGATTTCAGAATATTTTCGTGCCGAAAATCTCACAATCGTTAGGGCTTGCGCCAGATGAGGAAGCCGGACCGCGCAGTCGTCCCTGCCGATGAGACTACCACCTCAGTGGACACTTTTATATAAGTTCCGCCGGGGTTGTTGCAGCTTCTGGACAGATTTTGGGAAGTGCTCACATGCAGGAATCCGGACTGTCACTCACCTGGGTGGTGGCCAGCGTTATGGTGATTATCGCCGCGTTCGGCTGGTGCTCTCTGGCTGGATCGTACGTTGAAGCTCACGCTCCGACCGTAACCGACGAACCCGCCGACACCCAGGAAACACGGCGGGTGCGAATCACCCGGGTTCACGTTGCCACCCTATGGGCGAAGTCCGTGGCACTCTTCGGTTACCGAGGACTCCACCAGCTGCCAAACGCCCCGGCGGTGATCTCGTGGCATTTCTCCAAACGACTCTGGCTGCCGACGGTTTTCATCGTGTTGGAAATCGTCGCTCTGGCGTCTGGATTCGTCTTCAAGCACGTCGAGAGACAACTGGCCGAGCCGTACCCCTCCAAGCGGAAGCGGAAGACGTAAGCGACTGGGAGGATGCATTATCCCCGAGTAATCGGCCGGACTCAGGAACGAGGGCGCTGCAGAATCTCGTCGACCTGCTCCAGCACCTCGTCAGTAGCCGGGTAATCGAGATGCACCGTGTCGGGCAGCGGAGCCGGGGCGATGGTCCAGTTTCCATTCGCATCCCGCGTCAACGGCAGCACGCGGTTTTCGCCTGCGTTCCAGTGATCCCCAGCACGGTGGATTGAGACTCTCGATTCCGGCTGCAAATCGCCGTCGGCTCGACCTTTCAGAATCGACGACACTTTGACTTCGCCCGTGGGCTCGACAATCTCAGCGATGATAACCGCATCGGCCAGCAGGAGCTGTTCGCGGTTCACCGTCACGGGATTGGCGGTCCAGAGAGAGAGGCCGGCTAGAATGAGAAGCCAGACGAGTCCAATTCCCAGCGCCAGATAAAAGCGAGGATCCCGGCGACGGCCGCGCGTTTCGGCAGGAACGGCATCGGCTTCCTGAGCTGGCGGCATGAGCCCGGTTCTTTCGGAATCGCCCCGGAGAGAATCAGTCAACGGTTTCCGATAACGACCAGGAAACCAGCAATCGCAGAGGCTTAGCGGTCGACCTTGAAGGCTTCGCGAAGATCGATGACGTAGTTGTCGTCGAAGGCTTCTTCGAACTCGTAAACGTGTACGAAGTCGCTGATGCTGTCCCGTTCGGTCTTCTTCATCTCGCCACGTTCGACCAGTTCGAAGACGATACGGCCAAAGTCTTCTGTCGACTTGATGCCCCAGGAGCGGAAGACCATCTGCGAGAGCAGTCCAAACCGCTCCAAAGCGAGCAGACGGACACCTTCGAGCAGTTCCCGGCCCGAGATGTGCGCGGAGTCTTCGGTCATCTCGTCGACCACATGCCCCCGATTGAGCATCTCCTGCGTGTAACGCAGAGAGTCGAAAACAAACTCGTATGCATTGCGATGATACGGTTTATGTGTTTTCACTGCGGGATCCATCGTCGCCATGAATTATCCTGAACTCAGTTCGCTTCGCGTCATGAAAAATACTGAAGAAAACGCGCCCGTATTGTGGCGAGTCTGCCCTCAGAAATCCAGAAGCAATCTGGTTCGTTAAGTAAACTTTTTGCAGTCGATCACATCAATCCAGCCGATTTCATCGTCTTACTGGGGCTTCTGTTCCAGGCTCCGCTGCTGTTGCCGTCAGTTCTTTATAGCCGCGCAGGCTCGGCTCGAAAGGGTTCCCCTTCCACAGCTGACGCACCAGGCTCTGCTCGGCGTTTCGTACGACATCCTGGAACACGTAAACCGTCTCCGCATTCCCACCGGGATGGATCAGCTTGATCGCACTCGGCAAATAGGATTTGGCATTCAGCATCACTTCGGCTTCCTGCCAGTTGGCGGCGTCCTGCTGCCAGAGCGGCTTGACGCGAAGGTGAATGATGCCCTGATTCAGATCGTGCTTGCCACCGGTTTCGGCCGTGTGCAGCATCACGTGATACCGCATCAGCACCTTCTCTTTAGAGATGCCGAACAGAAACGGCAGTGGACCATCGACAATATTCTTGCCGCGACTGTCGATCGGAATCGGCAAACGCTGGTACTCCCGGCGATCTTCATCGATGGCGTAAACCTGCGTGCCATCGCAGATCCAGCGTTCCGGCTTATCGGCTTCAATCGTGTATTCTTTGCCGTTTCGAACCCGCTTTTTCCCTTTTTCAAAGGCCGACGGCGCGGCCAGGTCGAGCCGACCTTTGTCGGGAGCTTCGTAGTAGAACTCGCCGGCGGCCCACTTTTCGACAAAGAATACGTGGTCGTAGATGTAGCGGATATGCTTGCCTTCAAGCCGCTCGGTCACGTCGCCGGCTTTCTCCCAGTTATCCAGGATGAAATTGAGTTCCGGACTCAACTGCGGGCCTTCAGGAGCAGGAGTCTGGACCTGAGCCTGACCAGGAGCATTTCCCTGTTGAGCTGAGACGGTCGTAGACCATGCGCTGGCAAACAGCGTGAGACAGCAAAGCAGCGCAGAAGGTGAAGTCACGGGGAAGCGACAGAGTTTCATGAGACGACATCCTTGTCGATCGATTTGTCGTAGCTTCGGAGGGACAGGTACGACCGCTACAGCGACTGAGTTTCTAGGATTGCTGCGAGAGCAACGTACGCAGGAGCCGCGAAATGTACCACTAATCATCATTTGCGAAAAGAGCGGTTTTCACCGGGAAAACAGGGCTCTTCCGCGGTAAAATTCACAAATCCTGAACACCGGCCGCCCTTCGGACTCGGCACTCCGGGTGAATTCCCAATTCCGGATGAGCGGGGCGATCAGCCGGCCGCGTTCCCCGCAAATCGGGAATCCTCGGTCTGCGAGGTATGGCCCCCGCGTTTCCCCTCATCCTCTCGCCTAACCCGCGTGACATCTACGACCAGTTGATGGCCTGATAGAGGCTGAGCAGTTTGTTGCCACGATGTTCATTCAACTGCTGCACGTAGGCAATGCGTCCGCGGAGATGGGCTCGGAAGTTAGGATGCTGATCGTGATTCTGCGAATCCGGGCCGTGCTGGACGCAATTGTGCAGTGTGGCTTTGAGGCGGTCGAATTCTTTCCGCGGGATGTTCGTTTTGTCGTTGACGACAACGCCAGTGACTTTCTGCTGGCTCACGCGGCGGCGGATCTGCTTCTTCTTGCCGTTCAGAACGAAGCGTTCCTGGCGGATGATCTGATGCGCCAGCGGAATGAACACCCGCAGGGAACGGAGATAGGACTCGTCCCCCGAGAAGGTCAGGTCGTCTCCATACCGCGTGTAGGTCGCTCCGAAGGACTTCGCCAGACCGGACAGCCGAACGTCGAGCGAAAAGGCCACCAGATTCGCCATGCAGGGCGAAGTCGGGGCGCCCTGAGGCAGGTGTCTCGGTAGAAACAGTCTCAACCGTTTCGGCTGCCGTCCCGGGAAATCGAGGTTGGCCGGAATGGCCGAGGTACTCAGCCTCGCCAGCCAGATCGCCACTTCACGCGAGTATCCAAAGCTGCGGAAGACCGCCACGACCCGCGAGTAACGGACACGGGTGTAGAAATTGTCGAGGTCGAACTTCACGACGACGGCCTGGCCGACATGCGGCTCGGCATTGGTGACCACGGACCGGCCCGCACAGAATCCATGAGCGGCATCGTGGGTCGGCACACGGTCGAGAATTTCGTCGAGAATCTGCTCCTGCACCTGTCGCATCAACGGGAGCGGAGCTTCAATGAGTCGGTATCCCCCGCTGCGCTTCGTTCGCCACTGGTAGCGGTAGTGGGCCTTGCTTTTGTCGACCGGGCGTTTGCCATCGCTGAACCGATCGGTCAGCCAGGCGAGTTGCCCCAGCGGCAGATTGAACCACTCGGCGAGCTGCGTCGGAGTTTCAAAGTAAGGCAGATCCCAGCGATCGAGCCGCTCCCGATCGGTATCCTTTGTCAGGTCGAGATAGCTGCCGTCGGAAACCACATACGGATACGCGAAGGGGTATTGCTTGCTGCCCGCGTTCGCGGCGGCATCACGCTCAGGCCGGACCTTCTTGCGACGCAACGGCCGTAGAATCGGCCAGGTCTGTTCTTCTCTGGGTTTTTTGCGCGGCTTATCGGCAACGGCAACGGAGGCCTCAGCAGGCGGCGAGAACCGGCCGTCAGAACGAGACGAGGCGGTTTCGACCACACGTTTTTTCGAGGAAACTGCAGACGAACCAAACAGCAGGCGTTTCAGCAGTTCAAGCAGTAGCATTTGGGTCGATCATCGCTGGATGGGAGGCAACTGTTGAATGATGCGAAGCTGGACAGGTCCCGATGATAACAGGAACGTGCGAGAAATCGCGCTGTTTCAGACAATGAGAACAATGGACAGTGAGAGCCCCCGCACGAATCACGTGGCGAGAGACCCGGAAACGATTCCTGCCAGAGGGACTCGAAAAAAGAGATCACAGTACGGCTCGTATAACCGATCCTGTCGCGAATGAAAACGGGTGGCTTGAAAGCCCAAGCCGCCTTTTCATTCCAATCGTAAAGTCAACAATCAATCGACCATGGGGTAACCCCACAGCGCCTGCAGTTGCCTGCAAGCCGAGCTTATGCGATCGCCGTACTGTGATCGCCGTGCATTCTAATGGGTTTCACTAAGGAACCGTCAACACAAGTTACATGACCGGTTCTAAAAAAGTCATATCACCACGGTTTTCAGGTGGTCAATTGATGAACATTGCCCGATTTAAAGTCGCTTCACCTCGGTCCCTATTGCCGTCGCGGCCCACAAGCCCGCTCCGATGGATTCGTCAATCCCCGTCAATTCGACGAAAGCTTCCTCCAGATGCCTACCGTTTTCGCCCCTTGCCGCGTATGATTCTTGAGTAAATCATTGGCCACATATCCGCCCCGCACATTGATTTACAGACGCTTATATGACCGAGGCTCTCCGCCAGACCAAGACACACCTGCAGGACCTGCTCTCTCAGTTCGGGATCAATCCTCGCACGGACCTCGGTCAGAATTATCTGATCGATCTCAACATCATCGACTTCATCGTTCGCGAGGCCAGAATTGGCCCGAAAGATGTCATCCTTGAAGTCGGCACCGGCACGGGCGGCATGACCGCTTTCATGGCCGAATACGCCGCTCATGTGATCTCAGTCGAGCTCGACCGAAACATGCACGCTCTGGCGTCGGCTCAGCTGGGGGATCGCCCCAATCTGACGCTGATGCGGCAGGACGCATTGCACAACAAGAACCGTTTCGCCCCCGAAGTGCTGGCGGAAATCGAGAAGCAACTGGCGGTCGATCCGTCCCGGCGGCTCAAACTCGTGGCCAATTTGCCATACAACATCGCCACGCCGGTCGTGTCCAACCTGGTCGCGACAGATATTCCGTGGGAGCGAATGATTGTCACCATTCAGCTCGAGCTCGGCCTGAGAATGCAGGCTCGGCCGGGGAAAAGCACCTACGGAGCCCTGTCGGTCTGGCTACAGTCGCAGTGCTACGTGAAGTTGCTGAACAAGCTGCCTCCGTCGGTGTTCTGGCCACGACCGAAGGTGAACTCAGCGGTCATGAAGCTGGTCCCCAATCCGAAAGGACGGGCTCAGATCGCAAATCGGCCGTTTCTGCAGGACTTCGTTCGCCGGCTGTTCCACCAACGGCGAAAGATGCTGCGAAGTGTCCTGGTCGGCATGTACCGCAAGCAGATCGACAAACAGGTCATCGACGACATCATGACCGAAATGGAGCTCGGCGAGAAAACGCGAGCCGAAGAACTCCAGCCGCAGACGCTCGTCGAACTGAGCAACCGCGTATATCACCGCATCAACGAATCTGAAACCGCAAGCGAAACAAGCGAAGAGTAGTCTCATGCAGGAACGCATCCTCACTGAAGGTTTGACATTCGACGACGTCCTCCTCGTCCCGGCATACAGCGACGCCATGCCGGACGAAGTCGATATCAGTACTCGCCTCACGCGCAATATCACGCTCAACGTTCCCATTATTTCCAGTCCCATGGATACGGTCACCGAGAGCGAAATGGCGATCGCCATGGCTCAGGAAGGTGGCATGGGCATCGTTCACAAGAACATGACCGTTGAGCAGCAGGCCCTCGAAGTCGACCGCGTCAAGCGGAGCGAGCACGGTGTAATTGTCGATCCGGTCACCCTTCCTCCGACCGCCACGGTGTCCCAGGCCCGCAAGCTGATGGACGAACGCAACGTCGGCGGCGTTCCCATTACGGAAGATGGGTATTTGAAGGGGATTTTGACACGACGGGACCTGAGATTTCTGGAGTCCGATGACACCAGAATCTCCGAAGTCATGACCAAGGACAAGCTCGTAACCTCTTCTGAGACAACAGATTTGAAAGAAGCAGAGCGGATTCTGCGCGAGAATAAAGTAGAGAAACTTTTACTGGTAAATGACCGATACCAGTTGAGGGGATTAATCACGATCAAGGACATCGACAAGAACCTGCAGTTCCCGCGCGCTTCGAAAGATGCCCGCGGACGTCTGCGAGTCGGTGCCGCGGTCGGAGTCTTTGATTTTGAACGCGTTGAAGCGCTCATCAATAAGGGGGTGGACGTACTCGTAGTCGATTCGGCTCACGGGCATTCGTCCAACGTGATTGAAACAGTCCGGGAGATCAAACGTCAGTACTCGATTGACGTGATCGCCGGAAACATTGCCACCACGGAAGGGGCTCAGGCGTTAATCGATGCAGGCGTGGATGCCGTGAAGGTCGGAATCGGCCCGGGCAGCATCTGCACCACCCGTATCATTTCTGGTGTCGGAGTGCCGCAATTGACGGCGATCAGCTCTGCTGCCAAGGCCGCCGCCGCCTCAGATATTCCGATTATTGGCGATGGAGGAATTCGATACAGCGGAGACATCACCAAAGCACTCGCCTCGGGTGCCCACACCGTGATGCTCGGGGGACTTCTGGCAGGCCTGGACGAAAGTCCGGGAGAAATGATTCTGTACCAGGGCCGGTCCTTCAAGCAATATCGCGGCATGGGCTCGATGGGTGCGATGGTGAAAGGGAGCAGCGACCGTTATCGACAGTCGCTGGTCGACGAAGACGGGAAGAAAAAGTCCGCCAAAAAGCTGGTCCCGGAGGGAGTCGAGGGTCGTGTGGCCTACAAAGGTCATCTCAATCACTTCCTCTACCAGCTCGTCGGAGGATTGCGGGCCGGGATGGGATACCTGGGCGTGCGATCAATCGAGGAGCTGCGTGTCCAGGCGAAGTTCATCAAAATCTCGGCGGCTACGGTGAGGGAGAACCATCCGCATGACATCGCAATCACACAAGAAGCACCCAACTACACCGCCGAGCATTCGCCCGGCGAGAAGAATTGACGGGCGCCTCGTCGCTCTCGGGGTGATTCTCGTCACGCTCACGCTCTGGCTCACCGCGGGAAGTCGAGCAGCCGAGAGCCCGCTGGATCGACTCCGCGGTCGCTCCGCGGAAACGCGATGGAAATCACTGCGGGAACGCGCGGCCGATCGCCGCGAATACCGGGAAGAACGCCGCGAACGCCGGCGGAATGACAAAGGCGAAGAGATTGGCGACGACGGACAGCCGCTGAACCCGTCTCCGGATTCTCCACTGCCAACACCGACGCCTCCGGATATCGCCGGTCTACCCACACCGACTCCTCCGGATTGGACGCCGGCTCCGCCACGGGCTCCAATGCGACTCGAGATCGAATCGGGCCGCCGCCCGGTGCCGACTCCGACAGGTCCGATCGAACTGTACGATCCCGCGCCGCCGAGTTCGGCTCCGCCCGCCCGGCCGCTGTTCCAGAATCATCCGGAACTGATGCCGGTGCCCTCGGTCCCAGCCGCTCCGAAGGACGCTCCGATTCCTGCCCCACCCGTGACCAACGGCTCGGGGAAGGTCGACGACGACAACGTCGCCATCTACGAGGAGATGTTCCAGTTCGAGCAGAAGGACGAGCAGACGATCGCTTCCAAACAAGTCTCGGCTGATCGCGCTTCTGCAGAGGAGCTGCCACCGCAAACGGTAACGGCTCGAAAAGCGGTCATCACTCGCAGTGTCGGAACGCCTTCTGTCACCAAAGACAGCACGCAGCCGCAACTGCTGATCGAACTGCCGATGCCGATCGAGCCTCAGTATTCGACGGTCTCGACACTGCAGACTCCAGAAATCGAAGCCACAGAAAAAGAGATTGAGAACTCTCCGTTCCTGGATGAGCGAATCAAGCCGCTCTCCGACATCTCCCCCTACGTCACTTACGAACCCGATGCTTCGCTACGGGAAGTGGATCCAACGCGGCACTTCTGTCCTCGCGCGGAATTCGCTCACCTGATGCCGAGCTCGAGTAACTCGAAGTGCCCGGAGATCAGCGAATTGCCGGGCGACGAAGTCTCCCACACACGACAGTTTGCTCACCTGCAGTACTGCTGGGCCGCTTCGAACATTAACTACTACCCGCTGTACTTCGAAGATCCGCAGCTGGAGCGTTATGGACACATGCATCACCCGCTCCTTCAGCCGTTCGTTTCGGTCTCCCGATTCAACTGGCAGTTCCTGGGTTTGCCGTATCAGATGTGTCTGAAGCCGGTCGCCAAGTGCGTCTATCCGCTGGGCTACTTCCGTCCGGGCGACTGCGAGGCTCCGAAGCTGTACCACCAGGTGCCCATCAGCCTGAAAGCGGCCTTCGTCACTGCGGAAGTCTACACGGGTCTGTTTTTCATCTTCCCGTAAGCTGACCGATCAGTCATAAAAAAAGGCGTCGCGAGTGATCACTCGCGACGCCTTTTTTCGTTTCGGTCCGTTATCGGACGTGTCTGGGGTCCCAGCCGGCCACCACGGCGTCCGGGGCCAGAACGAAGATCTCGACGCGGCGGTTTCGCTGGCGGGCATGGCTGTTCGTGTTAGGCACGAGCGGCTGTGTATCGCCGTAGCCGGCTGATCCGAGGCGATGATCGGAGATCCCGCTTTCTTTCAGAGCCATCAACACGGAGTTAGCCCGGTTGGTCGACAGATGCCAGTTGGTCGGATGGTTGACCCCCGCGTTATGAATCGGTTGATCGTCGGTGTGTCCGACCACGAGCAGGTTCAAGTTGCGAGCCGGACCATCGTTCATGATCTGAGCCAGATCCCGCAGCAACGGCGAAGCCGAGTCCCGCAGGTTGGCACTTCCCGATGAGAACAGGATGTCGGAGTGGAATTTACTCACGCCGGTGATCGGATCGAACTCGAAGTCCGGGTACCGACGGGCCAGTTCCTGAAACCGACGGGTCGCTTCTTCTGAAAGCGGACTCTGCTGGGTCCGCGAGCGGATGAGCAGGTTCTTGTATCGAGCATGCAGTTCGCTGCGCTCGCTGGTCAGGTTCGCCAGTCGCTGATTCGAGATATCGAGCTGATGCTGGGCCTGGGCGAGCTGCTGAGAGAGCATCTGCTGCTCTTGAGCCATTGCGGTCATGGCTTCCTGAGACTGATACGACTGCATGGCCAGTGTACCATTCTCGTTCATGAGTTCCTGATTCTCGGCGTAGAGACGCATCGCACGATGCTGGCTCATCCGCAGATGACGCCGGGGCACGCCGGTGCAGGCGATCTGGCTCACAGCCAGGACGCAACAGGAACAAAGCAGGGTGTAACGGGTCCACTTCATGGGGAGGAACTCCTTCGCCATCGATGCAGACTGAGGCGTGCATCAACTAGAAGATGGGCAGTTGGATGTGAGGTTCAGGGAGGGGAGAATCGGACCGTTCAGGGACGAACGGAATCGTTTCGGTTTTGATTGGGTCGACAGGCGGAAAGGATGTTGTGCCTGTCGTGCAGGACCGGGACTGTATCGGAAGGGACTCCGGCGGTGAAGAGAATTTTGGAAATCTCGTTTCCGTTGCAAACATTACATTAAGTTTGCCCTGAGACCGGTTCTCAATCCCTGTTTTATAGGCTTTCGCGACTTCGCCAGAAGTTTCCGACGGTTGGCGAGGGCCCGTCATTGCTTTACAATCAGGGACTGTTCACAGGAATTTTTCAACGATCGAGGAGTGAGTGATGAAGGGGAGCCCCAAGGTTATCGAAGCCCTGAATGCCGGTTTGACCATCGAACTGACCGCCATCAACCAGTATTTCATTCAGGCTAAAATGTGTCAGAACTGGGCTCTGCACATCCTCGGCGCTAAGCACTACCAGGAATCGATCGGCGAAATGAAGCACGCCGAGTGGCTGATCGATCGAATCCTGTTCCTGGAAGGTGTGCCCGAGATCGCCCGTTACGATGTCATTCGGGTCGGGGACGACGTCAAAACCCAGTTTGAGTACGACCTCGCTCTGGAAACGAAGGGCGTCAACGCGTATCGCGACGCCATTCAGCTCTGCCACGAGGAAAACGATCCCGGCACCCGCGATCTGCTCGACAGGATTCTCGTCCAGTCCGAAGAACACGTCGACTGGCTCGAATCCCAGCTCGAACTGATCGAAAAAATTGGGATCCAGAATTACCTCATGTCGCAGATGGGACCGCACAAAGAAGACGACCACTAAAAGAGGCCCTTCTTCAGGGTCTGCACGGAGGGGTGTCACCGCGGGCTGGCCCGGCCTGCCCAGCAGTGTGATCTCGCGATCGACGGCTCCTACGAACCCGACACTCCCGGATCTCGAAGCGGTCTCAACCTCCGCCTTTGTTGAGATTTCCTGCCAATTCCCCGCTGGATGCTGATGACGGCGTCCAGCGTTCGAGATAGGATTCCACACGCTCCATATCCTCCTTCGTTCACCTGGCCAGTTTCCTTCCATGTCCGTTCTGCTGCAACTTCAAGATGCGACCAAGAGCTACGGCTCCCAAACCCTCCTCGATCATGCCAGCGTGGCATTGAAAGACGGCGACAAAGTCGGCTTCATCGGTCGCAACGGCGCGGGAAAATCGACCCTGTGTCGGGTCCTGCTCGGTCAGGAAGAGCTCGATCGCGGCGAGATCATTCGGCATCCCAGCCTCCGCGTCGGCTATCTGCAACAGCACGATCCGTTCGAACCGGGCGAATCGGCTCTTGATTTTCTCATGCGCGATTCGGGCGAGCCGGACTGGAAGTGTGGCGAAGTCGCCGCCGAGTTCGAAATCAAGGGAGCCTATCTCGAAGGACCTGTGAAAGAACTGTCGGGCGGATGGCAGACCCGTGTGAAGCTGGCCTCGCTGCTCCTGCACGACCCGAATCTGCTCGTTCTGGACGAACCGACGAACTTCCTGGATCTTCGCACTCAGATCCTGCTTGAGCACTTCCTGCGGCATTTTAAAGCCGGCTGCCTGATCGTGTCGCACGACCGCGGCTTCCTCAAAGCGACCTGCACGCACACGCTGGAACTGTCTCGCGGCGAGCTGACCATGTACACCGGCAATGTCGAGAAGTTCCTCGAAGCCAAAGCAATACAGCGGGAGCACGACGCGCGAGTCAACGCGGCAACCCAGGCCAAGATGAAACAACTCGAACGGTTCATCGACAAGAACCGCGCTCGGGCGAGCACCGCTGCTCAGGCCCGAAACAAAGCCAAGCAACTCGATCGACTGGAGTTGATCGACATTGAAGAGGACGAATCGCGCGTCCGCATCCGCGTGCCTCAGGTCATAGCCCGCAAGGGCCCTGCCCTTCGCTGCGAAGGCATTACGATCGGCTACCCGGATCACAAGGTCGCCGAGAACGTTTCCTTCGAGATCGATCATGGTTCCCGTACCGCTGTGGTCGGGGACAACGGACAGGGAAAAACGACTCTGCTGCGAACGATCGTTGGTTCACTTAAGCCGATGGAAGGCGAACCACGCTGGGGACATAACTGCGATATCGGCGTCTATGCCCAACACGTCTATACCTCGCTGCCTCAGGACTGGACCGTACAGCAGTATCTGGAAAGCGAGTCGGCTGTCGAAGTCACGACTCAGCAGGTGCTCGATGTCGCCGGCAGTTTTCTGTTTCGAGGTCCACTGATCCAGAAGCCAATCAAAGTATTGAGCGGGGGGGAACGGGCTCGACTCTGTCTGGCCGGCCTGCTGCTGAGCAAATGCAATGTCCTCATCCTCGACGAACCGGGCAACCACCTCGACGTCGAAACCCTCGAAGCTCTCGCCGATGCTTTACTCACCTATGAAGGCACGATCATCTTCACCAGCCACGATCGTCACTTCGTGCGACGGATCGCGACTCAGGTGATCGAAGTGAAAGATGGCCACGTCGCCGACTATCCCGGCGATTACGAGACGTACCTGTATCGGGTCGAGAAAGAAATCGACGATCACGAAGCCGAGCGCACCGGAGTGCCCGCCGCTTCCGGCGGATCGGCTCCCAAAGCCGGAAAGCCAAAGAAGCGAAAGGGATCCCAGGACCCCCGCAAGCAGCTCAACAAGATTGAGAAGAAAATTGCTTCGCTGGACGACGAGCGACAGGAACTGCAGAAGACGTTTGTCACGCTGACCGACGCGAAGAAGGCACAGGAAGTCCACGACCAGATGGAAGCCCTGAAAGCCGAGATTGCCACGCTCGAAGAGGAGTGGTTCGAGCTCAATCAGGAGCTGGAAGAAGACTGGGTGTAAACGGATCTACCGTGCTGAACACCGTTTACGCTTGCCCGTCTGCTGCGCGATCGCTGCCTGTTTGATTCTCATCTGAAGGGCCAACGCATCGGCAAGTCTTGCTCTTATCCAGAAGGCATTTGCGCCACGATGCCGTAATAGTCTTGGAAATCAGGGACCTGAGCAGCCCCGTTTCCGGAACGCGACTGAGCCGCCTCAGGTTGGCACGCGATGTGCCTTCTCAGTCATCCACTGCGTTCACTGAAGATCACACCTCGCTTCTCCGCGACTGAGATCCCACCTCAACACATTATTCCAGGAATTCATTATGCACGTTGAGATGACCCTGCTCCCCGCCCGCCTCCGCCGCCAGGCCTTCACTCTTATTGAACTACTGGTAGTGATCGCGATTATCGCCATTCTTGTTGCCCTGCTCCTTCCGGCCGTGCAACAGGCTCGCGAAGCGGCCCGCAGATCCTCCTGCAAGAACAACCTCAAGCAGCTCGCCCTGGCGATGCACAATTACCACGATGCCCATTCGGTCTTCCCTTATGGCTGGCAGCGCGAAGTTTCCGGAGCGACTCATCGTCGTGAATGTTTCTTCCAGCGGCTGTTGCCATTCATTGAACAGGGAGCCCTTTCAGACATCTACGAAGCTGATACCACCGAGTATGTCTTCTACATTCCCAAGTCGCTGGCCGGGACGCCGGTCGACGTTTATATGTGCCCGTCCGATCCTTCGGGGCCCGCGACCGGCGGTTGCGGGAACGACAACGGATTCCAGGGCAACTACGTCGTTTGCGCGGGCGGCGACGTCGACTCAAACGGCATTCCGATCGGACTGACCGGAAGCAAGACGACGGGGCTGTTCTACCAGAGTTCGTCGACCAAATTTCGCGACGTCCGCGATGGAACATCCAACACCCTGATGTTGGGCGAAGGCATCATTCGCGGCTCGACCGGCGGAAGCTGGGGCGGCCTTGGAGGCTACTGGGGAGGAGCCCCTCACGGTTCCTTCGGATTCTCGACCGCAGAGACGCCGAATACCACCGTTCCCGACCGGGTCTACTCCTGCAAGTCCACGACCTTCCCCAATGCTCCGTGTGAAAACGGGAACGCCGATGGTCTCAGCGGACGCTACAACTTCGCCCGCAGTCATCATCAGGGAGGGGCTCAATTCGCGCTGGCCGATGGATCGACCCGGTTCATCTCCGAGAACATCGATCGCCTTACCTTCCGTTACCTGGGACAGATTCAGGACGGAGAAGTACTCGGCGAGTTCTAGAGCAGATCGCTCTACAGTAAGTCCGCGCGTGAGCGTTGAATCGCCTGAAACGCTGCATCTTTCGCGGACCGAACGGTTACACCAAAAATAAACTGCTCTAAACGGCAGGTTCCTGCTCCAATCCCACCTGTCCGCTCATTCCCGCACTCAGGAAGACTGACCGTGAAAACTCCAATGACACTGCTGCTGTTTGCCGTCACAGTGGTGACGGGACTGACTGGCTGCAGCTCCGCCACTGGGCCCGAGATGTTTGAAACATCCGGATCCGTCCATTGGGAAGGAGCTCCGCTGAAAGAAGGTCGCATCACATTCCGGATGCTCGACGGCGAAGGACGGGTTTACAGCGGCCCGATCACGAACGGGGCGTTCAATATCGAAACTCTTCCCGGCGAAATGCGCGTCGAGATCATCGCCTCGCGGCCGATTCCCGGAAAGTTTGACCACAGCAATGGCGAACCGGCTCCGATCGGCGAGATGTACATCCCGGCAAAGTACAACTCCCGCAGCGAGCTGAAGTACTCGGTCGGCCCCGACGCTGCTCCTCCCGATTTCAATCTCATTTCCGATAGCAAGACCTGACCCTCCTCACGCGAGAAAGGCGGCTCGATCAATTCGAGCCGCCTTTCTCGCTGCGTCTGCCGTGTGCCTGTCTCAGCCTTCGACGATAGCCTCGGCTTCAATCTCGACCAGGTGATTGGCATTAATCAGTCGGCTGACTTCGACAATCGTGGTCGCCGGGCGGATCTCACCGAAGTACTTGCCGTGGGCGAGCGCGATCGATTCCCAGTCATCAATCCGCGTGACATACATCCGCGTCCGCACGACATCGTTCATCGAAGCCCCGGCATCCTTCAGAGCTGCTTCGATCTTCTGAAGAATGTATTCCGCCTGCTCGGCTGGTTCGCCGATTCCGACGACATCGCCCTTTTCGTTGGTCGCCGTGGTTCCGGAAACGTGCACCAGATTCCCGATCCGCACTGCCCGCGAATAACCAATCTTGCCTTCCCATGCCGAACCACTGGAAATAAGTTGCTTTGCCATTTGTCCTCAACCTGAAGGGGTATTTTGTATCCAATTGACCAGAATCGTCGCAGGAATTGTGACAGAATCGAGCCCTTAAAAATAGCGTCCGAGCCGATATTCGAAACGGATCATTTCCCGCACGTCCGGCCGGAGACAAAATTCGCATCGACGTCGACCGACCTGCTGTAATACCCTTTTCGCACTGAACGCCATGACACTTCGCCATCGGATTCCCCAGGAGCAGGTTTCTCCATGCACACGTTTCGTGTTTTCAGCTTCTTCAGAGTTCTCGCCGGACTGTTTATCCTCGCGACTTCAGGAGGCATCCTGAGTGCGGAAGAACCGACGGCAGACGAGGTCATTAATCGTGCGATCCAGAATCGCCTGGCAATCACGGACTACGAGATCGAAGTTGCTTTCAATTACGGAGAAACTGCGGAAGAAGGCCGCACGAACCTGGGCCACTACTATCTGCACGGCGAACAACTCCGGGTCGATCTGCGTTACCCATACACGCAGGCCCGCCGCTTTCCAGGACTGACGAAGGATACGTTCTGGGAGCGAAACGTTTATACGCGAACGCGCTCCATCTGCTTCTGCAACATGCTTGGCTCGGGTCAACGGGCGATCAACTTCGACAGTGATCCCCGCCGAACGGTTCCCGACTGGCAAGAAGCCCTCACCCGTTACGATCTGAGAACGCTCGGCTTTCATTCTTCCGGGGCCAGTGTCGGAATACCCATACGCACAATCTTTGATCTGGCGGCCAATGAGAAAAAAATCGCCGAGGAAACAGTGAACGAGATCGATTGCCTGCGTGTGAGCTTTGATCTCGAAAGCGGAGTCCAGTGCGATTTCTGGTTCGCGCCTTCCTGCAGCTACGCCCCGGTTCAAGTCCGCAGCTATTTTGAGCCACTCGACCTGACGGAGAACCTCGAATTGAAGGTCGAAGAATGGGGGCGATCCGGCCTATGGTTCCCGACTCGCTATACTTCGACGGAAAGCGTAGGGAACAAAACGCTCGCGAGCGAAGAAGGCCGTCTGGTCATCCACTCCCTCAACGGCCCACTTCCAGGAGACACATTCCAGCTGAGTGGACTCAACATCCCCAAAGGCAAAAGCATTCAAAGGCTCCCTTCCGATGGCCCAGCGAAGATCTGGGATGGAGAGAAGATTGTTTTGAAGCGCGAACGTTAAACGGTCCCCTACTCCTCGACCGCATCGCCAATGCGATACAGCGGCAGGAAGCGATAGTAGACTTCGAGGGACAGCGTTGCCAGAGCCGTGGAATACACGCGGCCGCCGTAGCCGCCCCACGGGCCGTCGGGATTCCAGCTGCCGGCCAGTTCGCCGGTCTTGCGCTGTTTGGCGATCAGCAGACCACGTACAAGTTCGTTCCACTTCTCCCATTCCGCTCCGCCGAACTGGTACATCGCCAGGGTCCCGTAGTACCAGTAGTAGAGGTTCGGCTCGATCGCTTTCGGGGCGTTGCCCTCGGCGAGCAGATACGCGGCGGCTTCCTGACTGGCAGGATTGCTGCGACGGATGCCCATCATCTGTTTGCAGAACAGACACTCGGCGGTCATCGCCGGCGTGATTTCAGGACCGTATTCTGGATGATAAGCTGCGAGCCCTTTGCGTTCCCCCAGCGAGCGATCGACCAGAAACTTGATCATCCGATTGCGGGCCTCTTCGGGAATGGCAACGCCGGCGATCTCGGCACTCTTCAATGCCATTAACTGCCAGCCAAACATGCTCATATCTCCAGACCACTCGGGAAGATAACGCCAGCCGCCATCATCCTCGTTCTGCATGGCGATCGTGAACTGCACGCCCTTCATCACGGCCTGGCTGAGTCCATCATCCACGCGGCGTTCATTTTGCATGCCGTATGCTTCGGCCAGTGCGTAGGTCGCCATGCCGTGACAGTACATGCCGGCATATCGGGTCGCTTTCCCGCCCAGGTAACCATCTTCCCGCTGCTGACTGATCAGCCATTGCAACGCTTTGGAAACGTTGGCGGCGTACTTGCCTTCTTCCTGCGTATAGCCGGCTCCCAGGAACGCGAGAATCGTGAGCGCGGTTAAACCCGTGTCGGCTTCAACGCCGGCTTTCTGACGATCGATGCCCTGCTCGTCGACTTCAATCTTTCCCGAGCCCCATTTCGAGCCATCCCAGTAGCCGTCGGTCTCCTGAATACTCGCCAGCCAGGCCAGAGCCCGTTCGACGGCTTCTTCGGACGCATCGGTACCGCCGAACTGTCGGGCGATCTCCTTCCGTCGGGCCAGATCGCGCAGTCGATACGTCGCCGGAATCTCAGCCGACTGATCACGCCGGACGGCATCGAAATTCGGAGCGGGCAGGTCGGCCAGTCGCGGCACCTCGTCTTCACCCGGCAGCCGTGGAGCAGGCATGGCGGGAGCAGGATCGAGACTGGTTTCGGGAAGTGGTCCGGAGTTTCGCGATGGCGTCGTCATCTCATTGGGCGGAGCGTCGCCGGTTCGCTGGGAACGCGTCGGCACTCGATTCTCGGTCATGTTCGGCTGCGTGGTTCCCTCACCGGCCACCATTTGCTCGCCGGAAAGAATCTCATCGGGAGCACTCTGCTGAGGGGTCTGTCTGCGTTCCACGGTCTCGGCGATATCGCCCTGATTGGGAAGCTCAGGACGAGGGCCTCGCTCGATATCAGGTACGCGAAGCCGCTGTTGTTCCATGAAGGTCGTGGCGATGCGATCGCTGCCGCCCGCTTCCGGACGCTGAATGTCTTCCGACTGAACCATGCTCCGCGGGAGTTGAGTCCGCGTGCGATCCGGGGCATCGGCGTCAGTTCCCTGCGGATCCGGCGACGGAATGGGAGGAACTTCGGGCGATTCGATTTCTGGCATCGTTGCAACCGGCATTTCCCGGGGTGTGGGAGCCGCCATGGCCAGTTCAGGCTGCTCCTGCTGCGGTTTCGTGATCGGCTGAAATTCCGGGATCTCCGGTGTCAAAGTGACCGGCTCGTCGACTTTACGTTCGGGTGCCACCGAGGGCGTGGTCCGAAACTCTTCCCGTTCCATTCTCGACTGAATCGGGTTCTTGAGCGAAGGGACTGATTCCCAGATCGGCGTATTGCCGGGTGCATCGGTTCGCGTCTGCTGAGAGCCGGCAATGATGACATCCTGGATCCGAATGGGCTCGAGATCACGAACGACTTTCTCGCGGACCGGAGCCGGGGCCAGCGCGATCACGCCAACGCCGGAACTGAGATGGATCAGCACCGAAAACAGCAGCGACTTCGAAGACGCATGATGATCGCCCCAGCGGGTGACCAGCATCGTCAGCAGATGGACGGCCGAGAAGATGAAGCCGAGAACGAGCCCTCCCCAGAGCCATTGTTCGACGGCTTCCGGCGGGACGTTCAAATGTCCGGCAACCCAGACGTAGAAATCGGAGAGGTAGGTCAAGAACCATCCTCCTCAGCCACCCGGTTCGCCAGCGAAAGATTCGTGATCCCGACGCGATGACACACCGCCAGCACATCCATCACGTTCTGATATTCGCCGGCTGCGTCGCCGCGAACAATCACCGATTGATCGGCGTAACGTTCTTTGGCCTGCTGCAGTCGCGATTCGAGTTCTTCGAGCGTGATCGCCTGCTCGCCGAGGAACATCTCCCCCGACTTCGCGATACTGACAACAATTTCATCGGGCAGGTCGGTCAGCGGCAGGGCGTTAGAGACAGTTGGCAGTTCGATCTCGAACTGACGCTCAGCATCTGAAAAGCGGGTTCCGACCATAAAGAAGATGATCAGCAACAGCACGATGTCGATCATCGGCGTCAGATTGAGCACGGGCTCTTCAACTTCTTCGGTTTTCAGCGGCATCGGTTCGGCCCTGGCTTCCGTCTCGCGCGTTCTTAATCGGTCTTCAACATCCGTGGCCTCAGCAGTACGTCGCCACATCACGAATCGCAACAGCCAGAGACGTTCTGGATCTCGCCAAGTTCGTACTCGCAGCCACAGAGCTTGCGCACTTTCCGCGCCCCAGCATATTTCCCCATTAAGTATATCGACCTCGCGCAGGCGAAATCCAATTTTCCTGCAAAATGCGTGCAGTCCGAACGTCTTCACTCGCTCCTCGCCGGAAGACTGGAGAATCTGGTCAAACTTTACCGGTTTGAAACGGATAACGGATGATCACGCGATGAACTGAGGATGGTCGCGAGAGACTGCGCGTGGTCATGTTCCCCATGAGACCGAGCTTCGGGGGTGACCGGAGACGAGTGATCATGCTGGCATGGTCGTCCAACCCGACCTCGCCGCTGGACAACGCTGAACCGATTACGGCGAGCATTCTACGCAATCGATGAATCGCTTCGCCCTCGTTGAGTTGAGTCTCAACTGCAGAACTCGGCGAGATCGCCGACATTGCCGATCACGGCGACTCCGTCTTCGGTGATTGTGAATCCATTCCGGCGATCCTGTTCCGGATCGTAGCCGATCGTCATCCCCGGCGGGATCACCACGCCCTTGTCGATGATCGCTCGGCGGACTTTCGCGTGGCGTCCGACTTCGACGTGATCGAACAGAATCGAATCTTCGACGCTGGCCCAGCTGTGGAGAATGACATTGGCCGAGATGATGGAACGTTCGGCCCGGCCGCCGGAAAGAATTGAGCCGGAGCAGACCAGGCTGTCGAGTGCGGTCCCGACGCGCGGCTGATCACCGTCCGTCTGCGCGAAAACGAACTTCGGGGGCGGCGACAGAGGTTGATAGCTGCGTATCGGCCAGGTCTCGTCGTAGAGATTCAGCTGGGGATCAACGGAAACCAGATCCATGTTCGCCGCGAAGTACGAATCGAGCGTTCCGACATCCCGCCAGTAAGCCGACTTGCCGGTGTTCTTGTCTTTGAACGGGAAGGTCTGAACGTGATACTCGCCGATAATCCGCGGAATGATGTTCTTGCCGAAGTCGCGTGAGCTGCCGCGAATGGTGGCATCGTGACAAAGCTGCTCGTAAAGAAAGTCGGCTTTGAAGACGTAAACTCCCATCGAGGCCAGGCAATGGTCAGGGTCATCGGGCAGCGATTGCGGCTCCCGTGGCTTTTCCTGGAACTCGGTGACTCGACCGTTCCCGTCGACGGACATCACGCCGAAGTCCCGCCCTTCCCGCAGGGAGACCGGCAGACAGGCGATTGTCACATCGGCCCCCGATTCGGCATGCTGGTCGAGCATCTCGGCGTAGTCCATCTTGTAGATGTGATCGCCGGAGAGAATCAGGATGTTGTCGGCCTCGGTTTTCTCGATCGTGTAAATGTTCTGGTAGACTGCGTCGGCTGTGCCCTGATACCACTGATCATCGAGCCGCTGCTGCGGGGAAAGGACGTCGACGTATTCGTCGAGTTCGCGGCAAAGGAACCGCCACGCCTGATTGATATGACGTTCGAGGCTGGCGGCCTTATACTGAGTGAGGACGAGGATGCGACGGAGTCCACTGTTGAGACAATTCGACAGCGTGAAGTCGATAATGCGATAGCTTCCCCCAAAGGGAACGGCTGGCTTGGCCCGCTCTCGCGTTAATGGCTCGAGCCGGGTTCCTTTACCGCCGGCGAGTATCAGCGCAACGTCCCGTCGCATATCGGCCCTCTGTCCTGAGTGATTTCGCTGAAACTCCAGACGCGCTGGAACGCATCAGCGATTGTAGTTATTTTGATCCATGGCCGGAAGAGGGTAAACCCTGAAAGTCTGGCCAGTTTTGAGACTATAAAAGAGGAGGATTGAATGCCCGTTCCGTTCCCAACCCATCTTTGGATCGCCGCGTTCTGCCTCACGGTCTGCCTGCTCGGACCGCCCGTTGAGGCTCAAGCCGCCTTCCAGCCAAAAGTCGTGGCGATGGTGAACGGACAGAGCATCACCGACACCGACGTCCGACAGGCGCTGGCGATGCGAGGCATTCTCAAGGAGGGTTCCGCCGACACCTACTCCACGATGCTGGATCGGCTCGTTGAACGCAGTCTGATTCGCCAGTTCCTCCGCTCCCGAGGCGTCACCGCTCCGCAGTCTCAGCTCGAAAGTCAGATGAAAGTGGTCGATCGCGTTCTGGCTCAGGAAGGTTCAGCCGACGACGCCCTCGCGAAACTTCAGATCACGAGAAAGGATCTGGAAGAAGAACTCGAGTTGTCCCTGGCCTGGCAACGTTATGTTCGGCAGGCTGTGACCGATGAGCAGATCCGGAACTACTTCAATGAGAACCGCACCCGACTCGACGGCACCAGGGTCACAGCGAGTCAGATCTTTCTCGAGCTTTCCAAAGAAGCGTCGTCAGCGGACGCGGAGCAGAAGCTTCAACAACTCACCGATCTGCGCAAGAAGATCGCGTCCGGCGAGCTCACTTTTTCCGAAGCCGCCCGCCAGCATTCGGAATCGCCCAGCGCAGACAACGGAGGCAAACTCGGGACGTTCGCCTACACTGGTCAGATGCCGCGGGAAATTGCCACAGCGGCATTCGACACCGACGCGGGTTCCATGGGCGAGCCGTTCCGTAGCAAATACGGCGTCCATTTGCTGCACATCGACGAAGTCATTCCCGGCCAGCTGAGCCTCGAAGACGCCCGCCCGCAGATATTCCGCCACTTCGAAGACAAGCTCTGGCGGGAAACCGTCGAGAAACTCAACTCTGGTGGAACAGTCCGAATCCTCGGAAGATAGGCCTGGAAAGCGTGTGGTACGCAGAGTGGACTCTCATTGCTTCCGAAGCGATGCTGAAACAATGATGCCGTGAGTCTTCGAGCGAAACGCAATATGCGTCCGTCCAGCGGACCCTGCCTTTCGCTCCACTCCAACAGGGTGCTTAGAGCCTATCCGAAAACCTATCGTGACACCAAGTCGAAGGAATTCTCGCCAGGGCGAGGAAGCCGACTGAGTCCATGCGAGCATGGACGATTGGAGGCTGACGAAGTTCTGACGGAAATTGCGAAGACGAATGTAAAGAGGTTACCAGATAGGCTCTTAGCCGGCTTTGCGTTGCTTCATCACGCCTTCGACTTCGGAGAGCTGATCCTGGGTATTGACGCCCATCGCTTCCTGGATATCGAGGCGGTTCGCGGCGAGCACGGTCTTGCCCTGCTTGAGCAGAATCTCGGCACAGTCGGTGAGATAGTACTCGGCCTGCTGATTCTCGGGACGCAGTTCCTTCAATGCGTTGAACAGTTCGGGGCCATCGAACGCGAAGCAACCGGTGTTGATCTCTTCGATCTTCAGCTCTTCCGATGAAGCGTCCTTGTGCTCGACGATTCGCAGGAACTTACCGGAGTCATCGCGAACAATCCGCCCGAGACCGGCGTTGTTCGCCGTGACGGCCGTACCGACCACACAAGCCGCTTCGTTCTTCTGCTGTTCATCCAGAAGCCCTTTGAGCGAACCTCCCTTCAGCAGGGGAGTATCACCCGCGAGAACAAGAACCGGGCCGGTGTGATCTCTCAGGGCGACTTCCGCCATCATCACGGCGTGACCGGTTCCCTTCTGTTCGGCCTGGAGAGCAAACTCGACATCGTCGTGATGATCGAGAGCCCCACTGACCTGCTCGGCCTTATGCCCAACGACAACCACGATCTTCGTGACTCCGGTCTGCCGCACGGCGTCGAGGACATGCTCGATCATCGGCTTGCCGCACACTTTGTGCAGCACCTTCGGAAGTTCCGATTTCATTCGGGTGCTCTTGCCGGCTGCAAGAATGATGGCCGCAGGAGAAGTCGACATGAAAGAAAGCCCAGAGCGAAAGGGTTTGTGTTGAATTAGAATTCGATTCCAGCCCGGATCATGAACGCGTCGTCCGGGTGCAGCGGGGCGACACTGCTCAGTCCGTGCACACTCCATTTCCGGTCGAACGCGTATCCGAAATCAAGATACGATTCCCACGTGCAGGCTTCCCAGCGAAGTCCGGCGAAGGCTCGCCATTCCTCGATCTGCAGCTGCGGATCGGTGCCATCGATCTCGCCGGCCTGCCACGACTGAATATCGTACTCGGCTCCGGCGTACAGCCAGGTGGCCACTCCCATGGGCGTTCCGATGAACACCTCGGCACGCGATTTGGGGAAGGTCGCCCGGATTTCCCAGAACTCGTTCGGATTCCAGACCACCCCGGCATTCGGCAGGATGTGATCTTCAGCCCGGTCCCAGTACAACACCCCGGCAACCCACATCAGGTTGGGGGAGGTGCGGAAATACGCGGTTGCGTCGGCATCGAAGTTCCATGCCTGCGAATTCAACTGGCGTTGAAAATCGGTCGCAACGGCTGGGGTAAATCCGAAGCGATAGCTGACCGGACCGTACTGCGGCGAGGTCGTTTCAAAGCGATAGCCGATGCGGTAGTAGTTGTCGGAAATGCGGGCCAGGCCATTTTGAGTGGCGACCGGCAACCGCGTTTCTTCGATATTGTTGAAATCGATCTGAGTGAAGTTCAACTCCGGTGAGTGCTTCCAGATCCATCCCGTGGGCGACTGCACAACGTTGTCGAAGCGGATATTGTACTCGTAGACGGTCACATCGCCGGGGCCGCCCGGATTGGCCGGGTCATCCTGCAGATCGGCATTCGAGATGTAAGCGAAGTCGTAATGGGTCGTCCAACCGAAGCGGACCGGCTGCGGTCCAACGACGCCGTAACCCTGCGGTCCGGCAAACGGATCGCCGCCCGCTCCCGCATACGGAGACGCCATAAACGGGTCGTAGCCCGGCATCGCCTGCGGCTGACCGTAAGGATCCATTCCTCCCCCGCCGTAAACTCCTCCGCCTCCGTACGCACCGCCGGCGGCGTTCGGATCGAACGGAGCCATCTGCGGCTGTGCACCGGGTCCGAGGTCATACGTTTGAGGGGTCTGCCCTCGCACTACGACCTCGAACTCCTCATGAAGTCCGAAGTAAGTTGGTCGGGAATTACGGTCCAATGTGCTTGCAGCAGATTCGACGGTAACGGCGCCCTCGGCGACAAAAGGGATCGCCAGGACGATCGCCGGTAATGCGATGAATACAGGATTCACGATCTGTCCCTGTTATCTTCAGAAAGGAGGATCCACAGGACGGTTTGCGAGAAGAGACGGGCAGTTCGCGCGATCCTGCGGCGAGTGTGGCGCGGGAATCTCGCGAAATTCCCCGAACAGGTCAAGATCGATTCAAGATTTTCATACCGCCAGCCGGGGATCGGCTCCGACTGGCCCTCCGAATGTCCTGCGATCAGGGACTTTGGGTGTTTTCCGCGTCTTCCAGGAAGAACAACGCTTTCTCCGGGCGCAGGCGATTCTCCCCAGCTTCACATTGAATATCGCCGATCTAACTGGTAATGTGAAGGTCCCGCCGGCTTTGCCTGCCGCACCAACGAGCGTCCTGATACCGACTTCCACGAAGTCCTCGCCTCCTGAACAGGATTCATTGCATGCTCAAGATTACGGGCCACGGTAAGACGTTGTGTGACGGAGTTTCCCGCAGAGACGCTCTCAAAATTGGAGCACTCGGACTGGGCGGGCTCAGCCTGCAGCAATTGCTTGCCGCCGAGGCGGCTGCCGGCATTCAGAAGTCGCAAAAATCGATAATCATGATCTACATGTGCGGAGCTCCGGCTCATCAGGACATGTACGACATGAAGATGGACGCCCCTTCGGAGATTCGCGGCGAGTACCGCCCGATCGACACCAGCGTCCCCGGCCTGCAGATCTGCGAGCATCTGCCGAACCTGGCCAGGATCATGGACAAGTGCGTCCCGCTTCGCTCCGTGTACGGTTCTCCCAACGGTGCTCACGACTCGTTCATCTGCTACACCGGCCGCACGACCCGTAACCAGCCGCCGGGCGGCTGGCCTTCACTCGGCTCCACCGTTTCCAAGGTGCTCGGACCAACCAATCCATCCGTGCCGGCGTTCGTGGGCCTCTCACCCGATACCGGACATCCTCCGTACGGTTCACCCGGACATCCCGGCTTTCTCGGCGTCGGTCACGCCGCATTCCGCCCGTCGGGCCCCTCGCGAAAAGACATGGTCCTCGGTCAGATCGACGGGGAGCGACTTTCCCGCCGCAAGGAACTGCTGGCTTCCGTCGATAACCTCCGCCGCAACATCGACGCCTCGGGCATGATGGACGGCATGGACACAATCAACCAGCAGGCCTTCGATATTCTGACGTCGAGCAAACTCGCCGATGCCCTCGACATCTCCAAAGAACCTGCCGAAGTCCGTGAGCGTTACGGGCGGAACGGCAGCCCGAAGAATTATGGCGACGGGGCCCCGACGAACCCGGAGCATTTTCTGATGGCCCGCCGTCTCGTTGAAGCGGGAGCCCGCGTGGTGACGCTCAACTTCGGCCGCTGGGACTTCCACAGCAACAACTTCGACGGCATGAAGAAAACCCATCTGCCCCAGTTTGATCAGGCACTGGCGACGCTGATTGAAGAACTGCACGAACGGGGTATGGCCGACGATGTCGCTGTGGTTGCCTGGGGCGAATTCGGTCGCACGCCTCGCATCAACGCCGATGCCGGCCGCGATCACTGGCCGCAGGTTGGCGGCGGACTCCTCGCCGGGGGCGGCTTCCGCACCGGTCAGGTCATCGGCGCCACCGACCGCATCGGAGCCACCATCGCCGAACGCCCGGTCCACTTCAGTGAAGTCTTCGCCTCACTGTACCAGTTCATGGGCATCAATCCCCACGCCATCACCATCGAAGACTTCGCCGGCCGCCCGCAGTATCTCGTCGACCAGGAATACCAGCCGCTGCCAGAACTGGTTTAGTACGGCCTCGAGGAGGTGGCCCCGAAAGATTCTTTCGGGGCGGCGCAGCCGTGGGCGAAGCGGTATTGGACGTGGGTGATTCCATAGGCGTACGCCCGGTGAAAGGGTGTCAGTTGAGCCACGCGACTGATGCATCCTCCGACGGCTTCGTCCGCCCAGCATCCAGTTTGTACGCGAGCAGATTGGCGGCCTACCCGAGCAGATGCCACAACATCGCTCCGGCCATCAGGGCCATCGTGGCGTCTTCAATGAAGGTCACCTTCGACATCGGCAGATCGAAGACCGTGCCGAGGCAGGCACACTGGATCGTCCGCTTGTTGAACAGGGCGTTGCTCACGCCGATCAGCCCCAGCACCATCACGAACAGCGTCACGGCATTGGTCACCACCGGCTGGAAGTTCGTGAGATAGGCGATACCGAGCGCCAGTTCGATAAACGGATAGGCAACCGCATAGTCGGGAACGTGCCGGGCTCCGAGATCGTAGGAGGTAAAGGCATCCGCGAAGCCGCGGACATCGAGCAGCTTGAAGAACGAGAAGGCGAGGAAGAAGCCGCCCATGAAGGTCGACATCGCCCGCATCGTCACCCATTCACCGGCTCGGAATTCGACGAGTCCCGTGATCAGCAGCAGAAAGCCGACAATCAACAGCAGGGGATAGTACGTCTTCAGCTGAAAGCCTTCGGACTCCGCCTGACGATCGTGATGCTGATGAGCAGTTGCCGCATGCTCCGGCTCATCGACCTGCAGTTCCCGCTTCACATGGAAGCCCGATTTCTCCACCAGCGTGGAGATGTGATCGGGGCTCACGTTGTCCCCGGAGACCTTCAGCACTTTGCGGGGATCGTTGATATCGACCGCCCACTCAGCGACCCCCTGATCTTCGTCCAGGAAGGGCGTCACCTTGGAAACGCATTTATTGCAGTTCAGATCGGTCTCGAAATAGCGGGTCGTCATGGTTCAATCTCCTGTCTATGGTCAACCGCTGCGATAGCGGGTTAGCGACGTTGAGCCCCGAGGGAACTCAACGTTCATTGTAGACGGAGATGACAGTGAGTTAAGACGCCAGGTTCAGAAGAATTGCGTCACAATGACGGCGATCAGCGTGCCGATCCCCGCCCCGAGGTAGAGAACGCAGACGGCGACGTAGACCCACAGCCAGCCCGTTCCCTTCTGAGGCTCCTTCAAGCGTCCGCTCCTCTGAACGATATGCTCTAGCGAACCGCTTCCGACTCAGCCGACTCGAATCCCTGCGTCACGACTTCGAAGCCGAGGTCGGTAATCATCTGATAGTCTTCGGACGGCGTCTGACCCTTGGTCGTCAGATAATCGCTGACAAAGACCGAGTTGGCCGGATACAGGCCGAGCGGCTGCAGCGTTCGCAGATGCACTTCCCGACCGCCAGCGATGCGGATTTCGGTCGTCGGATTGGCGAAGCGGAACAGGCACAGCGCCTTCAGACACTTCTGCGGCGACAGTTCCGACGTGTTCTCGAGCGGAGTTCCTTCGATCGACGTCAGGAAGTTGATCGGAATCGACTTCACGTTCAACTCGCGAAGTTCCCCGGCGACGCGAACGAGGTCGTCATCGGTTTCGCCCATCCCGACAATCACGCCGCTGCACAGTTCCATGCCGGCTTCCGAAGCAATCTTCAGCGTATCGATGCGATCCTGATAGGTGTGCGTCGTGCAGATCTTGTCGTAGTACTCGCGGGACGTGTTCAGATTGTGATTGATGCGATCGACGCCGGCATCGGCCAGAGTCTGAGCCTGTTCCGGCTTCAGCAGTCCCAGGCAGCAGCAGATGTGCAGACCGAGTTCGTCCTTGATGCGGCGGACCACTTTGGCGACATGATCGACTTCGCGATTCGTCGGGCCACGTCCGCTGGCGACGATGCAGTACGTCTTGGCCTGATTGTCGGCCGCCTGACGGGCGCCGGCGAGCAGACGTTCTTCGTTCAGCCAGGCGTATTTTTCGATGGGAGCATCGGAGATTTTCGACTGCGAACAGTAGCCGCAATCTTCCGGGCAGAGACCGCTCTTGGCGTTCTTCAGGTAGTAGAGCTGAACCTGATTGCCGAAGTGCTGCCGGCGAATCCGGTAAGCCGCCTGCAGAAGACCGAGCAACTCTTCGTTCGGGCAATCCAGAATCCGCTGGCAAGTCGCCTCGTCGATCGTTTCCCCATTGAGAACCGCGTCGGCCAGTTCATTCCAGGAAAGTGCGGCTGCAGTCGCTGACGTCATGAAACTCTACTTCTTCTATCTGACTCTTCGTTCATTATCGATCAGGAAGATCACGTATTTCAGCAGTCTATCCACGTTTGCGAGCCGGGAAAAGTGACCGGAATAGCGGAACTCAATTTCGTACGTTACTTCCCTCCGGTGGCCCAGACATTCCTCAGTAATGACCAGCTTTGTCGAACTGCTCGTAACTCCCCGGCAGAGGTGCCCCAGAAGATCTTCATCTGCGCGGTATCCCGTTTGTGCGCGAGCCGCGTCAAGCGCTGCGGAAAGCGGTCAGACAAGCCTCCTGTTGCTTTCGCAACCCAGAGATCAATCTCTGTGCCAACCCGGACTGCTCGGAGCTGGAGCGAACCGACGGTTCGTTTGGAACGGTTGGGCCAATCGGGTATTCTCGAATCTCCTGCCACACTCAGAAGAGGGATTGCCCATGATCTGCCGTCTGCTCCTGCTCACTTCACTTGTTCTTCTGCCCGCTTCGCTTCTCAGTGCCGAGCCGCTGAAGCTGCAGTTGCGGTCTCAACACGAGACCAGCCCCGGCTCCGGTCGGTTTCATCGCACCATCGAAGAACAGAACTGGAAGCCCGAAGAGACGGCTCTCATTCTGTGCGACGTCTGGGATTCGCACACCTGCTGGAACGCCGTCAAACGGCTCGAACAGTTCGTGCCCCGGTTGAACGAGACCGTCAACAAGGCGCGAGCCGAGGGTGTGACGATCATTCACGCACCGAGCGGCTGCATGGATGCCTACGCCGATCACCCGTCTCGTCAGCGAGCTGCATCGCAGCCCAAAGCCGACAACCTGCCCGAAGAGATCACCAAATGGTGCTATCAGATTCCAGCCGAGGAAGCGGGGCAGTACCCGATCGACCAGACCGACGGCGGCAACGACGACACCCCCGAAGAGAAGAAAACCTGGCTTGCCCGCCTCGAAGCCGAGCAACGGAATCCGAAACGACCCTGGCAGAAGCAGCATCCAGGCATCAGGATTGTTGCGAAGCACGATTTCATTTCCGACAAGGGCGATGAAGTCTGGAGCATTCTCGAAGATCGCGGAATCAAGAACGTCATCGTTGCCGGCGTGCACACCAACATGTGCGTGCTCGGGCGCCCGTTCGGATTGCGGCAGATGGTTCGCAACGGCAAGAACGCCGTCCTGCTCCGCGACATGACCGACACCATGTACAACCCGGCGTCCGCTCCCTACGTCTGTCACTTCGCCGGAACGGACCTGATCATTTCTCACATCGAGAAGTTCGTCTGTCCGACGATCACGAGCAATCAGTTCATCGGCGGCAAGCCGTTTCGGTTCAAAGGCGACAAGCGTCCGAACCTGTTAATGGTGATCGCGGAAGGGGAGTACAAGACGGAAGAAACGCTGCCGCCGTTTGCCGAGAAGCATCTCAGCGACGACTTCCGCGTCAGCTTCGCGTTCGCCGCCGATGACGATCGGAATCTGATCCCGGGCATCGAGCAGCTTCAGGACGCCGACATCGCTCTTTTCTCTGTCCGTCGACGGGTCCTGCCGAAAGCCGATATGCAGATCGTTCGCGACTACGTCGCCAGCGGAAAACCGATTGTCGGCATCCGCACCGCCAGCCATGCCTTCTACATCAAGCAGCCACCCCCGGAAGGCTATGCCGACTGGGAGCGCTGGGATCAGGAAGTTTTTGGCGGCAACTACCACAACCACTACAAGAACGATTTGAAGTCGACTGTTCGCGTTGACGAGGACGTGAAGTCGCCGATCCTGAAAGGGATCGATCGCAGTAAGAGATTCCCACAGGGCTGGTCGCTCTACAAGGTGATGCCGCTTGAGCCGGGCACCACTCCGCTGATGTACGCTGAAATCGAAGGCCATCCGGAAGAACCGGTCGCCTGGACCTTCAAACGAGCAGACGGCGGCCGGTCGTTCTACACATCGCTCGGCAACGTCGACGACTTCAAGCACCCGACCTTCATCAAGCTCCTGAAGAACGGCATCCACTGGGCCGCCGGAATGAAGATCGAAGCCGGAGAGAAATCCACCAAGGTGGACTAGGCGGCGCTTGAGTGGAGAAGCATTGAGGTTTCAGAAGCACCGGGGCATTGACCCGACTCTCTGTGACCTCTTTGTCTCTGTGGTTGACTCGAACCTTACTCAGCGTCTCACTCGTCGCTCTGTTCTTTGCGCTTCAGGCGTTCGATCTGGCGGATGTATTTCTCGATGTCGAACTTGCGTTTCAGGCCGGAAGCCGCCATGTAGCGGACCTTGCCGAAGATGTCGCGTTCGCCGAAGGCTCGATCGTGGATGCCGAAGAGCCAGGCGACGTTGGTGAACGAGTTCGCGTCGCGGCCGTCGAGAAAGTACTTGTTGTTCAACTCCAGCGCCACCTTGTGGGCGTACTCGGGCGTGTTGCTCCATTCGAGGATCTTTTTGCCCCAGTACATCCGCATGTGGTTGTGCAGGTAGCCGCGGAGTTTCATTTCGGTCATGGCCGCGTTCCAGGCCGTGTCGTGTGTCTCAGCGGCTTCGAGTTCGCTGGCGGTGTACCGATGCGGCCGTTCGTCGTCACGATGCTTTTCGAGTGACTTCCGGGCCCAGTCGGGAATGCAGGTGAACGAATCATAGTTCGGCGTGTAGTAGCAGAAGTTGTGAGCCAGCTCCCGCCTCACCAGCAGTTCTTCGAGAAACGAATCGCGGTCCTCGGCAGGTGCCTTTTTCTCGCGCACCGCCAGAGCAATCGTGAGCGGGGAGATCTGGCCGAAGTGCAGGTACGGACTCAGGTACGAAACGGGCGGATCGGGGACGTTGGTTCGGTCGCTGTTGTAGACTTTGAGCCTGCCATCGACGAACCGCTTCAGCAGCGTGGTCGCTTCGTTCGTCCCGCCTTTGAAGTGATGAGAGACTGAGCCGACCGATTCGTCCAGCTTCAACTGGTTGAGCACCGCCGCAACACTGTCGTGCTCTTCCCCGGCCACAGACAGGTTCGTCGAGTCCTGATCAAGGCTGGTCGTGCGGAGTTCTTCGTAGAAATTCTCGGCCGCCTTGTTGATCTTTCCGCGGATGGTGCGGGCGGCGTATTCGGCTTTGCCCGACGTGGTTTCAATCGGCACGATCAGATCGCTCTCAACCTGCCAGACCTTGCACGGCGATCTCTTTGCGACATGGTCTCTCCACTGCCGTTGATGTCGCAGATAGCCGCGATCGCAGACAACTTCGCAGGCGTCCTGAGCCAGCTTCGCCGCCACTTCCTGCGGAGCTCCGAAGCGAAGCACGAAGCCAATTTTGCGGCGTTTCAGTTGCTCAGCGGTTTCAACCAGCCCCTCCACCATGAAGGTGTAGTGCCGGAGATTGGCTTCCGGGTAGTTGTCGGTCAGACCGAAGGCGACCAGCAACGGAGCTTCGAGAGCGTTGGCCCGCTGCACCGCGAACTCCAGAGCATGATTGTCCAGCGCCCGCTGCGACTGCTGCATCCAGTAGAGAACATACTGGCCGTCAGCCGTTTCTTTGTCATTGAGCAGCTGAACCCGCTCGTCGGCAATCACCTGACTCCCCATCAGGAATCGGCCTCGATTTCGGAGTGCGATTTGAGAACGCGGTCGCCGTCCTCCTGCTCGATCAGGTAAGCCGGGTTGTCATCGCTGGCATCGCGGGTCACGTCGTTGTTCTTGATCTGCCGCGTCACTTTCTCGGTGAAGTGGTCCTGCACCTTGCCGTGCCCCCAGCCATTGCCCCACTTCCATCGGACGTTCTGTCCCTTCTGATACTTCGTCGTCGACATCGCTTCTCCTTTGGTGCAAATCTCGCCTGTTCCGTTATAGGCAAATAGGGAGAAATCGCGAGAGTCTTCCGTGAATTCCTTCAGGAACGAGCGGCGCGGGCGCTCCGCTACTTAACCCGAAACGTCAGTGAGGACATGCGTCAAAGGGACCTCATTGACGTTTCGGGTTGAGGTTGAGGCCTGCAGGCCTGGGAGAGACGAAGCCCATAGCGGCGGCATCCTGCCGTCGAATGGACGTTGCCAATACAGGGCCGCGATGCGAGTGTTTCGACCGGATGCTCGCGTCGCACGAAATGATCAGGCCGCAATAACTGCCTCGCTCTTTCGGCGGCAAGACGCCGCCGCTTCGGGCGCTTTACTCGCGGGGCTTCAACTGATCGAGAATCCCGTTCACAAACGAGGAGGAGTTCTCGGCTCCGAATTTTTTGGCCAGGTCGATTGCTTCGTTGATGACCACGGTCGGCGGGGTGTCGAAGTGCTGCAGTTCGAAGCAGCCGAGGCGGAGCAGGTTGCGATCGGTCGCGGCCATGCGTTTGAGCGTCCAGTTCTTGGCGACAGCAGAGATCGCTGCGTCAATCTGATCGCGGCGTTCCATCGTGCCGGAGAACAACTGCCAGCTGAAGCGGGAGGCTTCCTGGTCTTCAATGCGTTCCTGGATCATTTCCAGCACGGTCTTGCCGTCCACGTCGGGATTCATATCGACGAGGAAGAGCATCTGCAGAGCCAGTTCACGAGCTTTAGAGCGTTTGGACATTCGTTTGTTTCGTTGAGCCGTCGATCAAGACGGCGTTCGTCGTCTGAAAAATGCACTGCCGGGCGAGCCAGCAGCGGTCCCCTTGGGAAAGTGGTGCCTGAAACCGCAGGGCAGGCTATTGCCTGCCTCTCTTCGCTTCGAAGAATAGCACTCGAAGTTCCGGCATTCTCTTAACTATTCAGCCGCTTCACCTGGCCACGCGATCCAGAGGTATCTCATGGGAGGCCGAAGCCTGCCCTACTTCTTCTTGCGAGGCAGTTTGCCGAGGAGGCTGGTCATTTCGATCGCCGCCAGTGCGGCTTCTTCACCCTTATTGCCCGCCTTGCCGCCCGCGCGATTCAGTGCCTGATCGAGATTTTCACACGTCAGGATGCCGAAGGCAATGGGAACTCCGGTTCGCTGCATCGCGTTCATCAATCCCTGAGCCACCGCGTGGTTGATGTAATCGTGATGCTGCGTCTCGCCCTGGACCACGGCCCCGAGACAGCAGACGGCTGCATATTTTCCCGAAGCGGCAGCGGTTTCCGCGGCCAGAGGAATCTCGAAAGAGCCTGGGACATGAATGACAGTCACTCGATCTTCAGCAACTCCGTGCCGGCGAAAGGTATCGATCGCCGCAGTCAGCAGCCGGCCGGTCACCAGTTCGTTCCAGCGGGCGACCACGATGGCGAATTCGCCGGAATCAGAAAGGAGTTGTCCAGAAATCGTCTGCGTCATGATGTCGTTCTTGTGTTGTCAGTGAGAGTGAGCACGTCATTCCGGCGGGGCTGGCACAGACATTCCTGTGTGGTAATCCGACGGAACGCCGTTCAGGAGCGATGAAGACAAGTCGCCAGAGGCTGCGGCTCCCGGACAGTCACGCCCGGGCCGTTCTGTCTGGCCATCAAACGAGCGACCGTTAATTCAGGTTCATGCTCATCAGGAATTCTTCGTTGGTCTTTGTCCGTCGCATACGGTTGACCAGCAGTTCCATCGCTTCGACCGGGTTCATGTCGTTGAGGACACGTCGCAGAATCCAGACGCGACGAAGTTCTTCTTCGTCCATCAGGAGCTCTTCGCGTCGGGTACCCGACTTGTTCACGTCGATGGCCGGCCAGATTCGCTTTTCGACCATCCGGCGGTCCAGATGCAATTCGGTGTTACCGGTTCCCTTGAACTCTTCGAAGATCACGTCGTCCATTTTACTGCCGGTATCGACCAGAGCGGTGGAGATGATCGTCAGGCTGCCCCCCTCTTCCACATTCCGGGCGGCTCCGAAGAATCGCTTGGGATGTTGCAGAGCGTTGGCATCGACACCCCCGGTCAGGATTTTGCCGGAGTGAGGCACTTCGGTGTTCCAGGCCCGGGCCAGACGGGTAATCGAGTCGAGGAAGATAATCACATCCTGTCCGTACTCGACCATCCGTTTCGCTTTTTCGATGACCATTTCCGAGACCTGAATATGGCGGCTCGGCGGCTCGTCGAACGTACTGCTGATGACTTCGCACTGAGGACCTTTGACCTGCCGCTCCATGTCGGTCACTTCTTCCGGACGCTCGTCGATCAACAGCATGATGACATAAGCGTCGGGATGGTTGCGGATCACCGATTTGGCGAGGTTCTGCAGCAGCACCGTCTTACCGGCTCGCGGAGGCGACACGATCAGACCACGCTGTCCCATACCGATCGGGGCGACGATATCGACGATGCGGGAGCTCAGGTCTTCCGGATCAGCTGCCAAACGCAGACGTTTTTCCGGGTGCAGTGGCGTGAGATCGTCGAAGAAGACCTTCTCGGAGAGCAGATTCGGATCCTCGCCGTTGATCGCTTCCACGCGGAGCAGGGCGAAATACCGCTCGTTCTCTTTCGGCGGACGAATCTGGCCGGCGACAGTCGCTCCGTTGCGGAGACCGAAGCGGCGAATCTGGCTCGGCGAGACGTAAATGTCGTCCGGACAGGGCAGATAATGATAATCGGGACTGCGGAGGAAACCGAAGCCGTCCGGGAGGATCTCCAGCGTTCCCTCGCCGAACATCAGCCCATTCATCTTGGTGCGTTCTTTGAGGATCTTGAAAATCAGATCCTGCTTCTTCAGACCGGTATAGTCGGTCAGTTTCTCCGTGCGGGCCAGATCGAGCAGCTCTTTCATGGTGAGCCGCTGCAGCTCGGCGATATTGACGTCGTGGGTATCGAGGGCTTCCAGAGCCGGATCGGCATCGACAGAAGCAGATTTTGAACGGGAGGAGGATCGACTGGTCGAACCTTGATTCTTGGTTTCAGTAGCCATAGCTGCGTTCCAGAAAGGAAGAGTGCTCGAAGGAGCTGGGGACGAGGGAGTTTCGGAAGAGGAGGTTTCCTGAAATGATTAGTGAGCGTCGAAACCTGAATACGACAGCGAACATCTTCGACCGCATTCCGCAGAAATCATTCCTGCCGCCAGCCGAAAGTCTGTTCAACGTAGTTCTGAAGCTGCGTCCCTGCGGCTTCCAGCGTTCCTGAATTATCAATCACAGCGTCTGCACGTTTTCGTTTTTCGGCCAGGCTCCACTGGCTCCGTTCACGCTGTTTCCATTGATCTTCGGTCCATCCCCGCCCCTGCACCACATAATTGCGGCGATTCTGTTCAGGAGTTTCAATGAACACAATTTTGTCACAAATTCCGGCCCAGCCCGATTCGAGCATGACCGCGGCATCGAGAATAATGCCGAGTTGTCTCGAATTTCGAGCCGCCTCGACTTGAGAATCCATCATGCGTCGAATTTCGGGATGCACGATCGATTCGAGAACCCGTCGATTCTCAATCGCCGTCTGATCTTCTCCCCACACCAACCGCCCCAGGGCGGCACGGTGTATTTCTCCATCGGGATTAAGGATTCCCGCTCCAAATCGACCCACAAGTTCCGTTCGAACCGGATTAACCTTCAGGGCCCGATGTCCGAGTTCGTCACCATCAATCCGCGTGACCGGCAATCGTTCGGCCAGCCAGCGGGATAAAGTGCTTTTTCCCGAACCGACTCCTCCAATCAACCCCAGCACAGCGAAACGGTTCTCAGAAGGCGACATAATCAACAGACTTCAGAGAATTCGATCGCCACAAATGCCGGAACGAGATTCTAGAACGTCAATGGGACCTGCTGTGAGGAAAGACGGATCTGGGAAATCACGCTTCGATCGGATGATGAGACCGCAGGCAACTTCTGGTGAGGGATTGTGAACAGGGCTTCTTCAGTCGCAGAATGCTGCTGAAATCAATGAAGATCGACGGGACGTCATCCATGTACGATTAGGGAAATGATTATCTCAGGTATGCACCGTCTATGTTCAATCTCCCGTACCGGTTTGTCAACTGTTAACCGAATTGGCTCACGAAAAATTGGCCAAACCATAAACGGACCGATTCCCCAGTCTGCCGGGGTGGAATCTCCACCCCTTGACCCCAGCAGTTAAGCAAGTCCGCAACTCTCCGCAGAAATAGGAGTTTACTTCTCGTCGAGCAGATCGACCGCTACGAACTTCTGCCCTTCGAGCATGGCCAGCGAAGCTCCCCCACCCGTGCTCACGTGCGACACCTGGTCAGCGAAGCCGAGTTGCTGGATAGCGGCGGCACTGTCGCCACCTCCGATAATGCTGACGGCATCGCTGTCGGCAATTGCCTGTGCAACGGCCTTGGTGCCTTCATCGAACGGAGCCATTTCAAAGACCCCCATCGGACCGTTCCAGACCACAGTCTTGGCCGATCGCACAGTGTCGGCATACAGCTTTGCGGTTTCCGGTCCGATATCGAGACCTTCGAATTCGTCGGGAATCTGACCAGCCGCCACGACCTTCTTGTTGCAGCTGCTACTGAAATCGTCGCCACAGTGGGTATCGACGGGAAGCATGAGCTTGTCGCCCCCCTTCTCCATCAGCTGTTTCGCCAGATCGACCTTGTCCTTCTCGACCAGACTCTTACCAACTTTGCCACCCTTCGCCAGACTGAACGTGTAAGCCATGGCTCCACCGATCAGGACCTTGTCGCAGATCGAGAGCAGATTGTCGATGACCTTGATCTTGTCGGAAACCTTGGCTCCCCCGAGAATGGCCACGAACGGGCGGTCCGGGCTGCTGATCGTATCGGTCAGATACTGAATCTCGCGTGCGACGAGGAATCCGGAAACCTTCGGCTTGTCGCCCATGGCTTTGGGCACGGCGACCATCGATGCATCTTCCCGATGACAGGTCCCGAAGGCATCGTTCACGTAGACATCGGCGTAACCGGCCAGCTTGCCGGCGAACTCGGCATCGCCCTTTTTCTCGCCCTTGTTGAAACGCAGGTTCTCGAGGATGAGCACATCGCCGTCTTTCATCGCAGCCACCTTCGCATCGGCATCGCTGCCGACAGTATCAGTCGCAAAAGCGACCGGCTTGCCAAGCAGCTCGGAAAGACGGGCAGCGGTCGGCTTCAGGCTGTATTTCTGATCGTCAGCCGAACCATCGCCGGCTGGACGTCCGAGGTGACTGACCAGAATCAGCTTGCCGTTGCGATCGACAACCGATTTGATTGAATCAAGGGCCATCACGACGCGGCGGTCATCGGTGATTTCTCCGTTGTCATCCAGCGGCACGTTGAAATCGACCCGCATCAGGACAGACTTACCGGAAACGTCCACATCTTCGATTGTTTTCTTCGCCATATCGCTTCACCTGAGTTGGTCGTGAAATGTCCAATAAGGGTTCACCGCAAACCGATCATTTTCGCGGATTCTAAGTGTTTCGGGGAGCGGTTCCAACCATCGGCCCGGCTGGAATCCGAGTCTCGCAGATATGCAGAAATGCTGATCCTACTCCCGGTCTTTCCTCCGCCCCGAGCGCCAACTACAGTGAACATCGGAGCGTCTTTCCAGTCTGCCTGGGTTTTGTGAACGGGATCATCTCCAATGAAGCGTCTTGTCGGATCATGTGTCGTCGAACTGACCGTCGGAGATATTACGTCTGAACAGACTGATGCCATCGTGAATGCGGCTAACTCCCAGCTGGCCGGCGGAGGGGGCGTGGACGGAGCTATTCATCGAGCCGCCGGGCCGAGTATCATGCGACAAACTCGCGAACATTACCCCGACGGATGCCCGACGGGCGGAGCCGTCGTGACGGACGGCGGACAGCTTGCGGCTCGCTATATCTTCCACACCGTCGGTCCGATCTGGCAGGGAGGACGATCCGGCGAGCCCGATCTGTTGCGATCGGCGTATCGATCCTGCCTGGAACTCGCGGTGGAACACGAGTGCCGCAGCATCGCCTTTCCCGCCATCTCGACCGGCGTCTACGGCTATCCGCTCGACCTGGCGACGGAAGCGGCGCTGGACGAGATCCGGCTGTTCCTGGAATCTCAGCGGGCTCCGGAAAACGTCCGCTGCGTGCTCTTCAGCGAAGGCGCTTTTGGAGCCTACAGCCGCGTGCTGGAATCGTGGGATCGCTGACCTCGCAGGCGGCTTGCCGTCTGAACGCAGGTCGAAATCGCGACGGCTTCGGCTTCATCATGGTCGGAGAACGCTCGCATCCATCCGGAAATTCTCCCATTCAATCGAAAAATTCGCGCTGCCGCGATTCCACTTCCGCCCAACAAATAATGACGATTCTCGCGATTGAAGCGAATCGATTGGCTTCTCGCGGAAGACTCTGGCATATCAGTTGCGAAGGTGACCATTCATTCTCATCTCACAACGCAGGAGGATTGAATGTATCACCATGTGAAAAAGCTGATGTATACAGTTCGCGTCGATGAACCCGATCCGAACTTTGGAAATATGCTGCTGGAGCAGTTTGGCGGAGCCAATGGCGAGCTGGCTGCAGCGATGCAGTATTCGATTCAGGGGCTCAACTGCGACGATCCCGCTCGCAAAGACCTGCTGATGGATATCGGGACCGAAGAGCTGAGTCACCTCGAAGTGATCGGCACGTTGGCCCGACTGCATCTCAAGCCCACCAAGAAAGACGCGGAGGCCGCGGAAGCGAATCCGCTGATCGCGGTGATCGGCGGGGGCGGAGTTTCCCTGAACAACTCGCAGGGAAATCCCTGGACGGCAGACTACCTGAAGATTTCCGGGCAACTCGAAGTCGATTTGCGGAGCAATATCGCTGCAGAAGCCCGCGCGAAGATCACGTATGAGCGACTCATCAACTTCACCTGCGATGCGGGAACCGTCGAGGCGTTGAAATTCCTGATGGCTCGCGAGATCGCCCATATGAAATCGTTCGGGATCGCGCTCGAAACGATGGACAAAGGGCCGCTCGAAATCGGCGAGATGGAAGTGGTCGACGACTTTGTGCGACCGTTCTACAACGATTCGACCGGCGACGGCGATGCAGGCAAAGACCAGCGTGGCCCGTGGAACTCCGACGATGAGTTCGACTTTACAGAAGCCCCGGCGTTCAAAGAGATCGCAGCTCGCAAGGACTGAGGTCTTAGGAAACTAGGATGGAGAAGCCAGCCAGTTCTCTCGTCTCTCTGGCTGGCTTCTTTTTTGCGCGCTGCCGCGTCTACTCCAGTGGTGTAATCTGTGATAACCCGCAGGCGAATCCCAGCACATTGGGTGTTCGATGTCGGGATAAAGCCTCGCTCGTTGCAGACTGAATGAAAATGAAGAGCCATGCCCACGCGAGCGTGGGCATGGCTCCCTGCGCGGGTGTTGCGGGGCCCTCACTGACGTTTCGGGTTAGGAGGTTTTGCTGCGAACTGCGAACTGCAATTTCTGTGGGTGGGATCAGCGTTCGAGCTGATTCGTCACCGGTTTCACGGAGCGGCGATGTTCTTCGGCAAAACGCAGCAGGTCATCAACGACCTCCGGATGACGTTCGGCGATGTTGTACTTCTCGGAAGGGTCGTGCTCCAGATGATACAGCTCGGGAGTTTCATGCTCCTCCCGCTTCGGTCCAATTCCGTAACAGCCTTCCGTAATGAAGTGGGCTTTCCACGGCCCCTGACGGACGGCGTAAAGCTTTTCTTCGCGCCAATAGAAGATCCGATCGCGAGGTGATTCCTTCGACTTGCCCGTCAGCACAGAGGACAGGTCGTAACCATCCATGGAACCGGAATCCACATCGATGCCGGCGAGTGAACAGAACGTCGGTAAGAGATCCATCGTCGCCCCGAGTTCGTGTTTCGTCCCCGACTCCACGATCCCAGGTCCCCAGAAGATCCCCGGAACACGCATTCCACCTTCAAAGGTCGAGCCCTTTCCTTCACGCAGCAGCCCGGCTGATCCGCCATGAGCCTGAAATGGCAACCAGGGACCGTTGTCCGAAGTGAAGACCACGATCGTGTTCTGCTCAAGCTTGAGTTCTTCCAGCGTATCGAGAATCCGCCCGACACCATGATCGATCTCGGCCAGGACATCCCCATAGATTCCACGGGCGCTCGATCCGTAGAACTCCTCGCTGGCGAACAGCGGAATGTGGGGCAGGTTGTGAGCCAGATAAACGAAGAACGGCTGTTTCTGATGCTCGTGAATGAAATCGATCGTCCTGTCGGTGTACCGCCGGGTGATGGTGGTTTGATCGGCCGGGCGTTCGACTTCTTCGTCATCGTGAATGATCGGAACGTTGTACTGTTCGATGGACGGCATGTAGGTCGCCGAAACGTGTGACTGCTGGCGATAGTTCGGATGACCTTTCAACGCATCCATGTCGTTGGAGTACGGGATCCCCCAGTAGGTGTCGAATCCGTGCCTGGTGGGCAGAAACTCCGGCAGATGGCCGAGATGCCATTTGCCGATAGCTGCCGTGGCGTAGTTTTTCTGCCTGAGATATTCGGCGATTGTCGTTTCAGACTCGGGCAGACCTCCGTTGGAATTCGGGAACAGCACGCGCCGCTTTGCCGACATCATTCCATTGCGAACGGGCAGCCGCCCGGTCAGCAGAGCCGCCCGACTCGGCGTGCAGACACTGGCTCCGACATAGAAGTTGGTCCACCGCTGTCCTTCTTCGGCCATCCGGTCGAGATTCGGCGTCTCGATGGAAGGATGCCCGTAGCAGGACAGATCGCCATAGCCGAGGTCGTCGCAGAACACCACGACGAAATTCGGAGCCGCCGCAGCGGCTGTGTTCGTGAGAATCAGACTCATCAGAGCCGCGAAAATTGCGAAATATCGCATCGGGAATCCTCCACAGAAGTCGAACGGTCAATCAGTGAACGCGGATTGTAGCCGGGAATCCATCAAGATTCCTCCATGCGAACTCACCTGGCCCCAAAGAAAAAGCCTCTGCAGTCGATGAAACTGCAGAGGCTTCCGATTTCAATTCGTTTCCGTCTGGAACGTTTCTCAGGCACCCTCAACCAGGAGCGCACTGGCCTGGCCGGCCCGAGTGACGTTGATGTTGAGGAAGATCTTGTTGTCCGTCTTGAGAGGCTCGCCATGCACGATATTCAGCGGACATTCTGGATCGGGCGTCGCGTAGTTCAGCGTCGGGAAGACGACGCCATGTCGCAGCCCCAGGATTGAGCCGGCAATTTCCAGCGTGCCTGAACCCGAGCCGCAGTTTCCGAAGAACGGCTTAAGCGCGGTCACGGGAATTTCCCGTCCTCGATCGCCGAAGACTTCGAGAATCGCCGCCGCTTCGGCAGCGTCCATCGTTTGCGATCCGCTGCCGTGCGCGTTGATATGACCGATCTGGTCGATCGTCACGTCGGCACTCCGCAGGGCGGCTCGAATCGCGTTGACCATCGCCTGCTTCGGATCGGGTCCCGTTTTAGGATGCCGCACGCAAGAACTTCCGATTCCCAGAACGTAGGCGAAGATGGTCGCGTTCCGTTCTTTCGCCTTGTCTTCCCGTTCCAGGATGAAGGCACAGGCGCCTTCGCCGAGGACTTCACCCGACCGGTTCTTGTCGAACGGCTTGAGCACCTCTTCGGGAGCCTGTCCGTTCGGCTCGGCCACTTCCTTGAGGCTGGTGAGATTGATCGACTTGATGACGTGCAGCCGAGCTCCGGTCGTTCCGGCGATCATCGTATCGGCTTGACCGCGACGCATGATGCGGAGAGATTCCCCGAGCGTCAGGTTGCCGTTGGCATCTTCGAGGGTCAGCGAGTTACTCGGCCCGCAGGCTTTGGCGTAAATGCTGATATGACAGGCCGGCATGTTCGGCAGATACTTGAGCAGCCAGAGCGGCTCCATCTGAGCCAGGCCCTTTTCTCCCCATTGGGTATCGGTCGGCATTCCCTGTTCGTTGCGGGAGGCGGCGACAGCTCCGAACAGCACGTCCGGCGGGGAGAGCATCAGATCGGCCCCGAATTCGACGCCGAGACGAGGATCTTCTTCTTCTTTAATGCCGAGCCCCGAATGCTCCAGCGCCAGGTTGGCCGATGCGACACCCAGCTGGATGTCCCGACACATCACCTTGATGCTCTTTCGCTGTGGCTTCAGGTATTCTTTTTTGATTGAGCTGTCGTTGAAGTCGCGACACTGCGCGCCGATATGCCCCGGAGGTGTCACGCCGGGGAACAGATCGATGGCACTGATTCCCGACCGTCCTTCAAGCAGAGACTTCTCGAAGGCGTCAATGCCGTTGCCACACGCACTGACCATCCCCATACCGGTGATGGCAACCCGCTGATTCGAATCTTCACTCATAAACTGATTTCGCTACCAAACTTGAACGCCAAGAGGACACCACGTCCGGGCGGACGGTGTCCTTCTTGAATGCCGCCGACTCGAGTATGTTCGATTCGGGGATCGGAAAAAAAGCCGGAGGACCTGGGGGGATCGATCCCGTATTGTGGACCAAAACCGATTCAGAGTCAAATGGCAGCAGACGCGATGCCGCCCGAGTTTGCAAGGCGTTCGTTTCCATCCGAGCTCAAATTATGAGGATTTCAGCCCGACGGACCGCAACAATCGCGCAGCCCGTCACAGCGGTCAGCCCCTCGCTGGACGTCTTCCTGCCGAAGGAAAGTGTACGCAAAAACACATCCTCGCCGGAGAGGCAGGATTTCCAGGGATTAATCCTTCACGGAAAACCGAAAGATCGTGGACGTTTCATATTCTTCGCCCGGCTGGAGAAGGGTCGACGGAAAGTTCTTCTGGTTTGGACTGTCCGGATAGTGCTGCGTCTCCAGACAGAACCCGCCACGATGAACGTAGGGCTTGCCCGATTTGCCCTTCAACCGCCCGTCGAGGAAATTTCCGCAATAGAACTGAATCCCCGGCTCGGTGGTTTCGATTTCCAGGACACGTCCGGTAGTCGGCTCGTGGACCCGGGCAGCGAGAGCCATCTGCTGCTTCGGAGACGGCTTGGCGAGGACCCAGTTATGGTCGTAGCCGCCGCCGTAGGAGAGCTGCTGATTATCTTCCTCGATGTCCCGTCCGATCGGCTTGGCTTTCCGGAAATCAAAGGGCGTTCCTTCGACCGACTTTCGTTCCCCTGTCGGGATGAGACCGGAGTCGACCGGCGTGAACTTCGGAGCGTTGAGCATCAACTCGTGCCCGAGGATGTCTCCTTCGCCTTCGCCCTTGAGGTTGAAATAGGTGTGCTGAGTCAGATTGACGTGCGTCGCTTTGTCAGTCGTCGCGTGGTAATCAACCTGGAGCTCGTTCTCGTCGTTCAACGTGTAGGTCACGGTCACATTGAGATTGCCGGGATAGCCTTCCTCGCCGTCTTTCGCCAGATAGGTGAGTTCGAGACCGGTCGACGTGTTGCCTTCCACCGGACGAGCGTTCCAGACGACTTTATCAAAGCCGATGATGCCGCCGTGCAGATGATTCTCGCCATTATTAACGGCCAGCTGATAGGTCTCGCCATCAATCGTGAACTGGCCTTTGGCGATGCGATTCCCGTAGCGTCCGACAATCGCCCCGAAGTACGGCTTGTCGACCGCATTCATGTAGTCTTCGACGCGGTTGTAGCCGAGGGCGATGTCAGCCATGTTGCCGTTTTTGTCTGGCACGACAATCGCAGTGATGATTGCCCCGTAGTTGGTGACCTTCACTTCCACGCCGTTCCTGTTCTTCAGCGTATAGAGTTTGATCGAATCGAAGTCATCGACGTTCACCGCTTCGGCTCCCATGACCGGAACTCCCGAAATCGCCACCAGAACGGCAGCCGCACACAACAGAAATGGTTTCATCAGCGGAACTCCCTCAAAGATGTCTCGGATCCTCTGCAGGAAATCAATTCTCAGCTCGAAGTCGCCAGCACGCTGAAGTCAGCGAACGAGATGTAGATCGTAAAGACGATCGCGATCAGCAGCAGACCGACCGGTTTCGCCAGCCCCCACGGCGTCATGTCGACCGCTCCCACGTCTTCCTGCACGAACTCTTCGGCCCGGGGACGCAGCTCCCCGATGATGAGCATCAGCACCACCAGCCAGGCGAAGACGACCCCCAGAAACTGGAAGTTGTGCATTGAAGCGACGATTGTTGTGAAGGGCGGCACGAAGTTGCCGCAGACGAGCACGATAAACCCGACGACGAGAGCGATCTTGGCGGCGACAGAAGGCACGCGTCGCGTCACCATCCCGACCAGAACGACGGCGAAGATCGGAATGAAGTAAATCCCATTCATTGCCTGCAGATAGCCGAAGATGCTCGTCTGATTGGCCAGCAGCGGAGCGATGAACATCGCGACCACAGCCACGATCCAGCCGAAAACCTTCCCGCTGCGGACGATCTGATGCTCGGTGGCGTCCTTTTGCAGGACGTCTTTATAAAGGCCAAGACTGAAGAGCGTGCAGGAGCTGTTTAGAGCCGAGTTAAAACTCGAAAGAATCGCCCCGATCAAAGCAGCGGCGAAGAAGCCCGTCAGTGGCCCCGGAAGTACCCGCTGCACGAGCAAGCCATACGCCTGATTCGGCACCGGTTCGCCGCCCGGAAACTCGATCAGCCCCTTGTTGTACATGGTGAAAGCGATCATCCCGGGCAGGACCAGATAGAGTGGCCCCAGCAGTTTGAGCGCCCCGGTCAACAGGACCCCCTTCTGCCCTTCGGCCAGACTGCTGGCTCCGAACGTACGCTGGATGATCTGCTGATTGGTCGTCCAGTAGAACAGATTGAGCAGGAAGATCCCGGAAAAGATCGTTCCGAAGGGGACGTTCGAATCCGCACCGCCGACGGAGTTGAAACGCTCCTTCTGATCTTCGATGAGAATGTCGTAGCCGCCAGAAAATCCGGTCGGTCCGCCCAGCACCGTGAGTGCGAAATAGGTGATCATGAATCCGCCGACAAACAGGCCGATCGCATTAATCGTATCGGACACCGCCACCGTTCGCAGACCGCCGAACAGGGCGTAAATCGACCCGATAATGCCGACGATCCACACCACGAGCCACAGCGCCAGGGTATGCGGGTCGACATTCATGCTTTCGGCCAGACCACCGACCATGCCCGTGACATCGAGGATGCCGATCATCCCTTCCGCCCCGGTGTAGAGAATGATGGGCAGCAGAATGCCGACATAAGCCAGCAGGAAGATGATGTTGGTGATTACCTGCGTCTGATGATCGAAGCGGATCTCCAGGTACTCCGGCACGGTCGCGACGCCACTCTTGAGGAATCGCGGCAGGAAGAACCACGCCATAAAGACCAGTGCGACCACGCAGACCACTTCCCAGACCATCACACACAGGCCGAACGAGAAGGCGTCGCCATTCAGGCCGACCATCTGTTCGGTCGAGAGGTTGGTCAACAGCAACGATCCGGCAATCAACGGAAAGGTAAGCGTGCGGCCCGCCAGGAAATATCCCTGACTGGTGCCATGATCATCTTTTCGCGTGATCCACCACGTCAGTAGACCAACCAGACCGGTGAAGAACAGAAAGGAGACGAGGGTCACGGCGTCCAAGATCGCAGACTTTCAGACAGGGAAGAACATGCAGACCGGAGCGGTTCTGGACAAGGACAGACAGTTTCTTGCGCCAGCATGTGTGGATCAATGAGACCGATCGTCCCCCGATTGAGATCGCTTGTCAAGCAGGCGGGGCACGCTGGAGAACTCTTCGAAGGCGCAGCGGCCGATGTGCGGCAGGCTGTCCTGGTCCAGAAACAACAGAAGACCGGAACCTTCACAAAGAAGATCCCGATCTTATTGTTCATTCTCAAGCCTTGATAGGGCTGCCGAAGTTCCGCGGCTTCACCGCCAGCAGAGAGCAGTCGAGTTCGTTCAGCAGACGTTCGGCCGTATTCCCCAGGAACATTGCCGAAAGACCGGAACGACCGACCGTGCCGATGACCAGCAGATCGACTTCGTGCTCACGCAGTTTTTCCGCAATAACAACTTCCGGCGTGCCCTTCTCGATGTGAACCATCGCCCCGGCTTCGATGGTTCGAAAATCGGTCTGAGCCAGTCGATCGGCCTGCATCGTCTCCGCACTCTCAGTCTGCTCGTCGTGCAGTTTGTTGAGATCTTCGAGTGTAATCCCGCTGCCAGCGAGTTTGTAATCATCTCCCGATTCGACCACATGCACGACATGCAGACGCAGATCGAACATCCGAGCGACCTGGACGGCCACATTGAGAACGTCTTCTCCGGTCTCGGAGAAATCATCTGCGGCGAGCACACTTTCGACCGGACGGGTCGGATCAGGCTTGGCGACGTAAACCGGCACCGGACACTTCCGCAGCAGTTTCACAGCCGTCCGCCCGAACAGATACTGCACGAACGTCGAACGGGACTTCCGTCCGATCACGACCAGCGAATGATTGTTCTGGACAACCTCGCGAATGAGGGTGTCGGCACTGTTTCCGTAGGCGACCACGATATTGACCGTCTTCACGCCGGCTTCCTGGGCTCGAGCCGCGAGCGTTCCGAGCACGCGTTCAGCCTCCATGCGAATCTTGCACTTCTCCTCGCCACTTTCGAGCTGGATGAGGTGGATCGCCTGCTCGGAGATATCGAGAGCTGTGAAGAATGTGAGCTCTCCTCCGGAGGCTCCGGCGAGCTTGATCCCCTTCTGAACGGCCTGTTCGCACTGGACCGAGAGATCATCACTGATGAGACGATCATCGTGGGACAGGTCTACGCCCACCAGAATTTTGGATAAGGAAATCATCGTGAACTCTCCCGTGGATGCGCTTCTAGATACAGACTCATTGGAGGTCGGCTGAACTCGGATCCGATCACGCAGCCGTTTCTGCCGACTGTCTATCTTACTCAAAAAACGGGGTGGGCTGAAGTATGAGTTGGCAAAGATCCTCCACTCCGGACACCTCGAAGACTTCATGTCATCTTTGCCAAACTCCGGGCACGCTTCATCTTCCGGTCCACCTGGATCAGTCGTAACGAATCGTCGGGTCCGGGGGTTGACCAAACTCATCCATTCCGGGGGATTTTGTTGCCGGTCGGCAACGCGTGTCCTACCGTTGAGTACCTCTCAATGCTCTCAGCGACGGATCGTGGATGATTCGTAACTGTCTTTCTCCCGTGCCCGGGTTCTCCCGGTCGCGGTCCGTCGATACGCATCAGTCACACTGCTGAGAGAAACTATGAAGAACACCCTTGGTAACCTGCTCATCGTCGATGATGATCGTCATATTCTGGAAGCCATGGCCGACTACCTGCGTCGCCTCGGCTACCGCACGGAAACTGCGGCGACCTGCCAGTCCGCCATCGATCGGATGCAGGAATTCCCATTCGACGGCGTCGTCTGCGATGTGAATCTCCCAGATCAGGACGGATTCTATCTGCTCGACTGGGCCACGAAGAACAAGCCGGAAACGCCGATCATCATGCTGACCGGTTACGGCACGATCGAAAGTGCGGTCGAAGCGATCCGTATCGGAGCTTTCGACTATCTGACCAAACCGGTCATCGATGACGAGCTTAATCTGTCGATCCAGCGGGCCATCGGCCAGAAGCGGATCGTCGAAGAAAACAAGAACCTCAAGGCTCAACTCGATCAGAAATACGGCCTGGCCAACGTCATCGGTCGCGATTACAAAATGGCGAAGATGTTCGACCTGATCGAAAGCGTCGCCGAAACCCGAACGACCGTGTTGATTCTCGGCGAAAACGGTACCGGTAAGACGATGACCGCCCGGGCCATTCATCAGCTCAGCGACCGCCGCGACAAGCCGTTCGTGGAAGTCGCCTGCGGTGCCCTGCCCGATTCCCTGCTCGAAAGCGAACTGTTCGGCCATGTTCAGGGAGCCTTTACCGGAGCCTCGCACGAGAAGATGGGGAAGTTCCTTCAGGCCGATGGTGGCACCATCTTCCTCGATGAAATCGCGACTGCGTCGCCTCAACTCCAGGTCAAACTGCTGCGAGTGTTACAGGATCGGGAGTTCGAACCGGTCGGCGGCACCAAGACACACAAGGTCAACGTCCGGCTGGTTCTCGCGACCAACGAGAACCTTGAAGAGCGTGTTGCCGATGGAACATTCCGTCAGGACCTGTTCTATCGCATCAACGTCATCTCCCTGACGCAGCCACCGCTGCGGGAACGAGTCGGCGACATTCCGCTGCTCGCAGACCATTACCTGCAGCAGTTCGTCGAGCAGATCGGCAAGCCGATTCAGGGCTTCGATGAACACGCCATTCAACTGCTGCAGCGTTACTCGTGGCCTGGTAACGTGCGTGAGCTGGTCAACGTTGTGGAACGCGCCGTGGTGCTCGCCAACAGCAAAACGATCACAGCTGCTGACCTGCCGGAAACGATTCACAAGCAGATTGACGCCGGAAAGCTGGCGGCTCACTTCGGCGGCAACTCGCTGAAATCCGCCCTGGCCAATCCGGAACGCCAGATCCTGATCGAAGCCCTCGAAGCCAATGGCTGGAACCGTCAGCAGACGGCCACCATGCTCGGTGTGAACCGAACGACTCTCTACAAGAAGATGAAGAAGTTCGACATCACCTTCGAGTCCTGCCACGCATAAGCCTCGACACCTGACACGTCCCACAAACAGCCGCGACCTGAACCGTCGCGGCTGTTTGCGTTCGAGGTCTCACCAAATCCCAACCCGAAGCGTTTAAGAGACAATGACCTACGGATTCTGAGATCGGAATGCCATCCGCGGCAGCAGCCCCTCGCGGCCCTATCCGAGCAGTGCTTCCAGGATTTCGTCGTGCTGGCTCATGTCGGCGACGGCGACGTCGGGTTCACAGGCGGAAAGTTCTTCGACGCTGTAATGTCCCGTGGCCACCGCCATAACGCGGGCTCCGATGGCACGGCCGCACTTCACGTCAGCCGGTGTATCGCCGATGACCCAGACCTCTTTCAGACGGTCGCCGTGACGTTCGAGACCCGCTTCAGAAGCGAGCCGAGCGACATCATCGCGATCGACGTGATGATCGCCGAAAGCTCCAAAGCTGAAATGATGATCGAGTTCGAAATGACGAACCTTGAGCCAGCCGCTGTGTTCGAAGTTCCCGGTCAGCAGTCCGGTCCAGTCATTCGACTCGACGTTGATCGCATCGAGAACCGAAGTGACGCCGGGCAACACAATGCCCCGTCCATCCGAAAGATGTCTCGGCAGCAACTCGAAATAGCGCGTCTGAAATCGCAGGAAATTCTCCGGCGTGTTTTCAATGTGATGCCACGCCATCAGATCGGTCATGATCGCCCGATCAGTGCGGCCGGCGTAGGAGATATCGCACTCGTCAATCGACTTGCCGAATTCCAGCAGCAACGCTTCCTCCATGGCCGACTGTCCAGCCTGGCCGGAAGTCAGGAGCGTGCCATCCACATCGAAGAGAAATAAGCGAGACATGAGCGGTATTCTGAAATGCGAGGGGTTTGAACGGGAAACCCGGGGAAATTTTCTTCAGGCGGCGAAGATTTTCTGATCGGCAGGGGACCTTTCAGCGTTCCATGTCCCCAACACCCGGAGGTCTGGAGCTATCTTATCAGGCACCAGCCTTCCGGACACTGTACAGAAGAAAACTGACCGCGTTCCACGAGGATGCGGGAAAACTTTCGGGGAGCTGCGATGCGGCCTCCGTCGGAAACCGGTACACTGCGGGCTGTGATTTGACCGATTTTCGAGCAGACAGGTGAAGGTATGCCCTACTTCAGTCGATTGACCGATATCGTAACCTGCAGTCTCACAGCACTGCTGAACGAAGCCGACAATCCCCAGGAAGCTCTTCAGGACATTATCCGTGAGATGGAAGGCGGCCTGGCCGGAGCCCAGCGCTCGGTCCAGTCGGCCCGACAGAACGAGGAACGCCTGCAGACAGAGCTCGAACAGTCGCGTCAGCAGGTGGAGCACTTCGACGCGGAAGCCCTGCGACTGCTGAAGGGGAACGACGAAAACGCCGCCCGCATGGCGCTCTATCGCAAGAAAGAAGCCAGCGACCTTACTGCGGGCCTCCAGCAGCAGGTGGCGGTCGCTCATTCCACCTATCAGGCGTTGATGACCACGTATCGGGCGCTCGAAGCCCGACTGGCCGAAGCCCGTCGTAAGTTGAATGAATACGGACTGTCGGAGTCAGAGGAGTCACGCTTCGATGAACTGACCGACACCGCTCACCAGATGCGACAGAGTGAAGTCGAAGAGGAACTGGCCGCCCTCAAGCAGCGACTCGATCAGTCCTGACGTCCGATCTGGATCCCCTCGTCAGTCACCTCGTAGGGAATCCGTTGTGGTCCGCAAAGTGCTTTCGCCAGCTCGTCCGCATCGGCTTCCTTGATGTCGAAGCTGATTCGCTGTGAGACATCGACACCCTGTGCTTTCAGCTGCTCCAGATCGAATTCCAGCGGAATTCCCGCCTGCTTGAGATACTTGAGCACCTCATCGAGCGGATTCTGTTGCACCCGGAGAGTAAACCGCCGCTGCTTCCAGCCGACCCGCGTATTGGCTGCGTTGCCGGGGCCGCCCGCCCGCCACGCTCGGATGGCATCGTGCAGTTCCACCGGGCCGGTCGCTTCGATCCGCCGGCTGCCGCGAGCCGCCCATTCCGCCGCCGGAAACTCTTCGGCAAAGCGATCCCGAATAGCATCCAGCTGAGCCGAAGGGAGCGAGTAACTCTCCGTAACCGCCACGTTCCGAGGAGCGGGAACGATCTCAAGATCCCCCTGCTCCGTCCAGCGGAACGTCAGTTCGTACTGGAACAGAATCAGTGAGAGAACCTCGATCGCGCTGGCATCCGACAGCGTGCCTGCTCTCCACAGGTCATGGGGAATCGCCTCCGGATTGATGACCTTGTGACCTGACCGCCGGGCGAACTCGATCGCCAGTTCCCGCGGCTGAGCCAGCAGCGGCCACTGAAACCGTCGCCGTTCCAGAAAACTGAGCCAGCCACGCGACTCCACTCCCGCTGACTTCGTGGCGCTGGCCCGAACTTCGGCTTCGCGCAAGGCAATCAATGTTCGCAGTCGTCGGGCTCGATCTTCCGGGATGACGAGCACCGTCGAGCCGACCGTTTCCACAACCGCCCCCTGATCGGCGGCAATGCGATCTACGACTTCCTGCAGAGAGCCGGCGACGGGAGGAGTCAGCGATACAGCCCGCGAAGGATCGAGCCGACGGTCGAGCAGAATGGCCACCGATCGCACATCGGCAAGCCTCTGACTGAGACGCGCTACCGTTTCGCCATCTTCGAGCAGAGAGACTGAAGTCCACTCCTGCAGCCGCTGATCGAACTCGCTTCCTTTCAGCAGTTCGGCGCCTGTCTGGGCAGAAGCCGATATCGCGGAGCACAGCACAGCTGCAAGCACGAAAGCGAGACTACGCATCTTCGCGGCTGACCGGCAGCGGGAATGATTCGACGAGTTCATAGTGCGATCCTCTGCTCGTCAGCGTGCTGCGATAGAGATGAAGGGCCGACACCGGGACGGCCAGCGGCGGCAGTTCCCGGGCCGAATCGAGAAACTCTTCCACGGCCCGATTATCACCCGGCCGTCGCGTTCTCGCTACCGTGATGTGTGGAGAATACGGTCGTTTCTCCAGACGAAACCCGGCCTTCGAAAGTCGTGCTCCCGCAGCAGAGTAAAGGCCCTGCAGTTCGCTGCTATTCTCGACTCCGATCCAGAGGATCTTCCCGTCGCGTCCCCGAAAAGTTCCCGCGTCGGCCAGCGTGACGGAAAACGATCCAGATTCGATCCCGGTCAGTGACTCCACTGCAGCGGACTCCTCCGCTTCGCCGAGGAAGTGCAGCGTCAGATGCAGATTCTGCGTCGGAACCGGACGGACCTGTCGAGAGGCAGCGGGCACAACCGTGGCGAGGGACCTTCGTACGTCCTCAGGAAAATCGATTGCTGTGAACAGTCGAGGCATCTTCGAACTCTGTGTGGAAACCACGATCAACTTGCATGACAAAACGAAACGAGGCGGACAGAAACTGCCCGCCTCGAATGGTTCTTATCGCAGCGTCTGGCTTACAGCACGCTGCGAATCTTGGCCAGGAACTCTTTGTTCGACGGGAACATCGCCAGTCGACGAGTCAGTTCTTCCATGGCCTCGGTCGCACTCATGGAAATCAGAGCCCGACGCAGAGCCGTGACCCCTTCCATGACATTCGGATCGAGAATCTTCTCTTCGCGGCGGGTCCCCGACCGGGTGATATCGATGGCTGGCCAGATGCGGCGATCGGCCAGTTCGCGACTGAGGACCAGTTCCATGTTGCCGGTTCCCTTGAACTCCTGGAAGATCACGTCGTCCATCCGGCTGCCGGTATCGATCAGAGCGGTTCCGACCACGGTGAGCGATCCACCTTCGTCGAAGCGGCGAGCGGTACCGAACATTTTCTTCGGAATGTCCATCGCCTTGACGTCGAGACCACCGGTCATTGTCCGACCAGTGTTGCCGACCCATTTGTTGAAGGCACGAGCCGTTCGCGTGATGCTGTCGAGCAGAATAAAGACATCTCCGCCGGCTTCGGCGATTCGCTTCCCGCGTTCGATGATCAGCTGACTGGTGCGAACGTGACTTTCGACATCGCGGTCCATCGACGAAGCGATGACTTCACCGTTCACCAGCCGACGCATTTCGGTCACTTCTTCCGGTCGCTCATCGATCAGCAGCACGATGAGGTGAACCTCGGGGTGATTGCTACTGACCGAGTTGGCGATATCCTGCAGAAGCATCGTCTTACCGGTTCGAGGCGGGGCGACAATCAAAGCCCGCTGCCCTTTTCCAATCGGCGTGAGCAGGTCCATGACCCGCATCGTGACGATTCCCGGCGTGGTTTCGAGCTTGATCTGCTCGAACGGGTTGATGGCGGTAAGCGAATCGAAGAGCTTAATCTCGGCGTATTCTTCTGGCGTCCGACCATCAATGCTGATGATCTCGTGCAGCCGTGGACCCTGGCCGCGTGAACCGGGGCCAACTTCGCCCTTGATGAGAATTCCTTCACGGAGACCATACTTCTCGACAGTGGTACTGGAGACGAAGGCGTCCGAATCCTGGGAGGCGTAGTTCACCGAAGCATCCCGCATGAAGCCGTAGCCCTTGGGGTGCAGTTCGAGAACGCCTTCGATGGTGCCCGAAATTTCGTTCACGGGCTGACCAGTCGAAGCGACATTCGATTTCGCACTCTGTCGATTCGGCGGCTGCTGGCGTTGTCCCCCGCGACCACCGCGACTGCGTCCGCGGCCTCGATTGTTGTCTCCTCCTCCGCCGCCGCCCGCGTTCTTGTTGCGGGTGTTGCCACCGGAGGAACCATCTTCGCGTCCGCCGGGGCGACGTCGACGTCGACGACGGGATCGCTTGGGAGAATCGTCGCCGGCTTCACCGCTGGCGTTGTTATCACCGCCAGACTGATCGTTCGGGCCATCGGCCTGCTCAATCACTCCGACTCCGAAGTCTTCCGGTCCGCCTGAGGCTTCATCCCGACTGGACTCCACCGTCGTTGTGGAGGCGTTTTCGACCGACGTTTCCTGTTCTGGCTTCGCTTTCTTGCGGCCTTTAGTAGAACGGGGAGCACGACTCGACTTGCTGGAACTCTCGGTGGGCATAAATCTTTCCTAAATAGCGATGCGAATCGGCCACGCGACTCGGCTTCAGACCATGCGGAACCTGCGGATCATCCGGGCGTTCCGCTCAACATCTGAACGAGCGGCAAGAAGAAGCGGCAGTCAATCTGCGGCTTCCGCTGCGTCCGTTCTCAGCTTTCTTTGAACTCAACATCTGGCGGCGCGTGGAACAAGTCCGACCGCACCGGGCGATTGAAAAATGGACAATGGAGACGCCGGGAAACCCGGTTCCATTCCAGGGGATACCCGAAAATATCCCAGTCGCCGACACCGCACCTTCACTTAAACGAAGGCGTCCGTCAGACCGGTCCCCGGCAGACGAAAAAGGCTTCGGCTCAAAGCGTTCGCCAACATGCGAAACACTTCAGAAGATCTTGAACAGACTGGCGAGTAACTCGCCGGAGCTGCGATCTGGAGTCCTTTCCCTGGCGCTCAATCCCTGGACTGCAAAATCCAAGCCGGAACGAGCAATTCACGAAACGTGCCCGGCCAATTACAGCCGAAGCGATTCTCGCTGGTGTTGAAATTCCATTTTCACGTCAAACTCAGGGGGAGTCAGTCAGACGGTCCCGAGGCGTTCATCCCTCAAAACCCATGACGGGGTTCCGAGTGGAATAAGCGGGAACATCACCGGGTTGACGCATCAGTAACGGGAGAAACCTTTCTGGTCGATTCCCGACGCCAGTTTGTGACTCTTCGACTGTTATGCGACTTCTTACAGTGTCCGACTGTCTGTAAGGTGCAGGTCGTTCCGCAACGACCGAAAATCCGCGAAACGGAAACCGGTTACCGGCTGCGAGATCCAACTGAAGAGAGAAGCAATCTTCAGCAGCCTGTAAACGCCTTCCAGCTTATGGACGAATCCGGAATCCTGTCTCAGGCAATCCGGTACACGCCGTCATAAATTAAGGACGTTTATTGTAGTGAAAGATCGTGTCTGCCAGCGATAGGTGCCCAGCAAGGCAACCCGTCAGAAATTGAATGTAACGATCTCTTGCGTGGTGTGAGAGGCAACTCGTAACCGAGAGACAACTCATTCACACACCACCAGTATTGCCCACAGGTCAAAGCCTGTCAATGGATCTTCATTTGCGAATTGTGAACACCACGCTGATTTTTCGAGCGCCCCCTCGGGGCCCGCAACCTGTTTGTCAGCCCCCTGTTCTGTGCAGATCCCGATCCACGATCGCCCCTGTTCCATCCGTCGGGCGATCGGAATGAGACTCTACCGAATCAGAGTCGCTTCCACATCGGCCGGTCGGAGCACATGTCGCGTATTCGTGTAACGTTCCGGATCGAGCTCGAACAGTCGCCGGTTCTCGTCGGATGTAAACAGGTAAAGTTCGTCGTTGTAGTAGGCGGCAAACTCCGTTGTTCCCGGCAGAGCCCGATCGGTTTCCCAGATGATGACCGGATCGCAGCCGAGCAGGCGCGGTGCGAATTGAATCGGATCGGAATCGAATTGTTCTTTTTCGGCTTGTCCGGCGAACTGGTAGCGCTGCTTCTTGAAGATGCTCGCCCAGCGGGCATTGCCCTGCACCCAGTTTCGTCGACTGTGCAGGCTGACCGCGCAGAACCCGTCGAGCGCGAGGAAGACGACTTCCGGTTCATCGGCGTGGCTGCTCTGGGGCTCTTCAATCAGAGCTTCCTGCGGATGTTCGTCGACCTTCTCCTGAGAACTGACTGGACTGGCGGAAGGGAGTTCGCCTTCGTCGCCGAGATGAATCTTCCACATCGAGGTCGGAGCCGGATCATTTCCAGCGTTCTTACGAGCTTCGACGAGTGCCTGTGATTTCTGATATCGGTCTGCGACTTCCAGCCCGCTGCGGACGAACTCCTGGAACGACGCCATGCCAACCAGTTTCGCCAGCATGCGTCCGTTGGAATCGATGAAGACGTCGGTCGGATACGAATCGACCCCATAATTGCGGGCCAGCTCGGCGGCCTGGTCTCCGTTTACTTTCAACAGCACGATCTTCCCGCCCATCTGCGGTTCCAGCTGCGGAGAGCTGAAGACCGTCTGATCCATCCGCCGGCACGGTCCGCACCAGTCGGTATAGAAGTGCAGCAGCACGGGAATGTTGTTTGCGCGAGCCGCCGCCATCGCTTTCTGGAAGTCCTGCTGCATCAGCCGCGGTGCCTGGGCGAATGCGCTCCCTGCGGACAGAGTCAACAGGAGTGACAATGTCAGAGTGCGAATGAATGGCGTCGCGTTATTGATAGATCGCATGGTACGTTCCTCAGCTTACAATGACTCACATTTCGTATCGGCTCCTTAACTGCTTAACGAAAGCGGGCCTTCACAGGGGACGCGATTCTTCATCGAAAGCGTCGCAATCATCGGGTTGTGACGAATTCTCGACCGAAGAAATCCTTACAACCTGCGCGACCGGCCCGCGACCAGAACCGCACGTCCTTCGCCCTGGAGCAACAGAGCACGGAATTCCGCGGTGTGATTTCCCGACTCCCGACTAGAATGCGTCTGGAGAGTGCATTCGCTTCTGACATTCCGTCGTGCTCCTGAGGAACTTCTGCGTTGAGAATCGCGATCATTGGCTCTGGTATTTCTGGTCTGACATGCGCTTACCTGCTGCACCGTCACCATGAAATCACGCTCTTCGAAGCCAACGACTATCCCGGCGGGCATACTCACACAGTCGAGGTGGTGGAAGAGGACCGCGCGATTCCGATCGACACCGGCTTCATCGTTTATAACGACCGCACTTATCCCAACTTCGTAAACCTGCTCAAAGAACTCAACGTCCCGACCCAGCCGACACGCATGGGTTTCAGTGTTCGCTGTCACGAAACCAACTTCGAATACAATGGAGAATCCCTGCTCGGACTGATCTCCGATCGCCGCAATCTTGTTCGTCCACGCTTCTACCGCATGCTGCGGGACGTCAGTCGGTTCTATCGCGATACCGCGGCCTATCTGCGGATGCACGGCGAGGACGACGAACAGACCGTGCTTGAGTTCGCCCGCGAGAAGAACTACTCCGACGCGTTCCTTAAATACCATTTGTTGCCCATGGGAGCGGCAATCTGGTCGTGCGATCTGCAAACGTTCGGCGAGTTCCCCTTTCGCTTCGTCGCCCGCTTCTACGAGAACCATGGGCTCGTGCAGTTGTCTGATCGACCGATCTGGCGGACCGTGACAGGAGGGTCTCGAAAGTACGTCGCCCGGATGACTGCCAGCTTCGCCGATCGGATTCGCCTCAACACCCCCGTGGCTGGTGTTGCACGAACGGACGATGGAGTTCAGGTTCAAACTCACACGGACACGCAGTCATTCGATCATGTCATTTTCGCCTGCCACAGTGATACCGCTTTACGGATTCATCAGCAGCCCGACGCAGCGGAGCGGGAAATTCTGGAAGACTTTCCCTACACACCCAATGTCGCCGTTCTGCATACCGACACTTCGGTACTGCCTCGCTACCGGCGTTCGTGGGCGAGCTGGAATTACGCGCTCTACCCCGATCGCGATGACATCGCCACGTTGACCTATCAAATGAATATCCTGCAATCGATCGAGTCGCGTGAAGTCTACTGCGTGACACTCAACTCCAGTGACCTGATTGATCCCTCCCGCATCTGCGGTGAGTTTCACTATGATCACCCCGTCTTCACGGTCCGGCGGGATCAGGCCCAAAAGAGACACGCGGAGATGATCGATCGAGGAGGCTTCTCGTACTGCGGAGCGTACTGGCGAAACGGCTTCCATGAAGATGGGGTCGTCAGTGCCCTGGCGGTCTGCGGCAAACTCGGCGTCACTGCGGAATGGAACACAGCATGAGCACGACTCTGCAGCCGACGACGAAGTCCGCCGCGAAACGATCGGGAACGCGATCGAGTTGCCTCTATGTGGGACAGGTCTCGCACGCCCGTTTGCGTCCCCACCGACATTCGTTTCGGTATTCGCTGTTCATGGCGATGATTGATCTGGAGGAACTGCCGGAGCTTTTCGATGACTACTGGCTCTGGTCATTTAGCCGATGGAACGTCGCGACGTTCCGCAGAGACGATCATCTCGGTGCCGCGGAAATTCCCCTCGATGACGCGGTTCGGGACCTCGTCGAAGAACGGCTGGGATTGCGGCCGGAAGGCAAAATCCTGTTGCTGACGCATCTGCGATACTTCGGTTTCGCGATGAATCCCGTGAGCTTCTATTATTGCTACGATGGTAACAACGATCTGGTGGCCCTCGTCGCCGAGGTCAACAATACACCCTGGGGCGAGCAGCACTGTTACGTTCATCGATGGGAATCGGATGAGAACGGGATCCATCAGCAGTCCGAAGCCAAAGCGTTTCACGTCTCTCCATTCATGGACATGGAGATGGAATACCGCTGGCAGGTCATCCAGCCTGACGAACGGCTCTCGGTACGAATTGAAAACGTGAATGAGGAAGGACTGCTTTTCTCGGCGACACTCAACATGAAAAGGCAGCCGTGGCGATCGAGATCGCTCGCCGGCTGCCTTTTGCGTTTTCCCGTAATGACTCTACAGGTCTGGATGGCGATTTACTGGCAGGCGCTCAGGCTGTGGATGCGACAGATCCGATACGTGCCGCACCCCCAACGTTGAGTGATTCCGCCAGGTAAAACCCACCGTCCTAGTTCGAAGTCCCAGTCGGGGGTGTCGTGGTTCCTGCGGGTGCAGGAGTCGTCGTGGAAGCAGGATTGGTCGTGCCGCTCAGCGGCGTGGTCGTGACCATCGGGGAAGGAATCGAATCTCCCCGTGCCGGTGCGGACTCGATCATGTGGACCTCCGTCACGACTTCGATGGTCCCGTCCTGGGCACTGGAATCTTTCTGAGTGACGAGACGGACCCGATCACCGGCTTTGACTTCCAGTGCACTCGAAGACTCCTTGTCCTTGCCATGAATTAGCATGGCCCCCTGTTCGAGAGCGAACTCAGCCTCTGAGCCATCTTCGTAGCGAAGTCTCAAAGTGGTGGCTTCAATTTCCACCACTTCGCCCTCGTACGTTTGCTCCTGAGGAGCCACCTTCGGCATTTTCTGATTATCCTGATCGATCGTCTCCAGGCGATCCGCCTGCTGCATACGAGCCACGCTTCCCGCCTCTTCGGCCGGCTCTGTCGGTTCCGGGCTTGTCGTGTTCTGTGGGACTGGTTCGCAGCCCATCAGGCCCGCCGCCAGACCACCCATCGCCACCACGCTCAAAAGTTGTCGAATTACCATTGTTGTTCTCCAGATGTTTTTGTTTGGCCCGCGAGTGAGATCCATCATTCCGCCGTGGGGCACTTGGGCACGACACATGCAGCAATGGAATCGCGGTACTTCAACAGAATGCAATCGACGGACCAACCCACCGCTTTTCGACGCTCGAATGCCCACAGCGACATCCGGAAGTACCCGGCCCGTGCACGGTGCGAACCCCGATGAACTGAGGACTACGAACATGGTCGAATCGTTACTACTTGCAGTGACACGAATTACAACAATGATGAGAGAGAAGCAGCTCTCCTGCTCGACCGGTTTCCAGTTCCGTCGCGATGAGCGTCTTTATCTCGTCACGAATCGCCATGTCGTTCGTGATGAGCCGAACAACCATCAGCCCGATCGACTGCTGATCGACCTGCATCCCGATCCAAAGAATCTGGCCGAGACCTCACAATTTGAGCTACCGCTCTATGACGGTGCGGCTTGGCGATGGATCCGGGCGGTCGATTCCACCTCCGAAGTCGACATCGTTGCCATCCAGATCGATACCACGAAGTTTCCAGCCGACGCCGCGTATACGTGTTTCACGCGGGAGCATGTCAGCGGCAACTTCGAACGGGTCGAAATCGGTGCCGAACTTCTGATCCCCGGCTTTCCGCTCGGATTCCACGATGAACCGCATCATCTGCCGGTGGCTCGACACAGGGTTGTCGCCTCATCGTTCGGGCTGCGCTGCTGGGCGTGCATTGCTCCCGCTTTTACGTCAGTCGGAATGTCGAAGCCGACGAGGCTCTGGGGCTCAGTTCCGCCTGGTACTCCGATGTTATTCTGACGCTTACGGAACCGACGGATCAAGCCGCGAAGCAGGCCGAAGAGGCCGCCGCAATGGCAACAGCGAAATAGCACAGTGATCCACGTGGAATACGGGGGGGCTATAATGATCGCGGAACTACTCCAGCTGCCCCCTGCTGCTCTATACCTTGGGCCGCTTGCGGCTCATTTCCTTTTTGATCAGGCGAAGATTCTTGCGGTTGGCCTTGAACGCCACATCGAACAGATCACCCGCCAGCGGGACGGCTCCAATCAGAAAGTCGATCCCGATATTGCCCATCATTCGCATCTGGGTCCAGCGGGAAATGTTGAGCCTCCGCGCGTTCCAGACAATGTAGGTCGCAATCCCCGCCGTAAGCACATCACCGGCTCCCGGCACCAGGCCGAGAATTGTGTCCCAGCCGAATCGAATATTCGTGCCCGGGACGCGATACTTGTCGTCCAGCCAGTATTCCAGTTTTTCAATCGAGCTGAGGACGGTCTGTTCGTCTTTACTGACCAGCGGCGACTTCGCGGCGCTCCTAAAGAAGTCGTGAAAACGGTCCTTCACTTCGGGAATCGCTGAATTCGCTGTCGCAGATGCATTCTTCATCGGGTCATCTCTCTGATCGTTCATCGGCAGGCTCGTCGCTCGTTTCCCAACGCACCGGGTCGCTCAGAACGCAGACCCGTCCCCGACGGATCACTGCCAAACAGGGATATCCCCCAATGGGGCAACTATTGTGCCGGAATTTCGCCAACAACCTCCGCTCCCTGCAAATTCAGCGAGACATTCTCCAGCTGTCCTCCCTGAAAGTGAACCGTTCCGCCATTGAGGCGAACACGCGCTGGCGACTCGGCCAGCCCCGAAATCCGCAGGTTGACGAGCTTGAGTTCAAACGGCCCCGGTGGCATTCCTCTCGGTCCGCCGACAAGAGCCGCCGCGGTGGTCTCGTTCCGGATCTGGCAATTCTCAAGACAATGTTCGACTCCGAGCAAAAGAACGTCGTTGTTCACGTTTCCGTAGAACACGCTGTCGTAATACGTCGTACGAGCCTCATTGACATCGGCGATTCCGTTGTCGTTTCCCCAGAACGACCCCTTACGGATCGTGCACTCGCAGAGATCGTGGGCGCTGAAACCTTCGTCGAAGCAGTCGTAGCCCTGAATGTTCTCGCAGACGAACCCGGTACAGCGTCCGTGGATATTGAAGCCGTCGTTCAAAAAGTGCCGTGCGTTGAGATTGCGGATCGTAATCCGCTCGCATGTTCCGCCGGTCGCGATTCCATTGGGCCGCACCGCCCATTCCAGGTTCTCAAGACTCCCCCGGACATACAGCCAGCCAGCCTCTTCATCGATTGTTTCGAAGCAGAACTCGCCTTCCTTGAGTTCATCGGGAGTCGGAAACGGCGGAGCGGCTGAGGACTGCGTTCGCCCCATCCGTTGCGCTACGCCGTCGATGATGAGCAGATGACGGTCCAATTGCGGACGCGGGAGCCGTCGCCGATTCAGGCCCGGCCTGACCAGCTCCCAACCCTCAGTCGGCAACGAATCCGCTCCCTCGAGGGTGACGCCGTTGCCTTCGATCGTCAGATCGGTCTGGCCATTCAACGTGGCCGCCTGACGATAAATCGCTCCGGCTGGCAACAATGTGATCTGATCCCCCGGCTCGGCCAGTCGAATAGCTCGCTGCAGCGACTGAACGGGCTCCTCTCGAGTTCCAATGCTGGAGTCCCGTCCTTTCGTATGATGCACGAACAGTTCGGCCGCGAAGCCGGGCGATGCGAACGTTCCGATCAGCAACAGAAGCGAAGTGACGATCGGCAAAGGATGACGGAAACAGGAAGGGATCATCGAAGCTCCTCAGAATCGCGGCAGGTGTCGTCTTCTCGGGCAGGCGTTATCATATTACCATGCGCCGTGCTATCGCGAGCCATTGAGTCGCTCGCCTGTTGATTTGTTCTCCGATCGTCGCCCAGGGACAGGTACATCGATGAGACGCGTACTTACGGATTTCTTCTCCACGCTGCTTCCGCTCCTCGCCGTGATGGCCTCGCCGGGACTCCTTGCGGCTCAACAGGTGCCGCTCAAAGTTCCGTCCGGGTTCGCCGCGCAGCTTTACGCCACGCATGAACTGGCCGGCGATATTCAATGTATGACCACCGACTCCCAAGGACGGATCGTCGTTTCCGGTCCTGGTTACATCAAAACCCTGATCGACGCCGATCACGATGGCACCGCGGAGTCAGCCGAACTGTTTGCGGACGGCCCGAAGACCGGAGCTCAAGGGCTCTGCTTTGACGGCAACACGCTCTACTGCATCGGCGATGAGGGGCTGATCGCCTATCGCGACGAAGACGCCGACGGAAAGGCCGACGGAGCTCCGGAGCTGATTTACCGTTGCCGAACCGGCGGCGAACACTTCACGCATGCGATCCGCAAAGGACCGGACGGCTGGATCTACATGATTGCCGGGAATGAAGCCGGCATCGATGAGTCGGTCATTTCGCTGGAGCATTCGCCGATCCTCAAACCGGAAGCCGGTCTGCTGCTGAGATTCTCGCCCAACTTCGGAGAGATTCAGGTGCTCTGCGATGGACTTCGCAACGCTTACGATTTCGATTTCAACACGAGCGGAGAGCTGTTTACTTACGACAGCGATGGCGAGCGAGACATCTCGCTGCCGTGGTATCGTCCGACTCGCGTCTTCAACAGTGTGCCCGGCATGACACACGGCTGGGTGTCGCGCAGTTGGAAGAAGCCGAATTACTTCCACGAGATGAGCCCGGTCATGGCTGAGACGGGACGCGGCTCGCCGACCGGGGTCGTCTGTTACGCACATCAGCAGTTTCCTGTCGAGTTTCAGAACACCGTCTTTGTACTCGACTGGACCTATGGCCGCGTGATCGCCGTCAAGATTCAGCGGCAGGGGGCTTCGTGGGCGGCTCAGTCCCGCGAATTCGCGACCGGCATCGGCACCTACGGCTTTGCTCCGACCGATGCCGTGGTTGGCCCCGACGGCGATCTCTTCATTTCTGTCGGCGGCCGTGGCACTCAGGGGACCGTGTTCCGCATCAGTCACTCCAGTGGAGCTCCAAAGCAGAACCCGAAAGCAACTCAGCTCGATCAGATTCTGAATGCGCCTCAGCCGCTTGCTGCCTGGTCGCGAGCCCGCTGGCAGCCAGCTGCGAAATCGCTGGGAGAAGAGCCAATCCTGCGAGCCGCTCTGGATCGAAATCGCACCGCTGCGGAACGCATCCGAGCCGTCGAAATTCTCACGGAGTTGTTCCAGGGACCCGACATCGACTTCATGAAGAGCATGGTCCTGGAGAAAGACCGCGAACTTCGGGCCCGCGGTGTCTGGGCATACGGCCGTGTTGTCGAAGGCAGACCAGATCCGCAGGCTCTGCAGCCGTTTCTGGTCGACTCCAGTCCGGCCGTCGTCCGCAGTGCCCTGGAAGCCCTGCTGACCTGTCCGTCGAACGCACTGACAGGATTCGAAAATGAGATCGCCGGCTGTCTTGGTCATGAAGATCATGTCGTTCGCTATCTGGCACTCCGGGTCGCGGCTCGCATGACCGATGCCGGTTTCCGAGCCGTCGGCGACATCGCTCGTACAGCGGGCTGGCCTGAGGCAATGCTGATGGCGTGGGCCTTCGTCGATCGCGGTTATCCCGGCCATCCGTACGGCTGGCACGACATCGGCACCGCGGCCCTGACCCGGCAGAAAGATCCCGAACTACAACTCACCGCCGTCCTGCTGATTCAACATGCTCTCGGCGGATTCGGTTCCAGCCCGGCCCACCCGGCCGTCTTCGATGGTTATCTGCCACGCACGCCACTCGATCAGGATGCCGAACAGCTGCAGACATTGCAGCAGGCGATTGAAGAGATGTATCCCTCCGGCGACGCTCTCGTCGACTGGGAACTGGCCCGGCTGACCGCGATGATCTCCCCCGACAGCCCTGCTCTGCTCGAGAAGCTGCTGACGAGAATCACAGCCGACTCTGATCCGGTTTCGGACCTGCACCATCTGATTGTTCTGGCCACGCTCCCGTCGACCCGAAGTGAAGAACAAACCGGACGGACGGCGACTGCTCTGCTTCAACTGCACGACAAACTTGAGGCTCGCAAAGCCGTGCTCGACCGGAACTGGGATCCGCGCGTCCGGGAACTCTACGACGCTCTCGTCACCCGCGATGCGAATCTGCCCAAAACCATCGCCGAGCATGAAAAGTTCGGCCGCCCCGAGCACAATCTGTTTGTCGATGCGATGACGGGTGAAGCCCGCGACACCGCGATTGCCGCTTACTTCGATGCCGTCCAGGCCGACCGGATCGACCTGAGTCCGGATTTGCTCCAACGATTTCAGGAACTCGATGACCCCGCGGTTCTGCAAATGGCCCGCGAAGCTCTCGAAGACGACTCGCTCCGCAAACAGGCTGTCGCCGTACTGGCCGGATCGAACGAGAGCGAAGATCGCGAAACCATTCGTTCCGGCCTCAAGTTCGAGGAATTCGATATCGTTTCCTCGTGTCTGCAGGCGATCTCTGCCTGGGAGGAGTTCCAGCCCGAGGATCTTGCGGCCGTTGTCGATCTGCTCGTTCGTCTGGCTCGCAGAGACGGCGTCGATGCAGTCTGGGCCGAAGCGTTGCAGTTGACCGAGCCGATCGCCCGGCAACTGGCCGAGGAACATCCTCCAGTCCCGGAAGCGACGTTTCCGGTCAGCTCGATCGATCTGACGCATCAGGAGATTGCCGCGGAATGGCAGGGCTGGCTCGCCGTCAGCTTTCCGGAAGCGCTCACCTTCAACACCCCGGCGGATCGCTCGCTGCAGACCGACTGGCACGAACGACTCCGGCAGATCGACTGGGACGAAGGCGATGCTGACAACGGGCGGCTGCTGTTCGAGCAAAAGCAGTGTGCTCAATGCCATGGAACGCGGAACGCGATGGGACCGGACCTGGCCGGAGCAGCCGACCGGTTCTCGCTCGACGACCTGTTTGAAGCGATCGTCAATCCCCACAAGGATGTTTCGGCCCGCTATCGCGGCACTATCCTGTCGACGGAGGAGGGAAAGACCTATTCCGGCATTGTCATCTACGAAGCTGTGGACGGACTGCTGCTGCGGGACGGTTCACACCGGACGATTCGGATCGAGAGCGACGAGATCGCGTTCCGCAAGCCGCTGGAAACGTCCATCATGCCCGCCGATCTGCTCAAAGACCTGAATGATGGCGATCTGGCTGATCTGTATGCTTACCTGAAGCAATTGGGCCACTGACCGGATTCCCCCTTTTGCTTTCCACGTTGAACGGGCGTAGAATCGAGGGAACGGAATTGTCCCTCCTTACTGACCCACCAGACAGGATTGCCCATGAAACGCTTTGCCATCGCCCTCACCGGTCTCTGCCTCTTGCTGGCTGCCACCGTCGATCTTCAGGCCGCAAAGAAGTCCGCCGCCGAAAAAGCTCCGGAATGGTCCGTCGAGTCTTACACCGGCGGGACGCTGTCCGGCGAGGACTATGACTCGAACGTCCTGCTCATCTTCTACCGCGGCGTGACCTGCGTGCACTGCATGGAACAGCTCTCGGGAATCGCCAGGAACGCCGAGAAATTCGAGAAACGGAACATCGAGATTGTCGCCATCAGCCACGACCTGCCGAACCGTTCGACTGTCGATCGCATCCGCGACCGCAACAACATCAAGTTCTCCATGGGAACTGATCCCCGACTGTCGACCTTCGAAGACTTCAACTGCCTCGACGGCCGCCGGCAGATGCACGGCCTGGTGCTGATCAACCCCAAGGGCCACATCGTCTGGAAATCAGTAACTGAAGGAGCCATTACGAACGTCGACTCGATCCTCAGCAAGATCGACGACGCCCTCTCCCAGAAGGTTTCCGCCCGCTAGAGCGGATCGCTCTACCGTATGTCCGCGAATGAGCGTTGAATCGCCTGAAACGCTGCATCTTTCGCGGGCCGAACGGTTACACCAAAAAGTAAACTGCTCTAAGTAAAACCTGAGTTCCCCTTCCGGAGTACGTTCGATAACGACTCCGGTTTTTTTATGCGCTCTCGCAAAGGGAGGCCCACATGCCGCAGAGCCACATTTGCCGGAGCAGTCGCGATCCCATGGGATGCTCTTCCCCTGTTCCCAACGCCTTGATGGAGAAGTCTCTTGACGATGTTTGTTCCCGGAACTTTTGTGGCAGCCCTGCTGTTTTTCGCTTTTGTACTCTCCAACGTGGCCTCTGCTCAGCAGGCTGTGATTGATCTGCCAGAAAATGTGGACGAAAGCCGCAGTCGAAATGTTCCACTGACATTTCACCTGCCGAAACAGAAAAACGCTCAACCTTTGGTGCTCGTTTCCCACGGCGGAGCAGGCAGCCGGCATGGTTTGTACGCTCTCGCCGTGGAAATGGCCCGGCAAGGTTATGTTGTGCTTTGCATGGAACACATCACCAGCAACACCGACGACATTCGACGCCGAATGCGTACCGGTCGGCTTAGTTTTCGCGAGGCACTGGTGGATTGCGGCAACGATATGACGGCCCGGACGAATCGGCCGCTGGATGTACGATTCGCGATTGATCTCTCCGATCGGCTGAACCGGGAGGACGACCGATTCCGAAGACGGATCGATCTGTCGAAGATCGCAATCCTCGGTCATTCCTACGGGGCGTATACCGCAATGGTCGGTTGCGGCGTGAAACCGGTCGGCATCGAAGTCAACCTCTCTGAACCGCGGATCAAGTTGGGAATCGGCTTCAGCCCGCAAAGCGCGAACGGCGCATTCTTCGACGAGAACAGTTTTGCGGCGGTGAAAACTCCGTTCGTGGGGATTTCCGGAACGCAGGATTTAGCGGGCGATGGTCACCGGGACTTCTTCAAGCTCATGCCGAAAGGCGACAAGCATTTGCTCTGGTTTCACGACGCGAATCACTTTAGCTTTTCCGATCCGACCGGCGGACCACGCAGGCTCCCCCGGACCGATTCGGATGTGACCAACGTCCTCAAACGGATCGTCCCGGAGATCCTTCACACCTATCTGCGCGGCGAGCCGGAACTGGATAAAGCCGCTCGTGAGGATCTTGTTAAGGAAAGCCTTGGCGGCACGGTTCACCGTATTGAATGGCACGTCAATTGAGCAGGGCCTTAGATCATTTCCATGCATCTCCTGCAGTCACATGGGCCGCCAATCCCCTGCCATGCTGAGTTTGCTCGCTTTCTCCGCCGGCGGCTCCCGTCGGTCGATGCCGCAGACCACCCCGCGATTCGGCGCATAAAAAAAGCACTGCCAATCACCCGGCAGTGCTTTTTGATTCTCGTTGTCAGATCACTCAGGCGGTGGTGGCCGGGGTGACTTCTTTCTTCTCGGCTGGACGATCGCGGTTGGCCAGTTTGAGCAGGACCGGGCTGGCCACGTAGATCGAGCTGTAGGTACCGACTGCGATACCGGTCAGCAGGCAGAACGCGAAGCCGTGAAGTCCTTCGCCCCCCATCACGTACAGGATGAAGACCACGATCAAGGTGGTGAACGAGGTCAGCAAGGTACGGGACAGAGTCTGGTTCAGACTGCGGTCGATCATTTCCTTGGTGAAGTTCGGGTTCTTGCCGCGAACTTCCCGAATGCGGTCGAACACGACGATCGTATCGTTCAGCGAGTAACCGATGATCGTCAGGAAGGCGGCGATCATCGGCAGGTTGATCTTGAAGTCGACCAGGCCAAGGATCGGTCCGACGGGAGTCGTACTCAGCATCGCAGCAATTGCGACCAGTCCCAGGACGACCACGATATCGTGGATCAGAGCGACCACGGCGGCCAGGCCGAAGGCGATGCGGGTAAACCGGAACCAGACATACATAATGATCGCGGCCAGCGACAGCAGGATGGCGAGCAGAGCCGAAACTTTGGCTTCGCCAGCGACAGCCGAACTGAAGGTGTTGACTTCATCGAGCACAGGACGGGCTTCCATCCCCTGCTGCATGGTTGTCAGCGACTGTTGAACGGTCTCGGTCGGAATCTCTTCCTGAACCTTCAGAGTCGCGGTCTTGTACCGTTTGACTGTTGCATCGGCGGCATCAACACCAGAGCCGGAAGTCCCGGTGACGGCGACGAGATTCTCGATGGTCGCCTCTTCGGCGTCGTCGATTCCCTTGACCGTCATGTAGGCACTGGTGAACTGGTCGAGGATCATGGTCGTGGTGACTTCATCCGAGAAGGTGAGCGTCACTTCCGATCCGCCATCGAACACATCGTTGGATTCGACAGCTTCTTCGCCCTCTTCGCCTTCCGGCGTTTCGCCACCGATCTGGCTGACTTCACCAAACTCCATGGTGACCTTCTTCAGGTCATGACCGGAGTTCTGGAAGGCTTTGTTCACGAGCGTCCGCACTTCATCGGTGTTTTCGTTCTTGGTTCGCAGACGGAAGTAGATTTCTTCCTGACCATTCTCCTGGAGAACGGGAACCACGAGTCGTTCGAGCGTCAGATCGCTGCCGAATTCTTCCTGCAGCGCGGCTCGGGCCTCATCGATGCCTGGATTGTCACGGAACTGGAAGGTCACCATCGAACCACCGGTAAAGTCGATGTCGAGGTTGTCGTTTCCACGGGAAATCAGCACCGACATCCCGCCGATAATCAGAGCCAGCGAAACAATCGTGGCATAGGTCTGCTTGCTGAGGAAGTTGATATTCGTTTCCCCGACGAAGCTCTTGCCGAGCATCGACTTGGCGGAGAGCAGCTTGAGTCGTTCGAAGACGTCGAACATCAGACGCCCGAAGTACAGGGCACTGAAGAGACTCATCACGATCCCGATGATCAGCAGAGCCGCGAACCCTTTGACCTGTTCAGTTCCGCGAGCGTACAGAATCACGGCGGTGATCAGGGTCGTCAGGTTGGCATCGACAATTGTCGAGAGAGCTTTTGAGAACCCGTTATGAATCGTCATTCGCAGGCTCGAACCCTTGGTGAGTTCTTCCCGCATACGTTCGAAGATGAGCACGTTGGCATCGACGGCCATACCGATGGTCAGCACCAGACCGGCCAGACCAGGCAGCGTGAAGGTCGCATCAAACAGAGCCATGGCTCCGAGGATCAGCGTCACGTTCACGGCCAGAGACAGAACGGCGATAATCCCGGCCATCCAGTAGTAAACCAGCATGAAGATCACGACGGCGATCGCTGCGACCGTGATCGCGGTTTTTCCCTTTTCCTGAACGTCGACACCGAGCAGCGGGCTGATCGTGTACTCGCTGACCGGCTCCTTGACGAGAGGAATCTCGAGAGCACCGGAGTTGAGGACGCTGACCATTTCGTTGACTTCCTCGTTGGAGAAGTCGCCGGTGATGATCCCGTCCTGAGAAATCACATCGTTGATGCTCGGGGCACTGTGGACCCGACCGTCGAGAATCGCCGCCAGACGGTATTTGTTGCCGTCCTTTTTGGGCTGATAGCGGTTCGTCAGGTTCTGGAAGCGGAAACCACCCTGAGCATTGAACGTAAAGCCAATGGCGACGCCGTTCTCGCCCATTGTCGGGCGGGCGTTCACCAGATAGCTACCGTCGACCCGCTGTTCCTTGGGCTCGACAATGACCAGGAACTCACGAACGGTCTGGCCATCGAGCTCGCGTTCGCGGTAGACATCCTGCGGCCCGCCGTCGACGTCCTTCAGCTGGCCTTTTTCTTCGCCATTCTGGATAACGGCGACAGGAACCCATTGTGCACGCAGTTCAGAGCCATCGTAAACGTCTTCTCCGGCCTGTTCGGCGCGGGCGATCAGCGAGGCGTGCTGATTATCATGGCGGGCGGCGAGAATTCCGAACTCGAGGCTACCGAGGTTCGTGATCTGCTTTTTCATCGCCTGAACGTAGTCAGGATCGGCTCCCGGGATGATGATTTCGACCCGGTCTTCGCCCACCTGTCGCACGGTCACTTCTTCAGTACCGGACGCGTTCACGCGGCGGGTGATGGCCCGCACGAGTTCGTCCATCGACTGGTTGTTGACGTCCTTGCCGCTCGCTTCAGCCTGCTCCACGTCGGCCTGGTAGACGAGGTTCGTTCCCCCGGCCAGGTCAATCCCGAGCCGGAAGGCATTCGAGAGCGAATGACCATTCATCAGCTGATTGACAAAAGGCGCCATGAAGATGAACAGCATCATCAGGACGGTGCCGAAGCGGCGGGAGTCGTTTTTCATCCGCAGGGCCCGGGCAATAACCTGTCCGAGCACAAACGGCAGAACGAAAACTCCCAACATCCAAAGAATAATAACCCAGGCGGACATTCCGTAGTGTCTTTCGTTTTCAATCGATTGGCAGATCCGGCCAACTTCCGCCGGAGAGACTGTTGATGTTGGACTTCTCGGGAATCACTCCCAAAGGAGCCTGTTGAGGATGTGTGAGCAAGGAGACAGCGGGGTCAGGCCTCGGCCTTCTTGTCGTCACCTTCGCTCTTCACGACTCCTTCGATGCTGCCTCTGCGGACGCGGATGCGGCTGTTGTCGTCCACTCGCAGAGTTACCTGACTTCCATCAGCGGAAAAACCGCTGATCGTGCCGAAGATCCCGCCGACCGTAACCACCTGATCGTTCTTCTTCAGATTGTTCAGGAAGCTCTCCCGCCCTTTGCGTTCGCGGTTCTGCGGCATCATCACCAGGACCATATACAGAGCGAACATGAACAGGATCGGAGGGCCGTAGACGCTCAGATAGTCACTTAAACCCGGCTCCTGAGCGACATCGGGAGCATCCTGTGCCAGAAGCAAAACCTGAAGCACCAGTTGCTCGAACATGTTCATGAAACACTTCTCCGGAACCCTTGATCGGTTCCGCTATGGACCTGAAAAACGCTGTTTGTTTAAGCCAGAACGGCCCGGAGCAGGACGTACCCTGAGCCCCGTGCCGCGGCAAAGAATTGCGTATATTAGGGTTCCATGCCCCAGCGTACAAGTTGAGTCGCCCGAAACTCGGCACTGCGATTTTCGAAAATCGCCTGTCGGAGTTCACGCACGAGATGCTGGTAGAAAGCGATGTTGTGCCACGAAAGCAGGATTGGGCCAAGCATCTCGCCCGCCATGAACAGGTGCCGCAGGTACCCTTTGGAGTACGTCCGCCCCACGTCCGAAGGGCCCTCCGGATCGAGCGGCTCGGGATCCCGCTGGTATTTCGCGTTCCGAATCTTGACCGAACCGAACGACGTAAAGGCCATGGCATTCCGCCCATTCCGCGTCGGCATCACGCAGTCGAACAGGTCAACTCCCCGCAGGATCCCCTCGACCAGATCGACCGGACGCCCCACGCCCATCAGATAGCGGGGCTTCTGCTCGGGCAGGAGCGGCGTCGTATAATCGAGAGTCCGATACATATCCTGAGGATCTTCGCCGACGCTCAAACCACCGATCGCATAGCCAGGGAAGTCGAGTGGAAGCAGCCCCTCGGCCGAGGTTTCCCGCAGGCTGCGATCGATTCCGCCCTGAACGATACCGAACAACGCCTGATCGTCCCGCTTCTGAGCATCGCGACAGCGAGCCGCCCAGACCCGGGTCCGCTCCACGGCCAGCTTCAACCGATCGGTATCGACATCGTGCGGCGGGCATTCGTCCAGACACATGATGCAGTCCGCCCCGAGCTGCTCCTGAATCTCGACCGCCTTCTCAGGCGACAACTCCAGCAGTCGCCCATCAATATGAGAGCGAAACGCGACGTGATCGTCGGTCAGCTTGCTGAGTTTGGCGAGACTGAAGACCTGAAATCCGCCGCTGTCGGTCAGAATCGGGCCTTTCCAGTTCATGAAGTTATGCAGTCCGCCCAGATCGGCGACCACATCGGCTCCCGGACGCAACGCCAGGTGATACGTGTTGGCCAGCACCATCTGAGCCCCGGCCTGAGCCAGTTGTTCGGGCAGCAGTCCCTTCACCGTGCCGAGCGTGCCGACCGGCATGAATGCCGGGGTATCGACGATGCCGTGCGGCGTGTGCCAGCGGCCGGCTCGAGCGCCCGTTCCCGGATCGGTGTGTTGCAGTTCAAAGTGGAATTTGGACACCAGTCAGTCCGCCTTTTCATCTGGAGCCGCATGATCCGCGCCTTTGGGATCCTCCGGCAAATGGAGTTGGTCACGATGCAGATGGAGTTCCGGCAGAGCTTTCAGCAAAGCCCGCAGGCCATCATCGGTGACATTGGTTCCGTCGAGATAGAATGATTCGAGCTCCTGTTTCTCGTGCAGAGCTTTGAGTCCCTCGTCGGTGACCGGGACATCGATCAGATGCAGAAACTTCAGGCTCGGCAAGCTGGCAATCACCGTCAGGCTGGCATCCGTCACGTTCGGACTGCCGAAGCGAAGCAGCTCCAGATTCTCCAGCCCCGCCAGTGACTGCATCCCTTCATCACTGAAAATTCCGTTCGGCAGATTCAACATTCGCAGCGAATCGCAGTCGCCAATGATCGCCATCTGTTCGTCAGTCACCGGAAATTCGAGCCGCAAGCGAGACAGCTCCGGACATTCCGGCAGCCATTTCAGATCCTCAGCGGAGACGCCTTCCGCATTGAAGATCTCAAGCCGCTTGAGTGGACCACTGTGAGGCGCGAGGCCGCGAAGCTGTTCGCCGGTGACGGATTCTTCGATGACAACGTAGTCAGTCAGCCCCTGCTCCAGTGCCTGGATCTGTTGATCCCACTGGCTGATTTCCTCGACGACCGGCTTCTGCCGAACGCAGCCGGTAATAAGCAGCAACAATAGTAGCGTGATTCGAAGTCGCATCAGGTCCCCCGTTTGTTGCCGAACTGCTGAATCTGCAGCCGGGTCGCCAGGTGAAAGCCATGGTCCATCGCGAGCGGCTGCAGCCAGTGCAGTTTCTCGGTGAGCACATCCGGCTCGATCGCCTGCGGCATCAGCCACACCTGCTCGTTGGCGATCTCAGAGATCTCTTCGAGGTACCCGAGCACATCGTCGATATCGCTCGGCTGGTCGATAACGAACTTGAACTGACAGGGATAGGTTTCGAGCAGTTCGCGAATCACATCGGGCCGATGCCGCCGCTGTTCGTGCCGCTCGACCCATTCCGGCGTCTGCCAAGGAGTCGAGTTCTGCCGCTTCGGGCTGATCGACATCAGATCGGCTTCGACATCGGCCAGCACGGTCCCGGCGGTTTCGATGGTGAGAAAGCGCCCGTTGCGTCGCAGAGCTGCGGTCAGCTCGGGCAGCTGGCGAAACATCATCGGCTCGCCACCGGTAATGACCACATGCGGATGCCACCAGGCATTGGCGGCTTCGACAATCTCGGCCACCGACATCTCTTCGCCTTCGGGATTCCAGGAGGCGTAGGGCGTATCGCAGAAGTGGCAACGAAGATTGCAGCCGGACAGGCGGATGAACACGCTCGGCGTGCCCGTATATTGTCCTTCCCCCTGAATCGACGCGAAGATCTCAGAAACCAGCACGAAACGCAGCACTCCCGGCGAAAACCGCCACCCAAAAGAACCAAAGCCGGCAGATTCTACGCGGACAGCTCACACATGTCGAACGCGCCGGAAAGTCGACCCCGTCGTCGTTGTGTGACGATCGGTAATCGCCAGCCGAGGGGTGCCACTGCTGGCTTGCCCAGCAGTGCGTTCTGCGTCGACAGGCAGTTATCGACTGCCATACCCGCGAGGAAGGCTCCCGCAAGGGTGGCACAGACATTCCTGTCTGTGCGCAATCGACGTTTCATTTCATTAGCCGTCGACCAGAACGATCCGTCGCCATCATTGTCTCGCTAATTCAAAGGTGACCTGATTCCGCAGCCAAGTTTTCCGTCCACAGACAGGAATGTCTGTGCCACCGACGGAAGGTGACGGCAAAGCACTGCCGACAGTGCCTCCTGTTGCTTGGAACGCGGGATCTATTGCGCAGAAGGTTTTGAACAGATGACGTAATAGACAACCTAGCCTTGGTACTCAGGCGACTCTTGTCCCTTCGCCCCCTTCAGGGGGAGCGGCTTGATAACTCTGCCAGAAGCAGAAGGCCCGAAGGGCGGATGAGGGGGCGATCAACCAGCGATGATCCATACAATTAAGAAGCTAAGAAGCAACAGCCCGTGGAGCATGTCACCCGCATTTCCCCCTCACCCTCACCCTCTCCCCCCCAAGCTCGTTCATTGAAAATGCTCCGCCCCAAAGATCCCGCGTTCCCTGCAACACAGAGATGAATCTCTGTGCCATCCTTTTTCGACAGAACTAGTGGTTACATATTTACACTACGTGGCCAACATGGCATTATGTCCAACACCCCTTCTTTGCGGCCATGTCTTCAGATGGTGTCATCCATGCCACGTGCCCGTTCGTGCGATCTCCGTTCTGGGCTAAGTCTCGTTGAAGTACTGACGGTGATCGGCATTCTCTCGCTGCTCGTTGCTTTATTTCTGCCAGCGGTGCAGGCTTCACGAGAATCGGCTCGGCAGGTGCAATGCAAGTCGAATCTCAACCAGATCATGCTGGCGCAGCACCAGTACCTGGGCATCTATGGCGTCTTCCCCACCCTCGAAGGGCACTTCCATTATCGAATTGCCGGGATGATCGAATCTCCCAACCCCGATCAGTACACCACATCCTCACTCTACACCTGTCCGACCGACGCGGAGGCGCTGGGTTATGTGCGCACGGGCGCTTCGAGCTCGTATCTGGGGAGCATCGGCCTGAAAAGGGACGGATACCGGGGCATTGGAGACGGCTTCAGCGGTGGCTATCTCCCGGATACATTCCACGGGGAGACCTATCTGAGCGACAGCCATATGAAGGACGGTCTGTCGAACACGGCCGCGGTCGGGGAATGTCTGGCGATTCCCTCGTTTTACACCTACGACGTCGACTGGGACGACTACCCACAGTTCTGGAATCGGCTGCTCCGCCTGACCGACACACGGTATAACGATCTGACCGCCATGGCTGATGACTGCCAGTTCAACGCGGGCCGCCCGCGTGTGAGACAGTACCCCACGACATTCTATAACCACATCCTGCCGCCGAATCAGCACACGTGCACGAACGGCCGCCCGTTTGATCCGTATCTCGATTATCCGGTCACCAGCAGCAGTCTGCACCGCGGTGGTGTGAATCTGGCGATGGCGGATGGATCGGTGCGGTTCGTCTCCGAAACCATCAGCCGCAACGTCTGGTGGGCGATCGGAACACGCAGCGGAGGCGAGACGATCAGTCTCGACGAATGAGGATGAGCAAGTCTTTCAGGAAGTGGACCGCTCTGGTCGTTGCTGCGATCCTCCTGCTGCTGGCATGGGACTGGTACAGACTGCATACGGCGGAAGATAAGTTCGACCACGGTCCTCTGTCACTTCTTGACAAGCGTCCCGCGCATACCAACACGGAACGGATTGAAGACTGGTCTCTGTTGATCAACGGCAAAACACTCGCCGGCCAGCATCATGAAATTCGTATCGACGAAGAACTGCATTTCACCGGACACGTGTCACCGGTTATGAGCAAACTCCCGCCAGGAGGGATTTTGCAGCTGTTGATCGCGATTCGTCCCGCAGAGCGATTCAAGATCGACGAGCCGTGGGACGTCGAAGGAATGGACTTCCAGCTCGAATGGCGTTGCGGCGCGATTACCGAAGACCGGATCATTGATAATAAAACCTTCGCGAGCGGTCATGTCTATTCACCGGGAGACTACAACGCCCGCATTTACTACACGGTGGAAGACCAGGACGCCGGTGAGAATACGATCGATCTCCTCGCGACCTGCACCTTCACGCTACTCGCGCCGGAACGATAGCGGTCGCTTCCAGGAGGCCGCGCCAAATGTAGGGCAGGCTCCCGCAAGGGTGGCACAGACATTCCTGTCTGTGCGTAATCGACATTTCATTTCATTTGCCGTCGATGAACACAATATGAGGGGATCATCGTCTTACGAATTCTCCGCGCCTGATTCCGGAGCCCTGGTTTCCGTCCACAGACAGGAATGTCTGTGCCACCGACTGAAGGTGACGGCAATAGCCGTAGAGCAGGCGTACCACCTGCATGAACCATTCGATGCTGAAGACAGGCCTCTTGTTGCCTGGCAACACAGAGATGAATCTCTGTGCCATCCCCATTGAAAAAGCCTCATGCCACTTTGGTGACATGAGGCTTTGGTTCATTCGCTGAAACGCTTAGACGTTCTCTGCCGTGGGGCAGGTGAATTCTGAGCGGTATTCGCGGCGGAGCTGCTCGTTGGCGGCTTCGTTGTTCTTGAAGACTTCCTGCTTCGGATCGAACTCAAGATACGGTCCGAGAGCCAGCGGGTACTTCTCGAGATCGACGCCGTTGTCTTCGAGGTGCTTCACCGTGCGGTCGAGCGTGGCGACGTTGTCGTCCAGGCTTTCGATGCGGGACAGTTCCGAACGCAGCGAATCGACAGAGACCTTGTTCTCTTCGCCGACGTAGTAGGAAATGTTGCCCAGGTGGCTCATGGCCGCCGACAGGTGTCCGACTTCGACATCGGCATTCAGGTCTTCCATGTTACGGCTGACGCAGGCATCGACGAAGTTGGTGAAGTGGTCGTCGCCCCCCTTGAACTCCTTGATCACTTCAAAGTCCTTGTTGTAGGCGATGCAGTGATTGTAGGAGAGCTGAACGACGTAGCCGTCGCTGCCGTACCAGACCACGCCGATCTTATTGCCGGAGTCGCTCTGGAACAGCTTGTTGAGCTCTTCGTCCTGGCTCTTGTCGACAGACAGGCCGCGAGTTTCGAAGGTGATGAACTTGTCGCCGTAATCGTACAGCGAGACGATCGTGTTCGGCGTATCGCCGGCATCGACGTAGTTCGGATCGTTCCGTTCGGCTTTGTAGCCGAGGCGTCCCCCGTAGCTGACGATCTTGTTCGGGTGACGATCGAGTCCCAGTCCCCAGCGGGCGATGTCGGTCTGGTGAGGACCCTGGTTGCCCAGGTCGCCGTTGCCGTAGTGACGCTGCCAGTGCCAGTCGTAATGGAACTTGGGACGGGTCACTTTGGGATCGGTGTACGTGGCCGGTCCACTCCAGAGACTGAAGTCGCAGCTTTCAGGCACTTTGTAATCGCCCAGAGCACCGATCGACTTCCGCCGTTTGTAGCAGAGACCGCGGGCGAATTTCACATCGCCGACTCCACCCTCGTTGATAAAGTCGACAGCGGCCATCACAGCCTTGCTGGAACGACACTGCGTACCGACCTGGCACATTTTGTTGTACTTGCGGGCAGCCGTGATCAGAGCACGACCTTCCTGAATCGTCTGACAGACTGGTTTTTCAACGTAGGCGTCTTTGCCGGCCTGCATGGCCCAGATGCCGCAGAGAGCATGCCAGTGATTCGGCGTGGCGGTCGAAACGATGTCGACGCTCTTGTCATCGAAGGCTTCCCGCATATCGCGGACGAACTTCGGACGGAAGCCCTGCTTCTTCTCGACCGAATCACATTTTGACTGGCCGTTCTTTTCGTCAGCGTCGACAATGTAGGTGATTTCGGTACGCTGGTCGTTCAGAAACGCCGAGACGTGCGAACTGCCCCGTCCGCCAGCTCCGACAACGGCGACAGCCAGTTTGTCGTTTGGAGACTTGGCACGGGCGATGTGAGGAGCGGCGAAGACGCCAGCTCCGACGGCTGCGAGAGAGGACTGAACAAAGCCGCGTCGCGTCAGTTGAGTCATTATGAGAATCCCAGTCAGGTAGGTGGAAAGAAGCCGATTCGCTGGGGACATCCTCATGGGAGATCGCATCCCGAGGACATGGAACCGACTGCAGGGTCGACACATCGATGAATGTTAATCGAACATGAGCCTGTTTTTCAATTACTGAACGCGATTTCGGACTGAACGGAGAGAGACTGATCCGGTTCTTCGTGAACTGCGGACTGGAGAAATGAGATGATTGATACGCCCCTGAACCCCCTGCTGATCCACGAACACTTCATGCGACAGGCCCTTTCCGAGGCCGAGGCGGCCTTTGAAGAACAGGAAGTTCCCATTGGTGCGGTCATCGTTTACGAAGGCGAAATCATCGGGGCGGCTCACAATCAGCGGGAGACTCTCCGCGATCCGACCGCTCATGCTGAGATGATCGCCATGACCCAGGCCGCAGAGGCCCTTGGCGACTGGCGGCTCGAACACTGCATGCTCTACGTCACGCTCGAACCCTGCCCGATGTGTGCCGGCGGCATCGTTCAGGCGCGAATTCCAACGGTCATCTACGGAGCCACCGACCCGAAGGCAGGTGCCTGCCATTCGCTCTATTCCATCACCGACGATGAGCGACTGAATCACCGAGCCGGCGTGCTCGGCGGCGTCCTGGCCGAAGAATCCAAGCTGCTACTGCAGTCATTCTTCCGCCAGCAGCGAGCACTGGGCAAGAAGTAAGGGCAGAACGGCCGTACGGGATCGCTCAGACGCGTGCGTCTGAGCGGCGGAGCCACAAGAGGTCGGGTGGCCCGGATAGCTCTGCTATCAGGGCGGCGAAGCCGTGGGAGAATGCACCAGCCGCGTGCCTCAACTTGTGGCCTTTCGCTCGTCTTCCGGGTGACCTCACCCGTCCGTTGATTCGACGTCCCATCCCGTACTCCTACGGCTGCGCCGCCCCGAAAGAATCTTTCGGGGCCACCCCTGTTGTGGTCACTTTGGGAAATAACCGCCGCTCAAGACAAGCCTCCTGTTGCTGCGCAATACAGAGATGAATCTCTGTACCATCCTTGCGGAATCGGGCGGGCGACTCGCATCCGGGTGGCCCTGATAGCTGCTATCAGGGCGGCGCAGCCGGGAGAGAATGCCGTTGGGCCAGGGTGTCGATTCCGTGCTGCTTCGTCTTCTGCGTGAGCGATGTCCCTCACCAGGAACTCGGGTCCAATCCCATACTCCGACGGCTGCGCCGCCCCGAAAGAATCTTTCGGGGCCACCCCTCAACCACGCTTTTAAGGCGTTTCAAGAGATTTATCGGGAGGAGTCGATCAGATTCGGGCCTTGAGGGAAACCGGACGCGTTTCAGAGTTCCCGGCGGGAAAAGGCTCTCTCGACGCCGCAAAATGCATAACCGCCACAACCTGAACTCCGTTCGCAAATGATCGCACGAATCGAGCAGAGTGCGGCATTCCTTCTTGAGTCACACGTTCCGTTTTCACATGCTCAGGATGTTGCCAAAACGCAACGCCCACCGCATCCAAGGCCAGACGAGTCTGCACGAGAAACTGCTGCGACGCGTGGCTCGGACATTTTTTCGAAAACGGTTACGATATGGCTTTTCCCCCAAGCTGGATCGAGGATTTTGTACATCAACTCTCCTACAGCATCTTCCCGCACGAAGTGCCAACCCCACTGGGGTGCCATTACCATCAGGAACAGGGCGCCTGGGAAGTTGCTCTGTTTCCTTCGATGCGGCGTGTGAAAGATCATCGCCGGGAGAAGGACTCGCTGTTCCCGGCGGCCTTTTCGTTCGATATCCAGCAGGCGCTTCCGCTGTTCGAAGAACTGCATCATCTCGACTGGGTCGCGATGCCGATGACCGGCGAGAATGAAGTCGGACCGCACCTGCTGTTCGAAGGCATCGTCGATGGCGAACCGGTCCTGATCCGCATCTGCTCCGAAATCCCCCGCCGCTTTCAGTCCGATCCGGATCTGATCATCTCGGCGTAGCTGCTGCAGGCTGGGATACGCTTCGCTATCCCAACTGCCAACTGCATACCACCTACGCCCCCTGCTCCATCCACTGGCGGCCTTCCGGGGTTAACTCCAGGCGTTCGTCGTTGAGCCGGCGGATGTAGCGGCGTTCGAGCAGAAATCTCAGGCCTTCGGTGAAGTCGGAGAGCGCGTCCTGCCCGCGATGCTTCAGGAAATCCTCCCGCAACTCGTGGATGGTCCGCTCGGGAGCGGTGTAGTTCAGAACGTCCTGATAAGACTGCAGGACGACTCGGGCCAGAGCCGCGTTATCATCTGGAAGTTGTTGTTCGGTCATGAGTTAGGCGGGAGTCTCTTCGCTGGAGGTACGACGGGCGATCGGAACGAACTCTCGGCTGACGCAGCCGTTTGACTGAACCCGATTTTGTCAGAGTGACAAAATTTGGAGCCAAAATGCCCGCTGCCGAGAAGATCTTGATCAAATCTTAGATATCTCCAAAAATCGTCTCAAGACTCGCCCCCTGCGAGTTGTCCATTTCCAATCCGGCGAATCTCCCGTCCGCTGAAGGTGCTCCCTGCACTCTGAGGACGTCCCCCCTGAACCGATCCTGGTTCGTGATTCGCTCTCCTTCACCAACTCCCTCCGAAAATATGCCTACCTCAGGAGTGCCCGTTATGCGCTGGCCCGTCATCCTTACGTTATGCCTTGCGGCATCTGCCGTTGGCCTGGAACAGACTCAGGCTGTCGCCCAGATCAATCCTTACGTTGCTCGAGCCTGCGGCGGCTGCAACGGAGCCCGGAACTGTCGCCCTCGACTGTTTCCGCGACTCTTCTGCGGACGCTGTCGCGGTTACGACTGCGGCTGCACTGGCATGGTACCGTCCGCTCCAACGTGTGCGGCTCCGCCTCAGATCAATTGTGCTCCGCCGCCCGTCTGCCCGCCGCCGGTTTGCCCGCAGGTGACGACTCGCCTGCGTCCCCGCCGCGTGGTCAACTGGGACATGTGTCCGCAGACCGTATATCGCCCGCAGACCTATTGCGAGCAGATCCCGGTCACGACGTATCGTCGCGTCGTCATGATGGTGCCTCAGACGGAATGCCGGACGGTTGTCCGTCGGCAGATGGTCCCGACACAAACGATGGTGCCTCGTCGCCGAGTTTCCTGCGTGTGGGAACCGTATCAGTGTCTGAACTACGCTCCGGCTCCGATCTGCAACGATCCCTGCACCGACATGAATCCGTACGGCGGTGCCTATGGCTCGCCCATGGCTCCCAATCCGATGATGTCGCCGTCGATGTCCTCTCCCATGATGGCACCAATGATGGCCCCGGGGCAGCCGTCTCTGTCGGTTCCTTCGACACCGAATATGGACTCGACCTACGATCCGAGTCACATCGTGCCGACACCAGCGGACATCGATCAGCAGTCGAAGTTCTCACCATGGATGCCGATCCCTCAGAAGGACCCGTATTTCCAGGCGAACAGCGACGGTTACCGCACGCTGGACAACGTTCCCCGCACCGCCGGCCGGTTCAACGCCGAGTGGTAACCGCTGAAGCCAGTACTTGAGCTGGCCTCGAAGCACACGATGAATCAAAAGCTCCGGTCTCCCATTGGGACGCCGGAGTTTTTTTATGAATTCAGCTGCTGGCCAAGCGGAGCGCTCGGAGTCGAATCGGCGTCCGTCTGGCGGGGCGGACAATGACGAAATCGCGAGGCGAGCGAACAGTGAGGAGCCATCAGGAGAATCTTCAGTTTCTGCGACTTTGTCAGTCGAACCCGTCGAACCGCCACCACATCCGGATCCCGGATGATCTGCTCCAGCAGGCTGTGATAAGTCGCGAACATGATGCGAAACATGCGACGACCGGGCCCCGAGAGCAGACGTTCCAACTCGCTGGCCTCGGCGTAGAACGCATTGGTTCGCCCAATCTGAAACTGAATCAGATTCCGCCAGGCAGGGTGGAAACGGCCGGACTCGACCATCTGTTCGGGGCAACCGAAGTGGACTCGCTCATCAGCCGGAAGATAACACCGGGCGCGGCTGGAATCCTCAACAAGATCGCGGAGAATGTTCGTCATCTGAAAAGCGCGGCCACACGTCAGAGCCAGCTCGCGAGTCTGCGAGAGATCCGCTCCCCAGAGTGCCTGACAACACAGTCCAGACATGCCGGCGACCTGATCGCAGTATTCACTCAGACTGTTGAAATCCGGGAACTCCCGCCAGTCGAGATCGCGTTCCATGCCGAACAGCACCTGCAAGAGCCAGTCGCGCTCGATGCCGCATCGGGACATCACATCGCCGAGTGCGGGGAACAGCGGATGGTCAGCAGGATCGGGAAGCTGCTCGACCTTGTGCTTCCAGTCGTTCAAAGCGAGCCGCGGATTCCCGGCGGGGGAATCGCAGCCGTCGACCAGATCGTCAGAAATCCGCATGTAGGCATACACCACGCACATGGCGCGGTACATCGGGCGCGGAAGGGTTCGAAAAGCGAGATGGAAATTGCTGCCGGCCCGACGCGTGACGCCAATCGCATAATCATACGAGGCGTCTAAGGATCCGGGGGCAGTCTGTGGCATAACACTGATCGCTCAATGGGTGCGTCGGATCCGCGGAAAGGGGTGCGGAACGCGACCCGCCAAAACGGATGCGTTCCGCGTCTTCCGCTTACTGCTCGCCGCGGCTGCGAGGTCGCCGACGACCTCCACGGGAACCGCGCCGTTCTCCGCCACGGCTGCCTTCGCTGCGACCGCCACGCTCGGACGACTCTCCACTGCGGCGACGGACAATCATGTTGATCGCCTCACCCCAGGTCGGCACGTTCTTGTATTGCGGATCGGGAGGTCCGGTTTCGATCGTGTCCGTATCGTCCATCGACGAATCGGCCTGCTCAGTCTGATCGGCGTCGGAAGCAGCCGTGCTGGCCTCCGCTTTCTCAGACCGAGCAGAGTCAGACCGAGCAGAGTCAGACCGAGCAGAGTCGGACCGAGCAGAGTCGGACGAATCGCGACCCCGCCCTCCTCGACGAGAACGACGGCGAGGTGGACGCTTTTCTTCAGCGTCTGGCCGAACGTCCTGATCCTCTTCTTCTTCGTCCTCTTTTGATTCCCTGGCCTTCTCTTTTCGCTTCGACACAACTTCGTCGTCGTCAGCGTTCCAGAGTTCGTCGATCAGTTCCGGATCGATCTCTTCTTCTTTCGCGGAGGACGACTTGGGCTGTTCCTCACGTTCCGAACTGGCCGACTGATCCTGAGAACGTCCCCCCCGACGACGACGACGGCGACGGCGACGCGTCGGTCGTTCCTGCTCGTCACTTTCAGTCGACTCGGCGGTCACTTCATTGTTGTCATCATCATCGTCGTCGTCATCGGTGTCGTCGATGGCGACTTCTTCCTTGCGACGGCGACGGTTGCCACCCTTCTTCTCACCTTCCCAGTCCCATTCGTCGAGGGCGTCCCAGAAATCGTCGCCTTCGTCGGTCGCGCCGGAAGCTTTGCCGGAGCGACGACCGGACTTCTCTTCGGTCTCCTCTGACTTTGATCTGGTGTCGTCCGACTTCGCTTTGGCCCGACTTTCCCGTCGGATCCGCTTTGGCTCTGGTCTGGGAGCGACCGGTTTGGCCTCGGCTTTCTCTTCGTCTTCCTCGTCTTCCTCGTCTTCGTCCTCGTCATCATCGAAGTCGAAACTCAGATCGCCGAAGTCATCATCGTCGTCGTCGGCTTCCGCCACGACTTCCTCTGTTTCTTCGAAGCTGACGTCGTCATCCACGTCATCTTCTTCTTCGTCGTCATCCTCATCATCGACTTCCGCAGAGGCCTGAACGGTCTGCTTGCGAGCATTCTCGTCGTAGAGATCGATGTCTTCGGACGCCACATCGTCGACTTCGTCCTGAGCAATAATGCCGAAGCCGAACGGATCTTCATCGTCGAAGGTTTCGCGAATCGAACCGACGCGAGCTTCCGGTTCTTCCTTCTCCGCGCGAGACGGCTTGCCGCGACGCGATTCCGAGCCTGATTTCTCGGCCCGCACCGGCTTCTTTTCAGCACGTTTGGGAGCGACCGGCTCGTCGTCGTCTTCGTCAAACGACAGGTCCGGTTCTTCCGCGACAACATCGGAAGCAGGACGAGACCTGTCTCCCTTATCAGACGACCCTACAGGATTCATTTGTTCAACAACCTCCGCCACCGAATCGATATCCAGATCCTGAAGATCGGTCTGATCGTCGAAGTGAATACCGAAAAGACTTCCTGCAAGCGCCTTCCAGGAAGATTTCTGATCCGAGTTTTCTGAGTCTTTTTTCTGGTTCATGGGCAGATCATACGTTTAAGTCGCTGTTATTTCAATGAATACAGCGATCACCCCTTTCCTCACTTTTTCAAGGTTTTTTGCCACAGCCGAACATCCCGCCCAATCAGAAGTGCACGCAAGAACATTAGTGCCAGGTCGAAGTCGCCGGGTGAGTGTCCGAATGACAAGCCGGTCGCTGGGAATGCCTGTGAGGAGCTGAGATTGTCTCACTCGCTGGTTGACAACCCGAAGCAGATCGTGATAATCCCTCGAACAATTTTTGTGATATTGTGTCACTCACTCAATAAGATTCACTGATATAACGAGTCCCACGGCGACCTTCCATGCATCTTCGTAATGTCGAAATGTTTTGCGATGCGGTTGAACTGCGCAGTTTTTCGCGCGCAGCCGAGCATCAGAAGGTCTCGCAATCCGCCGTCAGCCAGGCCATTCAGCAGCTGGAGAAGCGATTGGGGATGCAGTTGATCGACCGTTCGAAGCGACCTTTTGAATTGACGACCGCCGGCTCCATTTACTTCGAAGGCTGTCGCGATCTGCTGCACAGTTTTCGCGAAGTCGAGGACCGTGTGCGGGAGATGGAGAACCGGGTTGTGGGCCGGATTCGGGTCGTGGCGATTTACTCGGTCGGCCTGATTCAGATCAATGAAACCATCGAACGCTTCCAGCGGGAGTACCCCGAAGTTGAAGTCTCGATTGATTTTGTGCATCCTGATGAGGTCTACAGACGGGTCGGTCAGGAACAGGATGATCTGGGTCTGGTCTCCTTTCCAAAATCTAAAGGTCTGTTCGAGTGCGTCCACTGGCAGGATCAGCCCATGGTCATTGTCGTGGGGCGCAATCATGCCTGGTTCGACCGCGAGACGGTCACGGCCCGGGAACTGGATGGAGTCCGCTTCGTCGGATTCAAGCCCAACCTCTTCATCCGCAAGGCGATTGATCGCTGGTTTCGCGAAGTGGGCGTGGGCGTTGAGACTGTGCACGAGTTTGACAACATCGAATACGTCAAGCGGGATGTGGAATCGGGAACGGGCGTGGCCCTGCTTCCCGAGCCGACTGTTCGAGATGAATGTCTGCGGGGCCGAATGAAAGCCCTGCAGGTCGAAGGGACGTCCTGGGTCCGGCCTCTGGGCATGATTCACCGCAAAGGTCGCGAACTGTCGCTGGCCACGCGGAAATTTGTCGACGTGTTATTGAGCGAAAGCTGCACGGAACTGAGTTCTTCACCCGGCTGATTCACAGCAGGCAGCAGAAATTCGATGCCATCGCGGCATCACTTCACTCGGCAGGACGCCGGGGCAGATCACCGGTCGCGACGACCAAACTATCGACACCGATGGTCCCGACCACTCAAGTGGACTCCGAACTGGCTTTCAGTCGGCGGGATTACTTTATTTACCTGGAACGATGAAGATGACCGACATGCAACACTCTCATGAATGGCCGTTTCGCCGAGACAGCTATCCACCAGCCTTCGATATGTATTCGCCCGACTACGAGCATGAAAACTGCGGCGTCGGATTTGTGGCGAACATCAAAGGCGAGCGTTCGCACCAGCTCGTCGACGATGCCGATCGTCTGTTGCGGCACATGGATCACCGTGGAGCCTGCGGCTGCGAAGAGAACACCGGCGACGGAGCCGGGATGCTCACCGGTCTGCCGGATGGCTTTCTGCGCGATGTCGTTAAGAAGGAGTTCAGCCAGGACCTGCCCGAAGCGGGTCGGTACGCAGCTGGCGTGATCTTCCTGCCGAATGACGCACAACGTCGCGAGCACTGCAAGACGGTCGTCAACGATTTGATCGAAGAGTACGGCCAGAAGCTGGTCGGATGGCGCGATCTGCCGACCGATCCGGACACTGCGGATGTCGGTCCGACTGCCCGCGCCTGCATGCCGGCCATGGAGATGCTCATCGTTGCTGCCGGCGATGGCGTCGAACAGGCTGAGTTCGATCGCAAGCTGTTCCTGATCCGTAAGCGGGCCAGCCACAAACTGCGCGTGCCGGAAGAACACCCGGAAGCCCTGCTGTTCTATTCCTGTTCGCTCTCCTCGTCGATCATCATCTACAAGGGGATGCTGACCTCGTTCCAGCTGATGCCGTTCTTCAAGGATCTGCAGGATCCGAACTATAAAACGCATCTGGCCATGGTCCACTCGCGTTTCTCGACCAACACGCTGCCGAGCTGGGACCGCGCACAGCCGTGCCGCTACATGGCTCACAACGGGGAAATCAACACGCTCCGCGGAAACAAGAACTGGATCTTCGCCCGTCAGGGGATGATGCAGAGTGAACGATTCGGCGACGAGCTGCAGAGCCTGTTCCCGATCATCGAATCGCACTGTTCGGATTCCGGTTCCTTCGACAACGCCCTGGAACTGCTGCTGCAGGCCGGACGTTCTCTGCCGGAAGCCGTGATGATGATGATCCCGGAAGCCTGGCAGAATCATCATTCGATGTCCGAAGAAAAGCGGGCCTTCTACGAATACCACTCCGCTCTGCAGGAGCCGTGGGACGGACCGGCCTCCATCTCCTTCACCGACGGACACTACATCGGAGCCGTGCTCGACCGGAACGGTCTGCGTCCGAGCCGCTACTATGTGACCAAAGATGACAAGGTCATCATGGCCAGCGAAGTCGGCGTGGTCGAAGTCGATCCAGATAACGTGAAGAGCAAGGGCCGTCTGCAGCCAGGCAAGATGTTCCTGGTCGACTTCGAGCAGGGTCGCATCATCGGCGATGACGAAGTGAAGAACGAAATCGCCACGAAGCGTCCGTACCAGCAGTGGCTCGAAGATCAGCGGATCACGCTGGGTGAACTGCCGCACGCGGATATTCCTCAGGACGCCCAAGACGAAGACGACCTGCTCCGCAAGCTGCAGGCGTTCGGTTACACCACGGAAACGATGAACTTCATGCTGCTGCCGATGCTGCGTCAGAAGCGCGACCCGGTCGGCTCCATGGGCGACGATACCGCACTGGCCTGTCTCAGCGACAAGCCGCGGATGCTCTACGACTACTTCAAGCAGCTGTTCGCACAGGTGACGAACCCGGCCATCGATTCGATCCGGGAAGAAGTCATCATGTCGCTCGAATGCTTCATCGGCCCAGAAGGCAATCTGCTCGATTCCACTCCTGAGCACTGCCACCGTCTGGCCGTGCCGCATCCGATTCTGACGAACGGCGAACTCTCCGCTCTGAAGCATCTCGATTACCGTCACTGGAAGACGAAGGTCATCGACATCACCTATCCGCGGAGCGAAGGCGCTGCCGGAATGAAGGCTGCTCTGGATCGCATCTGCCAGGAAGCTGTTGATGCCATCAACGAGAATTACTCAATCATCATCCTGTCCGACCGGGCCCTCTCGGCTGATCGCGTGGCGATGAGTTCGCTGATGGCGACCGGAGCTGTGCACCATCACCTGGTCAAGCACGAACTCCGCACCCGGCTGGGCATCGTGGTCGAATCGGGCGAAGCGCGCGAAGTGCATCACTTCTGCCTGCTGACCGGTTACGGTGCCGATGCCGTCAACCCGTACATGGCTTTTGCCGCCGTGCAGAAGGCACTCCGGGATGGCGATCTGGTCGGCGACTGGGACGAAGTCACGATCGTCAAGGCTCTCCGCAAGGCGGTCGCCAAGGGAATGCTCAAGGTCTTCGCCAAGATGGGCATTTCGACGCTGGCCAGCTACAAGGGAGCCCAGATTTTCGAAGCGGTCGGTCTCAACGGCGATGTCGTTGATCGCTGCTTCGTGGGCACCGCCAGCCGCATCAAGGGGGTCACCCTCGACATCCTGGCCGAAGAGAACCTGCGACGTCACGCCGTCGGTTATCCGGAACGGGACGAGAACCAGCTCCCCGTGCTGCCGAACCAGGGGCTGTTCGCCTGGCGAGCCGCTGGCGAAAAGCATGCCTGGAACCCGTACACGATTTCCAAGCTGCAGGAAGCCGCCCGCTCCGGCAATCGCGAAGCCTATTTCGAGTTCGCCAAGCTTTCCGACGAAGAAGCGACGCGGAACTGTCACCTGCGTGGACTGCTCAAGATCAAGGAAGGCAAGTCGATTCCGCTCAGCGAAGTCGAGCCGGCCAGCGAGATCGTCAAGCGGTTCTGCACCGGGGCTATGAGCTACGGCTCGATCTCGGCGGAATCGCACGAGACACTCGCCATTGCCATGAACCGGCTCAAAGGCAAGAGCAACACCGGCGAAGGGGGCGAAGACTACAACCGCTTCGAGCCGATGCCGAATGGAGATTCCAAGCGTTCCGCCATCAAGCAGATCGCCTCGGGCCGCTTCGGCGTCACGAGCTGGTACCTCACCAATGCCGACGAACTGCAGATCAAAATCTCGCAGGGAGCCAAGCCAGGTGAAGGGGGCGAGTTGCCCGGCAAGAAGGTCAACAAGATCATCGCCGCCACCCGACATTCGACTCCGGGCGTCGGTCTGATCAGTCCTCCGCCGCACCACGATATTTATTCGATCGAAGATCTGGCACAGCTGATCTTCGACCTGAAGAATTCGAACCCGTCCTCACGCATCAGCGTGAAACTGGTTTCCGAAGTCGGGGTCGGTACGATCGCCACGGGGGTCGCCAAGGGTCACGCCGACAACATCCTCATCTCCGGGGACAACGGCGGAACCGGGGCATCTCCGCTGACCAGTATCAAGCATGCCGGTCTGCCGTGGGAACTCGGTCTGGCCGAAACTCACAAGACGCTGGTCATGAACGACCTCCGCAGCCGAATTCGCCTGCAGACCGATGGTCAGCTGCGAACCGGACGCGACGTCGCCATCGCCTGTATGCTGGGAGCCGAAGAGTTCGGATTCGCCACCGCACCGCTGATCGCCGTGGGCTGCATCATGATGCGGAAGTGCCACCTGAATACCTGCCCGGTCGGGATCGCGACTCAGGATCCGGAACTGCGGGCGAAGTTCAACGGGATGCCGGATCATGTCGTCAACTACCTGTTCATGGTGGCGGAAGACACTCGGAACTACATGGCTCAATGCGGCTTCCGGACCATCGAAGAGATGTGCGGCCGCAGCGACCATCTCGACTTCAACAGCGAGATCGATCACTGGAAGGCTCGTCACCTCGACCTGTCTTCGGTGCTCGCTCTGCCGAAGTCGCCGTATCCGAACGCCGGCACTTACTGCACGCGGGACCAGAATCACGAACTCGAGCGAGTGCTCGATCAGACGACTCTGATTCCGATGTGTCAGCCGGCCATTCAGCACGGCGAGCCGGTCGACCTGCAGATGAACATCCAGAACATCGACCGCGCCTTCGGCACCACGCTGAGCCACGAAGTCTCCAAGAAATGGGGACCGAATGGGCTGCCGGAAGACACGATCCGCATCAAGTGCCTCGGATCGGCCGGTCAGTCGCTGGGTGCCTGGATGACTCGCGGCATCACGATTGAAGTCGAAGGAGACGCCAACGACTACGTCGGTAAGGGATTGTGTGGTGGCAAGATCGTCGTCTATCCGCCGGAAGAGTCGGAATTCAACCCGGCTCAGAACATCATTGCCGGGAACGTCTGTCTGTACGGGGCTACTTCGGGGGAACTCTACCTGCGTGGAGTCGCTGCCGAACGGTTCGCCGTGCGGAACTCCGGAGCCACCGCGGTGGTCGAGGGAGTCGGCGATCACGGTTGTGAATACATGACCGGCGGTAAGGTGATTGTTCTCGGCCAGACCGGGCGCAACTTCGCAGCCGGGATGTCGGGCGGCGTCGCCTACGTGTATCAGCCGGTCGATTTGTTCCGTCCGAACTGCAACCTGGAACTGGTCGAACTGGAAACGATCGAGACTCCGGAAGAAGCCGCTGGGATTCGACAGTTGATTGAGAATCATCAGCAGTACACCGGCTCCTGCTCGGCGGCTGAAATCCTGTCCGACTGGGACAACAACTGGAAGAACTTCGTCAAGGTCATGCCTGTGGATTACAAGCGGGCCCTGGCTGAACTGGCCAAGGAAGAGATGGATCAGGAGCCGGCTGCGGTTTAATCGCCCCGCTCCCTGGAACAGGCTGCGGCGGATTGGCTGCCGCGGCCACCATCCCGATCTGCAGGAACCATTCACAGTTTTATCTGACCGAAAGCGCAATACAGTACGATGGGTAAGCCAACCGGATTTAAAGAAATCGCCCGCAAGACGCCGTCCGAGCGGGATCCCCTGTCCCGCCTCAAGGACTGGCAGGAGTTCGCACCACAACTCCCGGTCGTCGAACTGAAGAATCAGGGCGCCCGCTGTATGGACTGCGGCGTTCCCTTCTGCCACACCGGCGGCCTGATCGCCAACATGGCGGCCGGGTGCCCCGTGAACAATCTGATCCCGGAGTGGAACGATCTGGTCTATCACGATCAGTGGCACGAAGCCCTGGACCGACTGCATAAGACCAACAACTTTCCAGAATTCACCGGACGGGTTTGCCCGGCTCCGTGTGAAGGCTCCTGCGTGCTCGGCATCAACGAGCCGCCCGTGACGATCAAGAACATCGAACGTTCGATCATCGATCGCGGCTTCGAGGAAGGCTGGGTCAATGCTCGCATCCCGAAGACCCGCACCGGAAAAACGGCCGCGGTCATCGGCTCGGGCCCCGCCGGTCTGGCGGCTGCCGACCAGCTCAATCAGGCCGGACACGAAGTCACCGTCTACGAACGGTCCGATCGGGTCGGCGGACTGCTCATGTATGGCATTCCCAACATGAAGCTGGAAAAGCCGATCGTCGAACGCCGGATTAATCTGCTCAAAGAAGAAGGCATTACCTTCGTTACGAACACGGAGATCGGCAAGGATATCTCGGCTGACGAGCTTCGCGGCAAGTTCGACGCCGTGGTTCTCGCCACCGGTTCGACCGTTCCGAACGACTTCTTCGCCAACACGCCGGGTCGAAAGCTGAAGGGCATCCATCACGCGATGGAGTTCCTGCACGCCAATACCAAGAGCCTGCTCGACTCGAATCTCGAAGATGGCAATTACATCTCCGCCAAAGACAAGCACGTCATTGTCATCGGTGGGGGGGATACCGGTAACGACTGCCTGGGCACGAGCCTGCGTCACGGTTGCAAAAGCCTCGTGAACTTCGAAATTGTTCCCCAGTCGCCGAACGAACGTGCCGCCAACAACCCGTGGCCGCAATGGCCCCGCGTGCACCGTGTTGATTACGGCCACAAGGAAGCGGCTGCCGTCTTTGATTACTCGGCCGATCCCAACAAGTCACTGCAGAACGACCCTCGCGAGTACGCCATTCAGACGGTCGAATTCCTCGACGATGGCAACGGCAACCTGCGGGGCGTCAAAACAGTTCAGCTCGACTGGAGCCGCCCGGCCAAAAGCGGGGCTCCGTTCTCGCCGATCGAAGGGACCGAAAAGGAATGGCCGGCTGATCTGGTCTTCCTGGCACTCGGTTTCCGGGGACCGGAACAGACGGTGGCTCAGCAGTTGGGTGTCGAGACCGACAACCGCTCGAATTACCAGGCCGAGTACGGCAAGTACACGACCAATGTCGAAGGCGTCTTCGCCGCCGGCGACTGCCGCCGTGGTCAAAGCCTGATCGTCTGGGCCATCAATGAAGGCCGGGAAGCCGCCCGCGAATGCGACCGCTTCCTGATGGGGACTACTCAACTCCCGTAGTGTTAGAGCAGTTTACTTCTTGGTGTAACCGTTCGGTCCGCGAAAGATGCAGCGTTTCAGGCGATTCGACGCTCATTCGCGGACATACGGTAGAGCGATCCGCTCTAGGGTCAGGAGCATAGAACGACAACCCGCCCCTGAGAATGATACGTCCTCGGAGGATGGTACAGAGTTTTAACTCTGTATTGCACAGCAACAGGAGGCTTGTCCTCAACCGTACTCTTGAACCACAGACAGGGGTGGCCCCGGTAGATTCATATGGGGCGGCGCAGCCGTGGGCGCAGTGCAGTTTGACCAGTCTTGTTCCATCAAGCGTCGGCCCGTGAGATTCAGCGAAGCCGTGCAAGCTGAAGCATACGGCCGATGCATCCTCCGAGGGCTTCGCCGCCCTTGAGGTCTTCGGCTGCACAGACTTGCTGAATTGACAACGACAGACTCATCTCTGTGCCTACCGCTATCCAGCCCCACGCGACCGTGGGCATGGCAGCCGATGTTCAGTCTGGGCTCTACTGATAGCGGCGGATGAGGTCGACGATTTCCTGGGCCGATTCGATGCCCTTGATCTCGATTTCCATGTCGTCCTGGCCGGAGCTGGAGACCGCCAGATCGCCGACGCCGAGGATTCGCTGAAAGAACGACTGGTCCATTTGAATATTGCGGACGTCGTCGTGCTGGACTTCGTTGGTGCGCTTGGAGAGGATTCCCTGCCGATACAGCGTTCGCTTCTCGGTCACGGACAGCACCTTGAAGTGGACATTGAGCTTCCACCAGCCGAAGGAGATGGCTCCAAAGAGAAAGGCGACGAAGCAGCCGAGGGCGGCTCCCGGATTTCCCATGACCAGGAACGCGATGCTCCCGATTGCGCCTCCGACCAGCAGAATGGCCAGCCCGATGTAGGAAAAGGGATGATTGGCGAACATCGCCGGGTGATATTCCTTGAGCGTCTCTTCCCGCTCTGGCACGGGCTCGTGGATCTCTCGTGGTTGCTCGCTCACCGGTGCTGCTCCTGGATGACTGCTCGACGTTGTCGGAAAATCTCGTCTTCGTCCCCTGCTCGGTCAAATCCGGGATCAGGGTTTGTCCATTATGCCGGTTTGGAGAGCTTCTGCAATGGCGGGCTTCAGGACTCGCGGCGATGCTCTCTTAAAGCGGCCAGCAGCCGCTCCATGTCGTCCGGGATCGGAGCGATGAATTCCACCCGCTCCCCGGTCGCCGGATGATCAAACTGCAGGCGGTGAGCGTGCAGCGCCTGGCGGCTGATCAGGCAGGGGTTTTCGGTCAGATGTTCCCGCGAATCGAGCAGATCCGCCAGATGGACGATCGAGTGACCTCGATAGAGGCTGTCGGCCACGATCGGGTGCCCGAGATGCTGCATGTGCACCCGCAGCTGATGCGTTCGTCCGGTCTTCGGCAGCATCTTCACGGCGGTGAAATCGCGGAATCGCTCCTGGACCTCATAGAATGTCTGGGCGAGCCGGGCTTCGGGATCGGGACCACAAACGATCATCTTTTCACGATGCTTCGAGTGCGCCCGGATGTGCGTTTCGACGAAGTCCGTATCAAACTCGAGTTTTCCCCAGACCACCGCCTGGTATTCCTTCTCGACGGTCCGGTCGGCGAACTGAGCGGAGATGTGGTCGTGCGTCTGATCGTCTTTGGCTACGACAATAACGCCGGTCGTATCCCGATCGAGACGATGCACGATGCCCGGCCGATGCGCGCCGCCAGTTCCGCTGAGCTTCTCGAAATGATGAATCAGCGCGTTGACGAGCGTGCCGCCGTAATTGGCTTTTCCTGGATGCACGATCAGCCCGGCCTGCTTGTTGAGCACGACAATATGATCGTCCTCATACAGAATGTTGAGCGAGATCTGTGGCGCAGGAGGCAACACGGCGGGGATGGAAGGTTCCGGGTAGCCGCCGGCGATCTGCTCGCCGAGACGCAACTTCCACGACGGTTTCACCGGACGACCATTGATGGTGACGCCGCCCGCCGAAATGAGTCTCTGCCACTGGGACCGCGAGAACTCCGGAAAGCGCACGCTCAGCCAATAATCCAGCCGGCGATCCACATCGATTTCGGTTGCTTCCGCGGCAAACGTGTTGTCGTCGTTACTGTCCATCAGACGTGGTTTCAGGCGCCGGAGTGGAGGTGCCGGCGGGAGCGGGCGTAGCCGTGGTCGCCGGCGGAGTCGCGGTTGTTCCTTCTGGAGTCGGCATGGCGGGAGCCTTGGCCGGCGTTGAAGTTCCAGCCGGAGCGTTCATGACCGGCGGGAAAGCGGGAGCTCCCGGAACAGACAGCGTCGGATTCGACGAGGTTGTGCCTTCCGGAGTGTCGCTGGACGTCCCCGATGGGGCGGGCATGTCGGGCATCTGCGGCATCAGATCCCGGGGCTGCTCCAAGTCCTGCGGCTTCGGTTTCTGCTCGGCAAACCAGGTGTAGAACTGCTTGGCGTTAGAACGCTTCAGATCCTTCAGGCGGGCTTCGGTAATCTCTTTGAACGGAGATTCTGGTGACTCATTGAGGAGTTTCTCGTAAGCGGCAATCGCTTCGGTGAAATCGCCGCCGGAAGTCGTTTCGAGTGTCGAGGCCAGTCCGAACAGGGCACGATCCTTAACGATCGGCAATGAACTCGACTGATTCAGGACCTTCTCGAAGATCGTTTTCGCTTCGTCCAGTTCGGTCAGTGCCGCTTCGCGATCGGTAAACATCAGCTGAACGCCGGTCTGCAGATACTGCTCGGCACTCTTTAGCTGAGCGAGATCGCCGATCGGCGTGCCGTCGTAAGACTCGGCGATGCCAGCCAGCTCCTGAGCGTTCTGAGCACCGGTCAGAGCGGCCCAGCCATCGGCGTTCGTGGCCTGGCTGGTGCGCGTGGCGTAAACCGCCGCGGCAATCAACAGCAGCAGAGCCGACAGCCAGAGAAGAATCCGGTTTCCGTGGACCTCGGCGATCTCGCGGAACTTCATCCGCGACTTATTGAGCGCTACTTCCAGGTCGTTCTGTGCCAGTTCGTGGCGATGTTCGCTTTTCATATCGATCGGTGCCGACGGTGTCTGTCTGGTGATCTGTTGCCAAAGCCAGTAGGGAAAATCGCTGCGCAGAGGCGTACTGCAGCCTGCATTCGCAGCCAGGTGGAAACGCGGAGTATAGGTTGCACCGACAAAAAGGGTCAAGCAGACTCCAGTTGTCGACCGCTCAGTCTGCGCCACTCGAATCGACATCGAGCGTCTGCACCGCGTCGCCGGTTCGAATCTGACCGCCCTGCTCGACCGTCGCGGTGATTCCGCCGTGCCCCCGCATCGCCGCATAACCGCCGGGTCGCAGCGTTTCTTCCATCCGCGAACAAGGAGCACACGGGCCAGATCCCTTCAAAACCGCCGTGCCGATCCGGAACGTACGCTCCTTCAGGACCAGCAGGTTCAGTCCAGAAACGACAATATTTCTCCGTAGCAGTTCCGGCTCGATCGCCTCGCGTCCCAGAAAAGCCGCAATAGCCGGGAGATGTTCAGCCTGAATCAGCGTGACCTGTCGTTTGCCGCGACCGGAGCCGGCATGATGATCCCCATCGATTCCGGTCTTCTCCTGCACCTGAACGCTCTCGATAGCCACAATCGATTCCCGCCGCCCCGGACTGATCCCAATCCACTCCACCCGTCCAATTCCCATCGGACTGTTCAGCAGGTCCTGCATGAGCGACATGAAAATATTCCGGAGACGATCAAGAGTCGTGGCAGCGTTTTACCGTCGCTTGCGGGGAGCCAGCAGCGACGGGTTTAATGGAGCAGGGGGCGTCACGACGTACCCGACGATCAACGGCGGCAAGATGCCGCCGCTCCGATTCGCTACCAACATCTGACGAGGAGTGCCCGACCGTTTCTAACCGACTGGACGCTACACCAGCTCCCGCATCGGGCGATGGATGTTATGGTCGATCAGATATCGGGGGCGGCCCTGCAAGTCGTTGAGAGTCAGGTCGTCGATGTTGATCCCCAGCTGGTGATACAACGTCGCGAAGACTTCCTGGAAATGCACTGGCCGTTCCGTGGCGTACTCGCCGAGTCGATTCGTGGCACCGATGACCTGACCGGTTCGCATGCCCCCACCGGCGAGGAACGCACAGGAAACACGCGGCCAATGATCGCGACCGCCGTTACTGTTAATCTTCGGCGTGCGACCAAATTCGCCCCAGCAGACGACGCTGATATCATCCAGCAGACCCCGCTGTTCCAGGTCTTCAATCAATGCGCTGAGAGCCTGATCGAGCATCGGCATGTCTTCCCGGCCGCGCTTGAAGTTGCCGCCATGCCAATCCCAGCGACTGAAGCAGAGCGAAACGCACCGAACGCCGGCTTCAATGAGGCGACGTGCGACCAGGAAGTTGTCGAGCAGCTTCGGGCCTCCATCGGACTGCAGTTTGGCTGTACCACGACCGTACCGGTCGCGAACGTGCACCGGCTCCTTCTCGACGTCCAGAGCATCGGCAAGTTTGCTCGATGTCAGAATGCCGAAGGCCTGCTGCGAGAAGGCGTCCATCCCGTCCATCATTCCGGTGGCATCAGCCGTTCGACGGTATGTGTCGAGGGAGGCGAGAACGTTCTTTCGATCGCTGAGCCGATCCACCGAAATGCCGTTGAGCGTCATATCTTCGCGCCCATCGCCATGCGGCTGGAACGGAGCATGAGCCACACCGAGAAAACCGGGCTGACCGGGATCGCCCCAGGGAGCATGGCCGGTCTTCGGAGACAGTCCGACAAACGCGGGCACGGCGGGATCTCGGGAGCCGTACACATGGGAAAGGACTGAGCCCATCGACGGCCAGCCGCCGGGAGGCTGTTGACGATCGGAGTTGCCTGTCAGACATTGAAACGCGTGATGCGAGCCGGTCGCGCCGACGATTGAACGGACAAAGGCGCACTTGTCGGCAATCTGTGCGATCCGCGGAAACATCTCGCCAATCTGAATCCCGGGGACGTTAGTGTCGATCGGGGAGAACTCACCGCGAATCTCGGCGGGAGCGTCCGTCTTGATATCCCACATGTCCTGGTGAGGCGGCCCACCAGGCAGGAAGATCATGATCACGCCCTTCTTATTGTTTCGGATCCCCTGAGACTGCTCGGCCTGCAGGATCTGAGGCAGCGAAAGGCCTCCGAGCGCGAGCCCGCCAATCTGGAGAGCGGAGCGACGCGTCATGCCATCGCACAGCTTGTACTTCGGCCCATTTACGTTCAACATCAATTCACTCCCGGGAATCGATCAGGCAGGAAAGAAAGAGGGTACTCAGAGGATCTTTGGAGCAAGGCTCCCGCGGGCATCAGAGTTCAAAGCGGTCGTACAGGGAGATCGTCATTTCAACATCGGTTTATGCGTGGGCCGAATTTTAGTCAGTCTCCGAGGGATGTCAATCCTCTGGGTGAACTCCGGCGGTCGAGTCGGCTGGGCAGTTCGGGTCGTCTTCAGGGCTTCTCCAGCGAAGAGGTCTGCCCCGGATTGAGCAGTCGCATCGAGATTTCAGTCGTGACTGACTGTTTGAGCGACTGGCCGATTGCGCTCAGCTCCATGTCCATGGTCTGCTTCAGCCCACTGGCCAGGATGCAGCCGTGACGCGGATCGAACAGATACACCCCTTCACCGTCGGCAGTCTTCATTTCGATCTGGAACGGACTGTTCGGTTTGGGCTCGAGGCTGATGCGGGTGACGGCATCAATGCGGTCAAAACCTTCTTTGGTTCGTCCGGCGTAGGTGAATTCGATCTGAGAGTTCATCCGGCCGAACGGAAGCTCCGTGCTCAGTTCTCGTGTCCAGGTATCGTTCCGCTGCAGAGGGCGATCGGGAAAGACGACGCTTCCCTGAGAAAGCATGCGTTCGATCGCCTCTGGCGAGTTCATCCCGGCAAGTCCCGGCCCGCCAGAAAACTGCTCGAGAAGCGCCTGAGGAATGTCAACATCCTGCACCTCGCCGCGGGGAGACATCGTGACCAGAATTTCCTGCTGAACCAGAGCGGCCAGGGAATTGGCGATCACGCCGAAGGGGCCGGCCAGTTCCTGCCCCGAATTCGAGTCGTATCGCAGCGGTTCCTCGACTCCGGGCTGGGTCGCTTCCATCTGAATGCGTTCGATGGTCTTGGCGAGCACAGCGGTGCCGTCGGGTTGGACTTTCTGCACTTTCGCACCCAGCAGCAGATTCTGCGTGATGCGGTTGGTCATGACCTGCCCGGAAACATCGGCTGACGTGGTGAGCGTCTGTTTCAGTTCATAGCGGCGACTCTGACCTTCGGCGAAGCGATACTGCAGTTGAACCTGGGCATCGGCGAGCTGCGCGGAAAACAGCGTGGTCAATGTCATCAGGCCAAGCAGTAGACCTGTTCGCGGATGCAATCCATGCATGTAACATTCCCCCCGTCCCTGGGTGATGGCATGCTCGTACTGAGCATTGGAGCGCTTTCGTTGGACCTCGGCTCATCGGCGAGCGAAGGTCAGAATTCAGCCCCGGAGGATAAACCGAAGCTGAATTCTATGCAATTGGAATCCGCGTGGCCCGCGCTGTTGGCGGATGTCCGCCACGCCAGATTCCCTCATTCCCGCAGGAATCCTGCTTCCGGAGAGCCGGTCCTGCAGCATCTCATCGTCCCACAAGGAGCTGTGTTTTTCAGACGAATGATCGAGCGAACTGTCCAGAGCGGATCGCTCTCCCGTATGTCCGCGAATGGGCGTGAATCGCCTTAAACGCTGCATCTTTCGTGGACCGAACGGTTACACCAAAAGTAAACTGCTTAGAGCAGTGACTCGAGCAGCATCCGCAGTTTCCGCATTTCGAGACCGCGCTGACTCGGTTCGGTCAGTTCGGGCAACAGATCGACGCTGAACGCCCGACGATAATCGTAGCGTTTCAGGCTGGAGATAATGCGGCTGTAATCGATTTCACCCAATCCCACCGGAACCTGCAGCTTGTCGGGTGTCGAATCGCGGAAGTGCACGTGAGTTGTGTACGGAGAGACGATATCGAAGTCCTGATCCCGGTGCGGACCCGCGGTGTAATGGCTCGGATCCAGTGTCAGTCCCAGTCCTTTGACCGCCCGGCAGAGTTCGATCGCGGTATGCGGATCCTCCGTCAACCGGCCGATCTGCGTCTTCAGCGAAAGACGGATTCCGTCCTGCGTTGCCTGTGCAACCAGATGCTTGAGCCGGTCGGTTTCGTCGTTGAACGGCGTGCCGATCTCCAGCGAAGGCATCGTGACCTGGGTCACCTTCAGGAGTTTGGCGAATTTGAATAGAGCCGTGTAGTCGGACGGATCGATCTCCGAAACGACATGCAGGGCACAGATGGATAGACGCGTGGCAGTCCGACAGCGAGTCATGGCCGCATCGGGATCGGCCACGATACTGGCGATGGAAAAATCTTCCCGCTGACTGCTCAGTTCGATTTCAATGCGATCGAATTCCAGATCGGCGATCTGGGTGCAGGCGTTCTCAAAGCTGAGATCTGCGAAACAGCCGGTCGAGGCAGCGATAAACACTCCGACACACTCCTTTGGGTCTGACTTTCATGACGGACGACTCGACATCGTCGCTCCCGGGTGGCAGGCTCCCGTCCTGCCTTCAGCTGGAAGCTGTGCGAATCAGCAGCGAGCCGGGGGCTGTGAATTTACAGCGATTGGAGAAATTCTGCAACGACGTCCTGTTAGTCAAATCCTGCCGTGGGAAACAAATGAGAGGATTCTGCGTAATTCGCCGGGCATTTTAGCCGATAACTCCCTCAGGTCTACGAACAAACTCCGTTCAGACAGCTTACGCCGATGCGGATCACCGGTCCGCGGCGATTTCAGAATCAGGAATCTGTCGAGGGACTGATCCGTTCCGTCGACTGAATTAAGCGGGATCATCCGAGGGGGAACCGGGAATGCAATTTTACGGCTGGAAATCAATCACCTCTGCTGCCCTGCTCGTCGGACTCTGCTCCGGCTGCAGCACGTTCAACCAGGCCACCGTCCGCAGTCAGAGCCCAGAAGCTCAGCTCATGATTCACGAGCAGTCGGCTCAGGCACAAGGTGGAGACATTCAGCAGGTTCGCGGCTTCAACCCGGTTGATCCGCCCTTCGAAGGCGAACTCAAGGGAGCCGTGCAGAATCATCTGTACGATGAAACCGTGACGCATCACCGCTATCGCAGCGGACCGGGCATGGAAGGTGCCTACGCCGGACCGATGCCAGGTGCTGCCTACGGACCCGGACAGAGTCCGTATCGCCGCTACGGCGGTTTCGACAGCCAGCCCTGTCCGACCGGACCTTATGCTGGCTTCAGCAACTGCCCACCGCAGTATCAGGAACAGTGCTGGGACCACGGCGGACGTCGCCATCGCGGCAACTACAACTACCACACCTATTCCTATCACGAACCCAAGGGACTGGTTTACCCCGCTCCGAATCAGCCGGCCGGCGCGGTAACTTACCCGTATTACACCCACAAGGGTCCCAGCGACTTCTTCTGGAAGGGTGACACGGTCGAGTATTAAGCGAACGCTCCCGGCCGTGAGTGAAGCCCGACAGGAATTAATGCCCTTTTTCCGACGTGGTGAGACGGCCAGTGTTTGACCTGCGGTAACCGCCCGACGTCGCGGCGATTCCCGATTCTGAACGAAAAGCCTTCGTCGCTGTTGCGATGAGGGCTTTTTGTTTTTGCGCGCCCATCGCTCCCCCATCCAGCCGGGTCCCCCCTTGAAACGTGGACCCAAACTCCCCACAATTGATATCAGCGCATGAGCATATCACCTGCGCCACTCCCTCCTGCTGAGCTGCCCTCCGTGCGTCCGTCCTGCACTGCCCAACGTTTCTGAAACCGATGAGCGAACGCATGAAAGAACTGAAACCGAACGCCCGAGTTGCCATCCTGCTCATCCTTTTTGGATCGCTGGCCACCACTGCGCCGTCGGCCCAGGCTGCGGAAACCGGGAAATCACTGAGTTTCGCCCGTGAAATCCAGCCGATCCTCGCTCGGAAATGCTACGCCTGCCACGGCCCCGACGAAGGGGACCGCCAGGCCGATTTGCGACTCGATGTGCGGGAAGCCGCCGTCGATTACGGAGCGATCGTTCCCGAGGATGTCGAAAACAGTTCGCTGATCGAGCGGATTTTCTCCGACGATCCCGACCTGCGGATGCCCCCGCCGCACGCTCATGACCAGCTGACGGACGAAGAAAAGCAGAAACTTCGGCAATGGATCGAGGCCGGCGCAAAATACGAAGCCCACTGGGCTTTCACCCCGCCGACCCGCCCCGAGCTGCCAGCCGTCGAGAACTCTGCCTGGCCGCGAAACGGGATCGATCATTTTGTCCTCGCTCGCCTCGAACAAACCGGACTTTCGCCCGCTCCGGAAGCCGACCGCTACACACTGATCCGCCGCCTGTCTCTCGATTTGACCGGGTTGCCGCCCCGTCCGGAAGAAGTTGATCAGTTTATCAACGATGAATCTTCAGACGCCTATGAGAAAGTGGTCGACCGGCTGCTTGCTTCGCCCCGTTACGGCGAGAAGTGGGCCCGGCTCTGGCTCGATCTGGCCCGCTATGCCGACACGAACGGCTACGAGAAAGACCGCGCCCGGGAGATCTGGCCGTATCGCGACTGGGTGATTCGCGCGATCAACAACGACATGCCGTTCGATCAGTTCACGATCGAACAGCTCGCCGGCGATCTGCTCCCCGAGCCGACCATCGATCAGCTTGTCGCCACCGGCTTTCACCGCAACACGATGCTCAATGAAGAAGGGGGCATCGATCCGCTCGAGTACCGCTATTACGCCATGGTCGACCGAGTCGCCACGACTGGCACCGTCTGGATGGGCATGACGATCGGCTGTGCTCAATGTCACAGCCACAAGTACGATCCAATTTCTCACACCGACTACTTCCGGTTCATGGCCCTGTTGAACAACGCCGACGAACCGGATCAGATCCTGCCGGATGAAACCGTCACAAAGAAACGAGCCGAACTGCAGACCCGCATTGAAAAACTGCAGCAGAGTCTCAGCGACCAGTATCTGGCCAGCATCTCGCCCGCCGACGAGGAAACCGTTGAAGACGTTTACGAGCAGCGATTCACAACTTGGCTCAAAGACGAGCAGCAGAAGGCGATTGACTGGACGATCGTCGAACCGACCGCGATGCAGACCAATCTGCCGCGACTCGAAGTGCTCGACGATGGCTCGATCTTCTCGACCGGAGACATTACCAAGCGGGACCTCTTCGAACTGACGTTCGATCTTTCAAGCTTCAAGAAACCAATCACCGGACTCCGCCTCGAAGTGCTGCCCGATGATCGTCTGCCGGCTCGCGGTCCGGGGCGGGCTTTCTATGAAGGCCGTAAAGGCGACTTCTTCCTCAGTGAAGTCACCGCGAAACAGAACGATCAGCAGCGCACCTTCGAATCCGGCTCGGCTTCGTACGGCAAGATCAGTATCGGCAGCGGCACGGCAGACGCCGGCAATGTGTTCGACAACAACGGCTCCACCGGCTGGTCGACATCGGGGCGCGAAGGCGAAAGCCATCAACTTCTGTTGACCTTTGCCGAACCGGTTTCGCCAGACGCTCCGCTGAATCTGGAAATGCTGTTCGAACGCCACTTCGCCGCCAGTCTGGGACGCTTCCGCATCTCCTTCACCACCGACCAGAAACCGTTTCAAGCCAAACCGTTCGACGCGGCAACCGAGGCTCTGCTTGCCAGTTCGATCGACGATCTCGCGGCTGCCGACAAGCAACAGATTGAGCGGCTCTTTCTGCTGCAGACGCCGGAACTGGAGAAGACGCGAAAGCAGATTGAACAGCTGCGGAACCAGATGCCCGAGTATCCGACCACGATGGTGATGCGGGAGCGGCCGGAGGACAATCCCCGCCCCACCCATCGGCATCATCGCGGCGAGTTCCTCAGCCCGAAAGAAGAAGTCTCGGCTGGCATCCCCCTGCTATTCCCGCAGATTGAAACCGCAGAGCCGAGTCGCCTGGCTCTGGCGAACTGGCTGGTGAGTGAACAGAACCCGCTGATGAGCCGCGTGGTCGTCAATCGGCAGTGGCAGGCGCTGTTCGGCGATGGACTCGTCCGCACGCCGAGCGATTTCGGCACGCAGTCGGAACCGCCGACACACCCCGAACTGCTTGACTGGCTGGCGGTCGAATTTCGCGAACGCGGCTGGTCCCGCAAGCAGCTGCATCGACTGATCGTGACCAGTGCGACCTATCGACAGACGTCCGATGTTCCCGCCGAAGACTACCGGCGTGATCCCGAAAACCGGCTGCTGGCCCGTGGGCCCCGGTTCCGCATCTCCGCCGAAACCATCCGTGATACGATGCTCCACGCCAGTGGATTGCTATCCAAAAAGATGTACGGGCCCGGCGTTTACCCGCCTCAGCCGGAAAGCGTGGTCGCCCTCGCCTACGGCAACGAGAAGTGGCCGACCTCAACGGGTGAAGACCGTTATCGACGTTCTCTTTATACCTTCAGCAAACGTACGGCTCCGTTCGCCGCGTTCACGACTTTCGACGGTCCGACGGGCGAAACGTGCACCGTGCAGCGGGATCGCAGCAACACGCCGCTGCAGGCTCTGACGCTGCTCAACGATGAAATGTATCTCGAAATGGCCCGGGCCATGGCTCGCGATGTCGTCGACTCTGTTGCGACGCCGCAGGCGATCGTGCAGGAGATGTTCCGGCGTCTGGTGACGCGGCCGGCCACGGACGCCGAGCTGGAGACGATCCTCGCCTATCACGAACGGCAACGACAGCATCTGGACGATGATGCCGTCGCGGTGAAGGCTGTGACCGGCGAAGAGAAGAGCGATTCTACCACGGCGGCGTGGATCCTCACGGCGCGGCTGCTGATGAATCTCGATGAAGCCATTACCAAGTTTTAACCACGGAATCGATGTGATGAATCCGGACCCTCAGAACCAACTGCTCCACGCTCAGACGCGGCGGCACTTCTTCCGCGACTGCGGAGTCGGCGTCGGCAAGATTGCGCTCGCCTCGATGCTCGCCAATGGCGGTGCTCAACTGGCGCACGCCTCGTCCAGCGACAGCCCCGCTCCGCCGCATTTCGCGCCCCGGGCCAAGCGGGTCATCTACCTGTTCATGGCGGGAGCCCCGAGTCAACTCGAGTTGTTCGACTACAAGCCGAAGCTGAAAGAACTCGAAGGCAAACCGATTCCGCCCTCGGTCATCGCCGGTCAGCGGTACGCCTTCATTCAACCCGACGCCGCGGTGCTCGGGCCGCAGTTCGAGTTCGCCAAGCGGGGCCAGTCGGGGATTGAACTTTCCGATCAGCTGCCGCATCTCTCCCGCGTAGTCGATGAGCTGACCTTCGTGCGGTCGTGCCATACCGATCTGTTCAACCACTCGCCGGCTCAGCTGTTCATGAACACCGGCAACGGCGTTCCGGGTCGCCCGAGTATGGGAGCCTGGCTCAGTTACGGGCTCGGCAACGAAGCCAACGATCTGCCAACGTTCGTCGTTCTGAAAAGCGGCGGCAGCCTCAGCGGCGGCTCCGGCATGTGGTCGGCTGGCTTCCTGCCCTCGAAGCATCAGGGGGTTCCCTTCCGCGGCGAAGGTGATCCGATCCTGCACATTTCCAATCCAGCCGGGATCGACCGGAGCATTCAGCGAGACACTCTTGATACGCTCGAACGCCTCAACTCGCTGCAGGCCGAACGGACGGGTGATCCGGAGATCGACACGCGGATTTCGGCTTACGAGATGGCGTTCCGTATGCAGTCGCGGGCCCCGGAGTTGATGGATTTCTCGCAGGAAACCGCCGCGACGCTGCAGTCGTACGGAGCCAACCCGGGGAACGGGAAAGCGGCTTTCGCGAACAACTGTCTGCTGGCCCGACGTCTGGCCGAGCGTGGCGTGCGATTCATTCAGGTGTACCACTCCGGCTGGGATCATCACAGTAACGTCGCCGGCGGCATCAAAGGGCAGACACGACAGACCGATCAGGCCTGTGCGGCTCTGATCGAAGACCTGAAGCAGCGCGGTCTGCTTGAAGATACGCTCGTTGTCTGGGGCGGCGAATTCGGACGCACGCCAATGGTCGAAGCAAGTGCCGCCCTCGGCCGCAGCCAGGGACGCGACCATCATCCGCAGGCCTTCACGATGTGGTTCGCCGGCGGCGGCATGAAGCCGGGGCTGGCTTACGGACAGACCGACGAACTCGGTTTCCACGTGGTCGAGAAGCCGGTCCACGTGCACGACGTGCAGGCGACGATTCTGCATTGTCTGGGCATCGACCACGAGCGACTCGTCTACAAACACCAGGGGTTGAACTTCAAACTGACCGGTGTCGAAGAACATCACCCCGTGACCGATCTCCTCGCCTGAGATGCGACTCTCATCTACGAAGAACGCTTTAGCCATGTCGAACAGCCGCTCTTATTTTCGCATCGCAGGTCCAACCGCGACTCTGCTTGTTGCTGTCATTCTTCTCAGCCAGCCGTTCGCGGCGGCAGTCGCTGGTGTTGACTTCAATGAACAGATCCGCCCGATTCTCTCGGACAAATGCTTCTTCTGTCATGGTCCCGATCCAGAAACCCGCGAAGCCGATCTCCGGCTCGATGTCCGGCAGGACGCGATCGACTATCTGGCGATTGTGCCCGGTGAGCCGGCCGAGAGTGAACTGATTCGTCGGATCGAAGAGACCGATCCCGAGTTGAGAATGCCGCCGCCCCACGCGAAACGATCGATCTCGCCAGAAGAAATCGCTCTGCTGAAGCAGTGGATCGCCGAGAAGGCGCCTTATCAAGAGCACTGGTCGTTCAACCGACTGGAGCCGACGGAAGTCCCCAGGCATCCCGACAGCGACTGGCCGGCCAGTGAGATTGATCAGTTCGTGTTGAAACGAATGCGGGAGAAAGGACTGGAACCATCGGCTCCCGCGCAAAAGGCGGCTCTGCTCCGCCGGGTGACATTCGACCTCACTGGACTGCCGCCCACGCTGGAGGAACTCGACGCCTTTCTGGCCGATGAATCGCCAAACGCCTACGAGAAGGTCGTCGATCGCCTGCTCGCCTCCCCCGCTTACGGCGAACGAATGACAGCCGAATGGCTCGATGTCGCCCGCTACAGCGACACGTATGGCTATCAGGTTGACCGCGATCGTTACGTCTGGCCGTGGCGAGACTGGGTCATCCGGGCCTTCAATGCGAACAAGCCTTACGATGAGTTCGTGACCGAACAGCTCGCCGGCGATCTCCTGCCGAACGCGACCGACGATCAGATCCTGGCAACCACCTTCAACCGCCTGCATCCACAGAAGGTCGAAGGAGGCAGTGTGCCGGAAGAGTTTCGCGTCGAATACGTCTCCGACCGCACGCAGACCGTGGCAACCGCGTTTCTGGGACTGACCCTCGAATGTGCCCGCTGTCATACGCACAAGTACGACCCGCTCACGCAGACCGAGTACTATCAGCTCTCGTCGTTTTTCGACAACATCGACGAAGCCGGGCTGTATTCGTATTTCACGAACGCCGTCCCGACGCCGAACCTTCTGCTCGCCAGTGACGAGCAGAAGGCGAGCATGGCTTCTCTCCGCGACAAAATCGCACAGCAGGAACAGGAACTTGCCGATCTCGAACAGCAGACTCCCCCCGGCTTCAAAGCATGGTGGGACAACTCGCGTCCGCTGAAACCCGAACCGGTCCTTCTCGAAGAGTCAACTCCCGCGCCCGCGGCCGATCCGGAACTGATCCCCGGCCGCATCGCTCATCTCGATTTCGAGGAATGGAAGGACAACAAGAACATCGCGGTTCCCGGCGTGAAGGGACAGGCCATCAAGCTGACAGGGGACGATGCGGTCAATCTGGACGTCGGCAACTTCCAGCGGTTCCAGCCTTTCAGCGTCGCTCTGTGGATGCAGACCCCGGACGTGAAGGAACGAGCCGTCATCTTTCATCGCTCGCGGGCCTGGACCGATGCGGCCAGTCGCGGTTATGAGTTGTTGATCGAAGAGGGTCATCTGGCTGCGTCGCTGATTCACTTCTGGCCCGGCAACGCGTTGAGCGTGAAGACAAAAGAACCGATCCCGACCGGCGAGTGGCTGCATGTCGCGGTGACTTACGATGGTTCCATTGAAGCGGCTGGTCTGCAGATCTGGGTCAATGGCCAGCCCGCCGAGCTCGACGTCGTCCGCGATGAATTGACCAAGAACATCACCGGAGGGGGCGGCGACAACATCGCCATCGGCGAACGCTTCCGCGACCGGGGATTCAAGAACGGACTGGTCGACGAGTTCCAGGTCTTTGAACGGGAGTTGACTCCGCTCGAAGTCGGGCAACTGCACGATGGAACGTCGCTCGTCAACCTCCTGCAGCAGCCGCTCGAATCGCTCGGCAAGAAAGAACGCCGGCTCATGGAGGAGTACTATCGCTCCACCGTCGGCGAAGTCTGGCAGAAGAAGCAGGAGGAGTTGCGACAGGCTCGGCAGAAGCTGTGCGATCTGGTCGATCCGATACCTGAGATCATGGTGATGCGGGAGAAGTCCGAACCACATCAGACGTATCTGCTGCAGCGCGGCGTCTACGATGCCCGGGGAGAAGCGGTTGAATCGGCAGTCCCGGCTGCTCTGCATCCGTTCCCGGAAGACGCTCCCAGAAACCGTCTCGGCCTGGCCCGCTGGCTGATGTCACGCGACAATCCGCTGACCGCTCGTGTCACCGTCAACCGGTACTGGCAGATGCTGTTTGGTCAGGGAATCGTGAAGACTCCCGAGGACTTCGGAAGCCAGGGAGCCGTGCCGAGCCATCCGCAACTGCTCGACTGGCTGGCGCTCGACTTCATGACTCACGGCTGGGACCTGAAGCGACTCATGAAACAGATCGTGATCTCGTCGACCTACCGGCAGACGTCGCGTGTGACGGCCGAGTCTCTGGCCAAAGATCCGGTGAACATCTGGCTGTCGCGATACCCGGCTCATCGCCTGCCGGCCGAGATGCTCCGCGACAATGCCCTGGCAGTCAGCGGGCTGCTCGTCGACAAGATCGGCGGCGATCCGGTCAAACCTTACGAACTGGAAGACGCCTTCAAGCCGACTCCCCGCAGCAAGGGCGAGGGGCTCTATCGACGCAGTCTCTACACCTACTGGAAACGCACCAGCCCGGCTCCCGCGATGACGACGTTCGATGCCGCCAAGCGGGATGTCTGCCAGCTGAAACGGGATAAGACATCCTCGCCGCTGCAGGCCTTCATCATGCTCAACGGCCCGCAATACGTTGAAGCGGCTCGCAGCCTGGCGGAGCGAACGCTGAAGCAGCATCCCGACGATGTCTCCGCCGGGATCGAATCCATGTTCCGTCTGCTGACCGCTCGCGTACCGAGTGAGCAGGAACAGACGGTCCTGAACGAACTTCACGCCCTGAACGCGGACCACTTCGCAAAGAACCCCGAAGCCGCCACCTCCTTTCTGGGTATTGGCGACAAAGAGTTCGACAAGTCGCTGAACGCGGGACAACTGGCGGCCATGAGCATCGTCGCCAGCACCCTGCTGAACTACGACGAATGTATGATGCAGCGGTAAAGACGATCAGACCAGCATGCCCGCGCGAGAGTGGGCATGGCCCCCGACATCCGATGGGAATCTATTACCATGATGCCACGACGACATTTCCTGCAGCAGTTCGGAATGGGACTGGGAACGATTGCACTCGGGGACATGCTGAACCCGGTTTCTGCGAACGCGGCCAGTGCAGATGCCGTTTTGCAAACGCTGCATCATGCTCCGAAAGCCCAGCGGGTGATTTATCTGTTTCAGTCGGGCGCTCCGTCGCAGATGGATCTGTTCGACTACAAGCCGCTCCTCAACGAGAAGCATGGCGAGCAGCTGCCCGACTCGGTGCGCGGTCAGCAGCGGTTGACCGGAATGTCGGGCAACCAGTCGAGTTTGCCGCTGGTCGGGTCGCCGTTCAAGTTCGCTCAGCACGGCGAATCGGGACTCTGGATGAGCGACCTGCTGCCGCACACCTCGAAGGTCGCCGACGAACTCTGCGTGATTCATTCGATGTACACCGAAGCGATCAACCATGGCCCCGGCGTTACCCACATGCAGACCGGCTCGCAGTTCCCGGGACGACCGAGTATCGGCGGCTGGCTCAGTTACGGGCTGGGCAGCGAGAACGCCGATCTGCCGGCGTTCATTGTGATGACAACGCGCGACAAGAAAGGGCAGCCGCTCGTTTCCCGGTACTGGGGCAACGGCTTCCTGCCCGCCCGTCATCAAGGGGTGCAGTTCCGCAGCGGCGGCGATCCGGTCCTCTACCTGCAGAACCCGGCCGGGATCAGTTCGGACACGCGTCAAGGCATGCTGCGGGCGCTGAATCGACTTCACGAGATCGAGAAACAGGAAACCCTCGATCCGCAGATTGACACGCGAATCGCCCAGTACGAAATGGCCTTCCGGATGCAGACTTCGATTCCGGAAGCGACCGATCTTTCTTCAGAACCAGAGCACATCTTCGAACTGTACGGCGAGCAGGCGCGAGAACCGGGGACGTTCGCGGCCAACTGTCTGCAGGCCCGCCGTCTGGCCGAGCGGGGTGTCCGCTTCATTCAGCTCTATCATCCCGGCTGGGACCACCACGGTGGACTCCCCGGCGGCCTCAGGACCCAGTGTCAGGAAACCGATCAGGCCTCCGCGGCTCTGATCACCGATCTCAAGCAGCGCGGACTGCTCGACGACACTCTCGTCATCTGGGGCGGCGAGTTCGGTCGCACGAATTACTGTCAGGGAAAGCTGACCGCGAACAGCTTCGGGCGCGATCATCACCCCCGCTGCTTCAGTCTCTGGATGGCGGGAGGCGGCGTCAAAGGGGGCATGAGTTACGGCCAGACCGATCCGTACTGCTACAACATCGTCGAGAAGCCGGTCCACGTTCACGATTTTCACGCGACGCTGCTCCATCTGCTCGGCATCGACCACGAACGCCTCACCTACCGTTATCAGGGCCGGGCCTTCCGCCTGACCGATGTGCACGGACACGTGGTCGAGGAGATTCTCGCCTGACTAGAGACTTCGACGATCCTGACACGAAGTGTGAGAGCTTATTGACGTTGGCGTTAAGGCGACTGAATGTCCGAAAGGGTGGCACAGACAATCCTCAGTCGATGTCGATTTCGAAGACCTTACGGGTGGCCCTGATAGCTGTGCTATCAGGGCGGCGAAGCCGTAGGAGAATTCAGCTGTAGCGTGCCTCGACTGACAGCCATCCACTGGTATTTCACATGACCACAACAATTTTTGATTAGACGTCAAATCCCACTTCGCCTACGGCTGCGCCGCCCCGAAAGAATCTTTCGGGGCCACCCCTGCCGGTGACACAGGGGCATTCCGACAAAGCTGGCTTCTACTGAGGAATGTCTGTGCCACTGACTGAAATTGACGGGAACATCTGATGTTACTCACGGAGAGGGTACGAATCTTAGGCACCTAGATCCGTTTACTTTTTGGTGGAACCGTTCGGTCCGCGAAAGAAGCAGCGTTTCAGGCGATTCAACGCTCATTCGCGGACATCCGGTAGAGCGATCCGCTCTAAGTGCACCGACGCGACATTGCGCCTGCGTCTAATTCCCGGTTCGTTCGCCGCGGGTGATGAGGGCGGCGCTGTGGTGGCCGCCGAAGCCGAGGGAGATTTTGAGGCCGCAGTCGATGCTCGCCGTTAACGGTTGTTTCAACACCGGGCGGATGGGACAGGCGGGATCGAGTTCTGAGAGATTCCAGACCGGCGGGAGAATTTGATCGCGCAGGGCCAGCAGCAGCCATGCCAGTTCCATGCTGCCGGCCGCCCCGAGGGGATGACCATGGGCGCCCTTGCTGGCAGTACTCCACGGCTGTTGATCCGGCTTCCCGAAGACGCGGCCGATCGCCGTCGCTTCGCTGAGGTCGTTGGCCGTTGTTCCGGTGCCGTGCAGATTGAGCACATCGACGTCCGACGTCCGGCGCCCCGAGCGAATCAGCAGATCACCCAGCAGCCGCGTCAGCACACCGGCCTGCGGATCGAGCTGGGTCATTCCTGAAGGATCGTTGTACTGCAGAGCGCGTTCGAGGTATCCATAGGCCGAGCCGGCCGGCTGCCAGGGCGCTTCGTTGCGAGCCAGCACGAACATGGCGCCGCCGGCTCCGATGACAAACCCGGAACGATCGCGATCGAACGGACGGCAGGCCTGTTCGGCCGGGCGATCCTCGCGGGCCAGCACCCCAAGGCGGCGGTACGAATAGCGGACGAAATCGTTGATCGAGGCATCGACACTGCCGGCGAGCACCAGATCACACTCCCCCTGCTCAATCAGCTGAGCCCCGCGAATCACGGCATCAAGTCCGGTTGCGCAAGCGGAAACCGGACAGAGGGCCGGGCCGGTCAGCGGGTATTCCTGCAGGATTCGCTGCAGCGGAGCCGAGGGCCAGAGCGAGGGAAACGGATGAGGACTGTCCGGGCGGTACAGTTCGAGCGGGCCCTTGCTCGTGCCAACCACACAACCCCAGCGGTGTTCCTGAAAGGTGGTGGGATCGGTCCAGCCGGCGTCGGTCAGCGCTTCCTGGACGGTGGTGAGAGCCAGTTGCTCCGGCAGCGTCAAATTGCCAGGCAAATCGCACGCCCCCTCAGCGAGTGGCAGGGTCGAAGGAACCGGCGAGGAATTCTGCGGGCGGCAACCGGACAGCAGTGTCTGCCAGCTGGTTTCGCGGTCCACTCCCAGGGGGGTCCAGAGTCCGATGCCGGTCAGGGCGACTGTCATGGGATCGCGTTCACTCGCCGCAGCGCTCTGGAGACCTGAAGATCAGCGGCGGTTGGCCGAACGGCAGACGGCGAACAGCGTCCCGCCGATGGCGGCCAGGACGAGGAGCAGATCGATCCACGGAATGCCGCCGCCCGTATTGGAAGACTGTGCAACCACAGGACCGATCACCATCAGTCGGGAAATCAGGGCGGTGGTTGTCAGTAACATCGTGGCATCCCGTTAAGAGTCGCTCAAGCCGTTCTCATAAAAGGTGGAGCCGTCCGGCCCGCGTCAGGAAATGTCCCTCGACGCGGTGCTCCGATCGAGCGACCCGCTCTAAAGCGCCGTCGCAGAACCGGAGAGTACGGTTTCCAGAGGGAACCGGCAATCGCGGAACGCCTCTTTTGGCACCCAGACCGTCTGCCACCGGGGTGACCGCTGTTTCATCACCTGCCGATAGTCGTCGACCCAGACGCCGTAGAAATCATACCGTTTCTCACGGAAATTGACGAACGAACGAGACCCGGCTCCGGCAGAATTGAGTTCCGATTCGTAGGCAAAGACCAGCAGACTGCGGAAATCGCCGCCGAAGACCTCCTGCCATTTGGCCAGACACTCGATATCTTCGACCGTTGCCCAGTTCTCCCAGCGGCGTCCGCCCGTCCGGCGGCGGCCTTTCACATCGACCAGCAGATTCGTCGATCCAGGCGAATAAACGATGAAGTCCATCGATTTCAGCGAAACATCCGCCAGCAGGGCCCGCCGCGACTCGTCGACCGCGACGTAAGCGGTCCGCCTCTCTCGCAAATACGCCTCAAACGCCACATCGTAATGGTTCGATCGCAGCATCGGCGTCTGCTCCTTCTGTTCATCCGGTCAACGCAAGTTTCCTGTACCGATGCTATCGGGCGACTGAACTGGAGTCAATCTGTCCGAAGTCGTGACGCAGGGTCCGTCAGACTTCGAGTTGCAGGGCATCGACGAGGCCCTGTTCGATCGTCGGGAACCGCAGTTCCGGCACAAGTTCGGCCTGCAGACGCTGATTGGAGCAGCGCTTGTTAAGTCCGCGGTCTCCTTTCGGATCGTCTGCTGCGGCATCAAAGACCGGTGCGGCCGTATTCAGCAACTCGGCCAGACGAGTGTAGTACGCCCGGCGGGTAACCGGTTCATTGTCGGACACCAGATACAACGAATGGGGCAACTCCCGTCTGGCCGCCCCGATGACCGCCTGAACCGCGTCCTCGACGTGGATGAGATTGAGCCAGGCGTCCGGATTGCCAGCGAATGGCGTTTTCTGCTCCAGTTGCTCGGCTCGCGCCAGCAGCCGCTCTGGGCCGTAGATGCCGGCCAGACGGAGAATCACCGTGTTCGCCCGCTCATTGAGAAGCTGCTCGGCTTCCAGGCAGATCTGTCCATTCTCCCGGGCCGGTTCGCAGGCGGAGGTCTCATCGACCGTTTCGCCGTCGGTTTGTCCGTACACGCTGGAGCTGGAAATATGAATCAGTCGCGACTGCTCCGGAAGTGCAGCAACCAGATTCCGCAGACCTTCGACGTAGACCTCCCGCATCGACTGGTCCGATTGTCGGTCGTAACCGACCGCGTGCAGGACCGCTTTCGCGGGCGGGAGCCAGCTGAGCGTTTTCGGATCGAGGACGTCGCAGACGATGGGAAGAATCCCCTTCGCGACGAACTCCGAGGCTTTCGCCGGGGAGCGGGTTGTTGCCGCGACCGAAAGTCCCTCTTGTTGCCATGCGGCCGCGACGCGGCTGCCTAAATATCCACAACCGACGATGAGCCGGTCGACTTCTGCCTTGAATTCTGAATCGTGCATGACCCGATTGTGGGAGAATCCCCCGGGGTGTCAATGCTGGGGGTTAGGCGATAGACGCTGGGCGTCAGGTGGTAGGCGCCAGGGAGAGGCAAAAAAACACCTGCGGCAGTCAGTCCTGGCGGAGCTGGACGAGGATAGCGCGTTCGAGTTCGAGGTCGCGGCCCTGGGGAATCCAGCCGGAGGGGCGGGACTGGCCGAGGACGGGTGTCAAATCGCGTTTCAGCGGGGAGGTTTCCTGAAAGGTGGCTCCGCCCGGCGAATTGGCGGTCAGGGCGTCAATATCTTCCTGCTCCTTGAGCGCGACGACCTGGATTGCGTATTGCGGGTGCTTGCCTTCCTTCACCGGCGTGACGGTCACGACCACCTTGCGACGAATCGATTGGAGCGTGCTTTCGAGCCGGTTCTCCCAGCCGACCGATTCCCGATGCCACGGCTCCAGGAGTCCCGAGCCGACCCGGTAACGGGTTTCGATCGTGCGGGCCTGACGGTTTTCGCGTTCGATTTCAAAGTGAAAGGCGTGCAACACATCGATCGAACGCTCCCAGGCGTCTTCCTGCGAAGCCGCCGGAATCACGAGCGGATTGGCGATCGGAGCGGCGTCCGCACCACGTAACGAGTCCCCTCGCGAACGCCACTTCTGGGAAGAGCATCCGGAGAAGATGGAAAACAGAATCAACAGGAGGAACACGCGCGTCACACCATGAATCACATCGGAAAGGACAGAAACCAGCCACCAGACGGCAGTGGAGAGCGCGGAAGTGTGCCTGATCAGCCGATTTCTGACAACCCCGATTCCGGGATGCGTTGGGCTTGGGGAATGAGTAGGACTCACGCCAAGCCGCCAAGGCGCAAAGGAAGAGGGAGACTTCTCCAGCAGCAGAACAAACTGGTTCATGTCGAGCTGTCGGCGAGGATCTAGAGAAAACCTTTCTCGGCTTCTTTGCGGCTTGGCGCCTTGGCGTGAGGCCTGAGAAACCGTCGTTGGCCGAATCGCACTGGCGAGACGCCAGTGGCACCCAGGAAGCGTTCCGCAGCGAAACGCTCTCGTCTCCCCCCGACGATCCACTGCAACAAAGCACGTCAGTGCCTCGCCAGTGCCTCGCCAGTGCAGTGTTTAGAAACGGGCCTGGCGCTGGGAGAGGTATTCGACGAGGGCTTTGTCGAAGCGGAGGCTGGTGTCGAGAGGGACGTAATCGACGCCCATCGTGAGGCATTCTTGACGGTACTGTTCGCGGAGAGCCTGCACGGCGTCGAGATAGTCCTGACGAATGCCGGAGGCGTCGAACTTCATCTCGTCATTGGTTTCCGGATCGCGGAGAGCGACCGAGCCGCTGAAGGGGAAGCTGACCTCGGCTTCGTCGAGAATATGAAAGATGATGACATCGTGCCCGGCGTGCCTCAGCCGTCGCAGCGACTGCATGACGGGCTCGGGATCGACCAGCAGATCGGAAAAGAGCATCACGAGGCTCTTGTGCCGAATCATCGGGGCGAACAACTGCAGAGCCTGGGCAACATCGGTTGTCCCGGTCGGTTTGGCCCGGGCGAGCAGGGCCAGAATACTGGCCAGCTGAGACCGCCGGCTCTTGGCTCCCAAAATCGTCTGCAGTTTCTCGTCGAAGGTGACCAGCCCGACCGGATCCTGCTGGTGGATCATCATGTAAGCCAGTGCAGCCGCGAGGGAAACGGCGTACTCGAACTTGGAGAGTTCCTGCCGGAAGGTGTAGCCCATGCTTTCCGAAAGATCGAGCAGCAGATAGCCGGTGATGTTCGTCTCGGCCTGGTATTTCTTGACGTAGTACCGGTCGGTTTTGGCGTAGACGAGCCAGTCGATGTCCTTGGGATCATCGCCGGTGGAGTATCGGCGGTGTTCGCTGAATTCGACGCTGAAGCCATGAAACGGGCTGGCATGCAGGCCGCTCAGAAAGCCCTCGACAATGAAGCGGGCCCGAAGATCGAGCCGGGCGACATTGCGGATCACTTCCGGTTTCAGATACTGCTCGGCATTGGCCATGAGGTGTCTCAGCTGAAAGAGTGCGGTCCACGCATCTTACAGGATTGTCCGACAATTCGTAGGCTGGAACGAGGCCGGCTGCGCGTCGGACGTCGATTTCCCTCACTGACGTTTCGGGTTGGGAAGTGTGCAGACTGGGAGAGTTTCAGGCATATCACGGACGGGGGATGACGTCACAAGAGTTCGCGCCATGGATGCGATTTCGTCGGGACCGGATGATTTCGCTGAACAAGACGCGGATGGTGCGGCCTCTTGTCGCTGGCGCGACCCGCCCGCCGAGGCGGACGGGCCACCCTGATGTCCGGAACTCTCATGAGATGGTGTCTTCACTGGAGTCACGTCCTTTGACGCACAGACAGGAATGTCTGTGCCACCCTGCTGGCGTGAGAGAGGGCCAGCTGCGCGTCCGACGTCGCTCTTCCTCACTGACGTTTCGGGTTGGGAAGTCTGCAGGCTGGGGGAGTTTCAGGCTTGTCACGGGCGGGCCACCCGTTCTATCTCGACCTGAAGCGGAGGGGTACGGCTGTGTTTCTTCCAGCCTGCAAATGGACGGCTACGGCATCGGGCCGTGAGTGCCGGCTACGGAACTTCCTGGAGGAGGCCTCTGTAAATTTTACAGAAGCGGGCCTGATTTGGGCTCTGGGGAGCCGATTTGGCACTCACCTCGACACCCGGCCGCCATTTCCGTTATACGACGCGGTTGCAGAGCCGATTCCGGCTCATCATGCGCTCTAATCTGACGATTTCGGTTGATGTTCGACCGTCTCATGAACGACCTGTTCCCCGATCCGTGGAACGATTATGAAACGATCTCTCCTGATTCTGGCCTGTAGCGGCTGCCTGCTAACTGGCTGCCAGTCTGCAAACACGAATCCCATGAGCTGGGCCCGGAATCCGTTTCGGCCGAAGTCGACGCACAGCTTCGATCAGACCGCGGAAGCCAGCCGGGTCATTCCGGCCGCCAAGCCAACCGGAACCGGTGATGCCTTCGCCAAGGGAGAAGCCGATCTGAAGAACGGGAACTACAAATCAGCCCGCAAGCATTTTCTGGAGGTCGTTCAGGCCGATCCTGAAAACGGAGCGGCCCATCACCGACTCGGATATATCGGCGATAAGCAGAAAGACTATCAGGCTGCAGAGATTCACTATCTCGCGGCTCTTCGACTTGAACCGGACGATGCCAACATCGCCTGTGATCTCGGCTACTCGTATCTGCTGCAGAATCGCACCAAAGACAGTCGCCGCTTTCTCGAGAAGGCGCTCAAGATCGATCCGAATCATCAGGCCAGCCTGCTGAACCTCGCCGGAATTTTGGCCAAAGAAGGCGATTACGACGGGGCCCTGGCTCTGTTCCGTCAGGCCGGTCCCGAAGAAGAAGCCCAGGCGAATATCGCTCGCCTGTTCCCCAAAGGTCGCCCCGCGGGCGCTGATCAAATGCAGCTGGCCAGCAACAACCGGCCGCAGGAAGGTTCCGGTAACCGCGACGGACAGCAGAGCTTCCAGCAGTTGCCCGTAGCGCAGAACCCGACGACTCCCCGGAAGAAGCTGCCCAATGATATTTCGCAGCTCGATCCTCGGGAAATCCCGGCCGATCAGATCAATAATGTGTTCGCTCAGATCGACGCCGAGTTCGAGCAGCAGCGTATGCAACAGCAGAGTCGCCCTCAGCAGAAACCAGCCCCGACTCAACAGGCCGCAGCGATGCCTAACGTCGCTCAAAACATGCCGTCCTACCAAGGGCAAACCCGGCAGACCTCATCGGTTCCCGGACATCTGCCCATGCAGTCTCCACAGCAGGTTGCTCAGAATCAGCCGGGAAGCACTCCGCAGAACCCGGCGGATCAGTTGCCGCAATCTCCATACATGCAGCAGATGCCGCAGACGACTCCGATCGCCAGCCAGCCGGCGACTCCGCCCGCTCAGCAGCCGCAGACGCCTGACCCGTACGATGACTATGCGATCGTTGGCCTGACTCCGAATACGGAAACATCCACGGCTCAACAGACGCAGGCCGCGGTACCGACTCCTCCGGAAATGAACACACTCCCGGCGACCCGCATGCCTGTTGGCGGGGCGCCACAGTTGACCAGTTCCAGTCTGCCCGGACACCCCCCCGTCAATACCGTGCCTTACAATCCGGCTGGACGCGGTTCCGCCGCTTCTTCGCCTCAGCAGGATGTGATGTCCATGGCGCTGCAGATGGGCATGAACGCCGGCCCCGGTCAGATGTTCCCCGTTCAGACCACTTCGGGCGCTCAGAGTGGCACGTCCGTCGCGATGCCGGGCAGCCAGCGGCCGCAGATCGAAACCGAACCGATCACCACACCGCTCGCCGAAGCGACCTCGCCCTCCATGCCCGCGATGAATGCGCCGCAGATGCCCCCAGTCCAGTATGGGCTGCATCAACAGAATCCGATCGCCGATCCGAGCGGCACCGGTGTGCAGCAGGTGAATGGTCAGCAGGGCAACAACGTTCAGGCGGCATCTGGCACCGCGATTCGCGACTGGCCGCATACGCAGACTCCCGCCACGCCGACTCTGAACATGCCACAGAATGGACAGAACGCACCGAGCCCGTCGAACACTCCGGCATCGAACGGAAACACGCCTTGGCTGGACTCGTCCTCTCAGCCGAACGGAGATATCTGGGGACAGACGACCCCGCAGATCGAACCTGCCGGGAACACGCCACAGCAGTGGCCTCACTCTCCGCAGGCTCACAACGGCTCGAACACGAGCGAAGTTGTCGTCCATCGTCGCGCCACGCCGCCGAGCACCGTTCCGACAAACCCGTCGTCCCAGAACGCGCCCGCGAACCAGCCCCTGCCGATGAGCTCGCTGCCTGAGGTGGTTCCGCAGTACCGTTAAACGAGTGTTCGGAATTCCGGCGAGGGATTCACGCTCGGGAGCGACGCGAGCTTACTGCATCACCCGTAGCAGTTGATTCAACTCGGCTCGAATCCGCACCGATGAGGACTCGTCGTTCAGGAATTCTTCGGCGTTGAATTTCAGATCGCTGGCGAGCTGTTCGGCTCGCTCGGAACTGCAATGTCGCTGCAGTTGACGCACCAGGGTCGCGAACCCTTCATCTCGGGCGACTTCGGCGGCGGTTTCGTGCCGACCAAGCAGATGATGCGGAGCCGTCCGGGCGACAATCTCCCGGCACGCATTCGCAGTTTCGAGATCCCCGCGCTGGCAGGCGTGATGCATGGCGAGGACGAGAAATCGATCGCGTCCCGGCTGCTGCCCTTTCTGATGGGCGGTCGCTGCCAGAAACAGCAGATTCAGCAGGTCGCGGTCGTGGATGCTCATTGGATTCCAAATGATTTCCGCAGCAGGTCCTCATTCACATCGCCAAAGCACTGCACATTCCCGGTTTCGATGTTCTGAAACACCACCTGAGCGGGACTGAAGAGCAACGGATCGATCTTATAAAAGTCGCAGCCGACGGCTTCAAAGATCTCTTTGAACGGGCGGCCCGAATCGGACGAGGCACACGACGGAACCTTCGGCCCGATTTCGGCAATCGAGTCATCATCCCCGCGAACGTAAAACGTGATGCGGCCGCCGTACAGAATGGCATCGTTGGTGCGTCCGATGGCGGTCAACGTATCGGCTGCGACCGGAGACAGAGGAGCTGTGCCGACCGCCGAGTGAATCCGATGGACGTCGAAGCCGAGTTCGAACAGTTTATGCATCCCCGTTTCGACGGCTCGAGCGTTGATCTGCAGACTGCCGGCGATGCTCGATGTCGAAGCGGCCAGCAGAATCAGGTTTCGCGGCTCGACCTTGGCCTTCGTGGCGATTTCACGCACGATGCGGGAGTCGGGCAGTTTGTCGGTCTCCAGCACGCCGACGCTGCAGTAGAACTCTTCGGTATAGCCGAGGCGGTGAAACAGCTCTTCCCGAGCCGCATTGGCCCGCATCGGACCGGACCCCATCGCGAAATAGTCATCAACACGCACTTCCCAGCCCGCATACTGGCTGTAGAGGCAGGCACTGACGGGAAAATCGGACGTGAACTGCACGATCGGCCAGTTCACCGAGCCGATGGATCCGGTGTGCAATGTGACGTCGGCCTGGTCGGAGGTGCAGACTTTGGCCAGCAGAATGCCGGCTGACAGACTGCCCAGTGCGTTCACGCCAAAATCGAGAACGCGTGCTCCGCAGTCGAGCTCTTCGACTTCGACTCCCAGTTCTCCCGGGTTGTCCACGATGTTGTCGACCAGATCCCAGGCACGGGCATTCAGAATACGGGGCATAGCGCTGTGGTTTTTCTCTCGGGCCAGGGACGCAATTTCGAAGCGGCTTATCTTCGCGACTTCGCCGAGGGGAAACAAGCGAAGCGTTCGCAGCCGGAGCGCCACATGCGGTCAGACGTGTCATTTCTACATTTTCACAGCCGAATTGAGCGCAATTCGTGTCTTCCGGAAACCGTTTCAGCCTTGAATGGAGACATCTTGACCGGATCGGCGGCGTCACGTACGTTCTGCATCCCACCTTTCCGGGACGAAGGGTCCGTCAAGGACTCCACAACCGTCCCACCTGTCTGATGATTGAGTGTTTTTGTCCTTGCCAGGTGAGCAGAACCGGACATCCGTCCGCGGCTCACAGGCAAAGCCGACCGGCTTCGGCCGATCGAACTCCTGTCCCACCTTGAACAGTCTGCTCCTCCCCTCCTTTCGAGCAGCCCATTCCCCGCAGGATGATTCATGTCCGCATTCCGCCCCGACTTTGATGTTCCGGCATCGGCTTCGATCCTGAAATCGTTTCTTCGACTCCGCTGCCTCAGCACGGTGTCCAGAACGCGACTCGTCACTTCCCTGCTGCTGATGCTCTGTCTCGGGCTCACCGGCTGCATGGAGATGAACCTGATGACGCCGGTCATCCAGTCGATGAAGTTCAAGAGCGCGGCTAAGGACGACAAAGACAATTCCTTTGAAGACGACTTCAACCTTGATGGACCGGAAGAAGTCCGCCCGCCGTTTATCGGCGATTACGTCGTCGTTTCCGGGTTGAACCTGGTCGTGCTTGAAGGGGTCGGTCTCGTTACCGGTCTCGACGGAACCGGCGGTGACCCGCCTCCGTCTCAGTATCGAACCCAACTGCTGCAGGACATGCGGCGTCGCGAAGTGGAAGATCCCAACCGCATCATCAGCTCGCCTTCCACCGCTCTGGTGATCGTGCGGGCGTATCTGCCGCCGCTGGTCGAACCGGGCGAAAAGTTCGATGTCGAAATTCGAGTGCCGGAAGGTAGCACGACAACAAGCCTGAACGGCGGCTGGCTGCTTGAATGCAGTCTGACTGAACGGGCGATCGTCGCCGGCCGCGGCGTTCTCGAAGGTAAAGAACGTGCCCGGGCTCAGGGCCCGATTCTGGTTTCGACTGGCGAGAATGACTCCAACAGTCTGCTGCGTCGCGGACGCATCGTCGGCGGTGGTGTCGGGATGGAAACCCGCGACATGACCCTGCTGATGAAGAACGACTACCGCAGTGTTCGTAACACGACTCGTATCGCCGACAAGATTGGCGAGCGGTTCTTCAGCTACGACCGCTACGGACATCGCGAGCCGCTGTCGAAAGCCAAGACCGATCAGAAAATCGAACTGCGGATTCATCCCACCTACAAAGACAACTTCCCCCGTTACATCCAAGTCATTCAGGCAATCGCTTTCCGTGAAACCGATGTCGAGAAACAGGTCCGTATGGAGCGGCTGGAGAACGAGCTGTTGATTCCGGAACGAGCCGAACGGGCCTCCCTGGAACTGGAAGCTCTGGGACCGGAAGCGATTCCGACCCTCAAGAAAGGGCTGGAAGCCCAATACCTGGAATGCCGTTTCTATTCCGCGGTCGCCCTGGCATATTTGGGTGAGCCGGCTGGCCTGGAAACCCTTTATATTGCCGCTCGGGATGAACCCGCGTTTCGCGTGTTCGCTCTGGCCGCGATGACGGGTGTCGAAGCCGGCGAAACCTTCGTCTATCTCCGTCAGCTGATGGACGAACCAATCATGGAAACCAAGTACGGTGCGTTCCGCTGTATGACGACCATCGACGACAACGAGCCGTTCGTGAAGGGCGAGCTTCTCAACGAACAGTGCCGACTGCATCCGCTCGACGTCGCCGGGGAACCGATGATTCACCTGACACATCGTCAGAAAGCCGAAATCGTGCTGTTCGGAGCTCATCAGGAGTTCCGTACACCAATGGCGTTGAACGCTGGTCCGCACATCATGGTCAACTCGGCTACCGGTTCCGACGAAGTCGTCGTCAGCCGCTATCGCGTTGGTCAGAAGGATCAGCGGAAGGTTGTTCCGCGTAGAATCGCTGATGTGATCCGGGCGGCTGCCGAAATGGGAGCCAGCTATCCAGACCTGGCCCAGATGTTGGTTCAGGCTGAACGACAGAAGAATCTCCCGGGCAAAATCGGCATCGATATGCTGCCGGAAGCCGGTCGGTACTACGAACGTCCCGATGCTCCCGGTGAATCCGGCAAACCGGGTATGAAGAAAAAGAAGACGCGTGTCGGACGCTCCAGCATGGCTCCGAACCCGTTCACCAAGGGAACGGACGAGGAAGACGCTGTCAGCACGAAACCGCTGATGACCGAAGAACTGCTGCAGGACGGCACTCAACCAACGGAATTCGGCGATGAGACCGAACCGCAGGAAGATGTCGAACCGCAGGAGGAACTCGATCCAGCCGGTGAAACTGCGACCGAAACCTCCGACGCCCCGCCAGCTCAAACGTCCGAGCTTCCCCCGCAGGAGGCTCCCCCGACGGAAAGCGAAGGCTTCAGTCCGCTGAAGAAGCTCAAGCAGCTGATGAAGCACGAACGAAACGGCGAAATGTTGTATCCCGATGTCGAGGAAGAGGAGTGAAGCAAAGCCTGTCCTTCGTGGCGTGAGCTCCGAGCTGATGCCATCTGTAATTGCCGATCCCGGTTCGGGAGGCTGACGATGCTCTCCCGTCTGCCTCCTGCCGGGATCACGTCCTTGCCCAGAAGTCTGTCATGTTAAAGTCCCTGGAAGTCTTTGGCTTCAAGAGCTTCGCCGACCGCACTACATTTGCGTTCGCGCCGGGGATTACGTGCGTCGTTGGTCCCAACGGCTCGGGCAAGAGCAACGTTGTCGATGCGATGAAGTGGCTGCTGGGAGACCAGAGTCCCAAGTCGCTCCGCGGCAAGGCCATGGCCGACGTCATCTTCAACGGTTCCCGCTCCCGCAAGCCAAGCGGTCTGGCCGAGGCCACGCTGACCTTCGACAACTCCCAGCAGATTCTGGCCACGCCGTATGAAGAGGTCCGGATTACCCGCCGTCTGTACCAGGGGGGCGATTCGGAATACCTGATCAACGGCGAAACTTCGCGGCTCAAAGACATTCGCGATCTATTCATGGGCACCGGGGCGGCGACCTCCGCGTACAGCATTATTGAACAGGGTCGAGTGGGACAGGTCCTGCAGGGGAATCCGTCCACACGTCGCGTCCTGTTTGAAGAGGCAGCCGGGATCAGCCGCTTCAAATCCCGACGCATCGATGCCGAACGAAAACTCGAACGGGTCTCGCAGAACCTGCTGCGACTCACCGACATTGTCGATGAAGTCGAAACGCAGCTGCACGCCTGCCGCAATCAGGCCGGCAAGGCGGCCCGGTATCGGGAGTTGACTCGCGGTTACGACGCGCTCCGCCTCGGACTGGCAGCCGATGACGCCCGGATCCTGTTCACGAGACTGCGGGAGATTTCGGGCCAGACGAATGAGGCTCAGGAAGCACTCTCGAAAACGCAGAAGACACAGGCCGATCTCGAAGCTGAACGGGAACAGCTGCGCAGCCGCTTCCGCAGTGCCGATGAAATGCTGCAGGAAACCGAGGCCAAACTCTCGACTCTGATGCAGCAACGCTCGAGCGTGCAGACGTCGCTGCATCATCAGTCGGAACGCGCCCGGGAAATTTCGGGAGAAGCCGATCTGCTTCGCAAGCAGCGCTTCGAGCTCAAACGTCGCGTCCACGATATCGATGAAGAGATCGCCTCCGAAACGCAGCGGCGGGAAGACGTGCAGTCGGAGATGGATCGCAAAGTCGCCGACCAGGAAGCGGCCGCCAACCAGTTGCGGGAACTGACCGAATCCATCGAACAACGCCGCGAGGAACAGGCCGAGCAGCGCCGCATGCTCGTGGAACTGCAGCGGCAGCAGGCTACCGCGGAAAGCCATCGGAAACATCTCGACAGTCGCCGCGAAACCATCCTCGCCGCGCGGGAGAGACTGTATCACGAACGGGAAGCAGCTGACGTCGAGATCGAACGCATCGGGCAAACCGTCACTGAAGCGACCGAGGTCTATCAGGCCGCTGCCGATCGACACAGCGAACACAAGCGAAGAATCGATGGCATTCAGAAGCGTCGCCAGGAACTGGAGCAGCAACTCGCCACCATCAACGCCCGTCAGGCGCTCGATCGTGAACAGCGAAGTGCCTGGGAAGCGCGGCTCGGTCTGCTTGAAGACATGGAACAGCGGCAGCTGGGACTCAGTCTTGGCGTGCAGGAGATTCTGAACCGGGCCCGCAAAAGTAATCTGTCGCCGTGGAAACACGTACTCGGAATTCTGGTCGACTTCTTCGAATGCGATCTCGAAGACGCGGCCCTCATCGAGATCGCTCTCAATGGTGGCTCGCAGATGATCGTGGTCGATCAGCTCCCGCCGTTTCTGGAATATCTTGAACGTCACAACACGCAGTTCGAAGGCCGGCTCGGCTTCGTCGAACTGCCCCGTCACGTGCAGGAATGGAATCCGGAGCAGCACGAGTTGCTCGGTGAATTCGAACAGCAGCACAGCGAACAGGATGGGCTCCTGGCACGAGCCGATCGACTCGTACGATGCGATGACCGATTTCGTCCGCTCATCGAGCAGCTCCTGCGATCGACATGGATTGTCGATGGATTGACGACTGCCCGGAGGCTCCTGCTCAACGCGCCGGCAGGATCACAGTTCCTGACTCAGCAGGGCGATCTGCTCACGCCGAATGGGATCGTGCACACCGGCACCATCCAGGCGGAAGGCTCCGTCGTTTCTCGTCGTTCCGAGATCCTGCGGATCAAGCAGGAACTCCTCGAACTGACCCGTCACATTGAACGGCTCGATCGAAAAACAGAAGAGCTGGGCGACGTGCTGCTGCGTCTGGACGAAGAACTCGCCAACGCCCAGATGTGGATGGAATCGCAGACCGCTGAACTTTCGGAACTCCGGCAGCAGGTCCAGAGCCGGCATAACGAACTCGATTTGGCTTCCCGGGAACGGGCCCGAATCGACAGCGACTACACTTCGGTCGAACAACAGCTTGCGTCCGTTCAGCACGAACAGGGCGAACAACTTGAAGAACTCGATCAGATCGCCGGTCAACTGGAGTTGCTGACATCGCAAATCGAGCAGTTCGATCACGATATGCGGCAGGCCCGCGAACACGAACAGGAACTCGCGGCTCAACACAGTCACTTCAAAGTGGAATTGTCGAAAACGCACGAACGTCTGGCTTCGATAGACGCCGTTTTGACGCGACTCAATAAAGACAGGCAGCTGCGCGAGGCCCAGTATGCGGAAGCGATCTCCCGGTTGGAGAATGCCCAGCAGAAAGAAAAACGGCTCGAACTGCAGATTCTCACGGCTCAATCGCGACTGGCCGAATACTATCTGATCGGCGAACAGCTGCAGGTCGAAGTTCAGCGGGCCCGGCGGCAGCGGAACGAGATCCAAATCCGTCGCGACCGCAGAAACGAACAGCTGCGGCAGTTGACGGACCAGCGTCGGGAAGAAGAAGAGCGGGTTCAGGATCTGCGGATCGAACTCCGTGATGTCGAGACGGAGTTGCAGGTCCTCCGCGATAAACTCTTCGAAGAGTATCAGCTCGGCGTGCAGCAGATTATTGATCTCGGGTTCTCTGCACGCAAGCCGTTCGAGGCCATGCGCCGCGACGAAGAAATCGAAGCCATCGACTTCCCGCGACCGGAAATTCAGGCCGCCGTCGCAGACAAAGAGACAGACGCCGATGCTGAAGCCAACGACGCAGAAGGCGACTGGACCGAGTCAACTCCCGAAGGATCGATCGAGAATCTCCATGAACTCGACGTCGAGAGCACGCCCTGGCCGTGGCTGGAAAGCGAACATGATTTCGCGGAATCGCGGGACGCCATCGAACGCGAAGTGCAGAGGCTGCGTAAGAAAATTAAATCACTGGGTGCGGTCGACCCCTCCTCTCTGCAGGGGCTGGACGAACTGGAGTCGCGCTATCGTCATCTGAGCACACAGCTGCAGGACCTGAAGCACGCTCAGTCGACGCTGGAAGACATCATTCGTCGTATTAATACTGAGAGCAAACGCATCTTCATCGAATCGTTCACGGCCATTCGCTCGCAGTTCCAGGAGCTGTTCCGACAGCTGTTTGGCGGGGGCGAGGGCGATGTGATTATGGAAGATGAATCCGATCCGCTCGAATGCGGTATCGAAATTGTCGCGCGTCCTCCCGGCAAGGAACTCCGCAGTATCAGCCTGTTGTCTGGTGGCGAGAAAACAATGACAGCGGTCGGTCTCCTGCTGGCGATCTTCAAGAGTCGCCCGAGTCCCTTCTGTATTCTGGACGAATGCGACGCCGCTCTCGACGAGGCGAACATCGACCGCTTTGCCGGGGTGATCAAACAGTTCCGCGATAAAACTCAGTTCATCGTCATTACGCACCGCAAACGGACGATGACCGCAGCCGACCGGATCTTTGGCGTGACAATGGAAGAAGCCGGTGTTTCCAAGAAGCTGACCGTCCGCTTTGAAGATGTCGGCGAGAATGGCGAGATCAACAGCTCGGACAAGAACCGGGCGGCTTAGAGCATTTTCCGGCTTCCCCTGCAGTCGCCTGGGCGCTGATCCCCTGCCATGCTGAGTCTGCTCCTGCAAACGCCTGCAGTCGAATTTTGAATTTGGCTGAATCCTGTCGGCAGAGCGTCCTCGGGGAAAACCGGCGAAACTGCTAAAGCATGGGCATTTCCCCGATACCGATTTCGCGATCCTGGGAATCCGTATTTGCTCTCTGAGCGACCAGAGGGCGGGCGACTCGATTCCCCATCGACCAGCCGTTCACTCGCTTTTGCGAACAAGTTCAAGTAATCGCAGCATCTCCCCCAAGTTGCCACTGAATGGAACAGTGCTTGCTCGTCCCCTAAGCACGCCATATCACCACGGCAACAAGGTATCTAGAAAACACTGGGAGGGCTGCCATGACAGAACACGTACACGAACAACCGGAACACCTCAGCACGCGAGACGTCGCATACCGCCATCGTCCCGTGCGGGTGGCGGACCCCGGACACCCCTTTGTCAGCTGGGGGGCGATCTTCGCCGGGCTCGTCATTTTACTGGGACTGAGCTGGCTGCTGCATCTGCTCGGTCTGGCCTTTGGCGTCAGCGTGGCCGATGCGGCCGATACGACTGAAGGACTGCCGACCGGAGCTGTGATCTGGATGGTCCTCAGCTGGATGATCGCGTTTTTCGTGGCGTCGCTGGCAACCGCTCGACTGGCGGGATTCATTGATGATGTCGCCGGAATGCTGCATGGTTTTGTCGTCTGGGGCCTCGGCACCGTAGCGATTCTGGTTATGGGCTGGATGGGGGTCTCGAGTCTGCTGCATACCGGTCAGCAGGTGGCCTCAGCCGCTGCTCAGGGAATTGCCGCAGTCGGTTCGGGCACCGCATCGGCTGTGAGCTACACCGCTTCTGGCGTCGCCTCGGCTACGGAAGCCATCACAAGTGAGTTCGGGGGTCAAATTCAGGATCGGCTCTCCGATCAGGCTGCTGAGATCGCTGCCAACTCCTCAGGTCAGCTTTCGGCTGCAGAAATGCGGAATGTGATCTACAGCCTCGACGACCGGACAATGCGTCGTGTCGTGCTCGATCTGACCAACAACGATCGTGAAGGAGCCGCTCAACTGCTGGCGGACACGACCGAGCTTTCACAACAGGACGCCCGCGCTCTGGTGAACTCGGCATATCAGGCTCTTGAAGAGCAGATCGGCAACCCGGAAAACGAGGCGAGTCTGACGCAGGATCTGAAGAATCAGTTCGCTTCAGGTGTCGACGGTTATGTCGCCACGCTGGATGCTCGCGGTGGTCCGGAAGTGACTGAACAGGACGTCCGACGAGCCGTCGCCAGCCTGGATGGGGAAGCCGTTCAGGGGATCGCCTCTCGTCTCGCCGCTGGGGACTCGAATGGTGCCAAACGCATCCTGGTGCAGAACACGAGCCTGTCGACCGAACAAGTGAATGATCTGTACGAAGGAGCCATGAATGGCATTGAACAGGAAGTCGAAAAGTATCGACGGGAACTGAACCAGGCCGTCGAAGCGGTTTCCACCTACACGTCGCAGTTGCTCTGGGTCGCCTTTGTCGGTACGGCTCTGGCCCTGCTGGTTTCGCTGGGCGGAGGCTGGTTGGGTGCAGACACCACCCGCCGTCTTCACACCAGCTAATTCCGGTGACAAGTAACCGACAACTTCGATTCCACATCCTGACTGAAAGGTAATACATCATGCGACTGGGTCTTTTTGGAGTTATCCTCGCGATCCTTCTCATCGCCGTGCTGGTTGACAGCGTGGCCCTGGGAGGAATCGGCGGCCTCGTGCTGCTCATCCTGCTGATCATGCTGCTTCTGGGCCGCGTGTAGAATCCGCAGCGACAATCTGAACATGTTGAAAGCCGATCGGGAAACAGGAGTTCCGGTCGGCTTTCTTTATTCAGGCCTCCGGCGCCTGGCATCAGCCGTTGGGAAGGGCAACAGCCCTCCCGTGAAATCCTGAACACCTCGCCTGACGCCCCACGTGAAATTGGGCGTGCGTTCCGATCCCCGGTTCACTATATTGCCGGGCGTTGCTGCCGGAGGTGTCGCCCTGGATCGGACTGAGCGACTCTCTCTGCAGCGCACCGATTTCAGCATGGAGCGAAAAGAGATGGAGTCAGGACGACAGGACGCACGGTTTCTCAGGCACGACCAGGAACACACGCTCGAACAGGCCGGACTGCAACCCCGCACGGAGTTTCCCACCCAGACGACAGCAGACTGGACTCCGCTGGGACGGGCGATCGCCAACACGGTCTCGTTTCTGAATGATCAGCAGCACCCGGAAGGCTACTGGGTCGCCGAACTCGAAGGAGATACGATCCTCGAGTCCGAATACATTCTGCTGCTCGCTTATCTGCACGAAGAAAAGACGCCTCAGGCGCAGGCTGCTGCGCGCTACATTCTGGAGCAACAGGCTCCCCACGGCGGCTGGGCTCTTTACCCCGGCGGCCCTTTGGAAATCAGCGCGTCGGTCAAGGCGTACTGGGCTCTGAAAATCACTGGCCATTCCCCGGACGCCGATTACATGGTGAGGGCTCGCGAAGCGATTCTCGCCGCCGGCGGAGCCGAGCAGGTCAACAGCTTCACCCGCTACTACATGGCGCTGCTCGGGTTGATCAGCTATCGGCAATGCCCGGCTGTCCCGCCGGAGATCGTCCTGTTGCCGAGATGGACCCGCGTCTCGATTTACGACATGTCGGCCTGGTCGCGGACGATTCTTGTTCCGCTGAGTCTGCTCTGGGCCTACAAGCCGGTCCGCAAACTGCCTGAACAGATGCAGATCGAAGAACTGTTCATCAAGTCGGCCCGCAAGCTCTCGGTCTGCAACGATGTGACGACCAAGATCGACAGCATGAGCTATCGCAGCCGGATTCCCTGGGCCTGGATCTTCCGGCAGTTCGATCGCGCCTACAAAACGTTCGAACGCCTGGGCGATCCTCCCTATCGACAAAAGGCCATTCGCGTCGCGGCGGGATGGATGCTTGAACGGTTCCAGAACAGCGACGGACTCGGTGCGATTTTCCCGCCGATTGTCTGGTCCCTGGTCGGGCTGAAATCGCTTGGCTTCGATGAGGACTCTCGCGAAGTGCAGGAAACCCGCCGGCATCTCGACGAACTGATTCTCAAGGGACGTTCGAAGAAGCACACGGAACACGAAACGATTCGACTGCAGCCCTGCCATTCTCCCGTCTGGGACACAGCAATTGCGACAGTCGCCATGGCGGAAGCGGGCGATGCGGAATGCCGCGGCAGTGTCGAAGCCGCTTCGTCCTGGCTGCGTTCCCAGGAAGTTCGCTCTTACGGCGACTGGAGCATGTCCCATCGCATGGTCGAGCCGAGTGGCTGGTGCTTCGAATACAACAACGAGTTTTACCCCGATGTCGACGACACGGCGATGGTTCTCATGGCCCTCTCCAAGAGTCTGCCGGATAACCTGCACGCCGACTGGCTGGCCGAACTGGTTCCGCAATCGGAGTCACGGACCGAACCCCGGCTGTCGACCATCGTTTCGGGCAAAGCGAATCATCTGCAGGCGGCCATCGGCGATGTTTCTCGACTGCAGCCAAGTCTCGACTCGTTCCGTCGCGGCGTCCAGTGGCTGCTGTCGATGCAGTCGAAGAACGGCGGCTGGGGAGCGTTCGATTCCGACAATGATTTCGAGCTGCTCACGCGAGTCCCCTTTGCCGATCACAACGCGATGATCGATCCGCCGACACCCGACATTACCGCTCGCGTGCTGGAAGCCCTGGCGATGCTGGGTGTGAATCCAGAGCACGCCGCGATCAAGCGGGCCATCAGCTTCATCTGGGAGCATCAGGAACCGGATGGCAGCTGGCCGGGTCGCTGGGGTGTGAACTATATTTACGGCACCTGGCAGGTGCTGGTCGGTCTGACGGATATTGGCGTTCCCAAAGACGATCCACGAATTCTTCAGGCGGTCCGCTGGCTCAAGACGCATCAGCAGTCGAACGGGGGCTGGGGCGAAACGCCGCGTTCATACGACGAGCCGGAGCTTCGCGGCACCGGGACGGTCACGCCTTCGCAAACCGCGTGGGCCCTGATGGGTCTCATTGCCGCTGGCGAATCGCGATCAGCTGCGGTCAGCGACGGCATTCGTTATCTGATCGAATCCCAGCAAGCCGACGGAACCTGGGATGAGCCGGAGTACACTGGAACAGGATTCCCTCGTGTCTTCTATTTACGTTACCATTATTATCGAGTCTACTTCCCCTTAATGGCGTTAGCCCGCTATCGTCGGGCCATTTCGCCAATCGCCCGGTAGGATCGATCCGGCCGCGGCTGCGATTCGCATTCTGATGATCGTTCACTCGAAGTGTTGGCAAGTCATCATGAAACAGATGCCCGGCCGGTTAGGATCTTTGAGAGCTCGCGACGTGATGTCGGCCGACGTCCACCTCCTGCAGGAAACGACGACTCTGACGGATGCCACGGAGCAATTGAAGACGTACAAGCACTCCGGAGCCCCCGTGGTCGACAGCCGGGGAAAACTCGTCGGAACGTTCTCGCTTCGTAATCTGACAGGCGTAAAGCCCGGGAACTCTCAGGCGTCCCGGGCGCTTTCTTCGAGCCTGGAGTCGGCCATTCTCTCGGCGGAAGCCGTGGAACGGATGATGAAGACTCAGATTGGGCAGGAGAAAGTCGCCGACCGGATGACGGAGAATCCTCCCTCGGTCACCGAGAACGCCTCGTTGATTGACGTCGCTCGGCTGATGTGCAACTTCCACACGCATCGCATTCCGGTCACCAATTCCCGCTTCGAACTGGTCGGCATCATCACGACCATGGACATCCTCGCTGCCCTGGTCCACACCGCCGACGAACTGTCGGAGCAGTAAACGCCCCGCCGCCTCTGTCGTGAAGTCGTCGGAATAAATCGAAAAGCGAAGCCCAACCCGAAATGTCAGTGAGGGCTTTTCGCCATTCCAGCCGTTGCTCACACTTCGGGTTGAGAGGCGCGGTGAGACAAATTTCCGCCGCTTCCGAAACCCGCGTCCATTCGCGGGGTTTCTTCCTGTAGAGCCTTGGCGGGGAAGGTATGCGCCGTGAGAATGGCGGATGAAGACGTCGGTTTCTTGAATCGACCAGGGACGGGCAAGGGGGTTTGCGAGTCGAAATCGCGAATGCCCGATGGAATCGGAACAACCGACACAAATCCTCAGAATCCAGCTGACCAGCGGTTTCCGACCTGAGTCGCCTCGCAGTCGCGTCGATACAACTGGGTGTCGTGGCTGGGACCGCTCTGGACTTCGTAAGACTCTGAGATCGATGGTGTCGATTATGCCGATCAAACCATTTCTGCAATATTGCTCGCTCGTACTCGTCACCGTGATCGGTGTTCCTGTTGCGGAGACGCTCGCTCAGCCGCCCGCCAGCGAGTCCACTCCAGCGCCCGCTCTGAGCACGGCCGAGATACCGGCTCCGGAGTCGACTTCGGAAGCTCCGTCCGCGCCGGCGATGCCCGCCGAAGACATCGGAATCGACGACCTGTTCGATCTCTTCCAGGACAGTCCTCCGCAACAGCCTCCGGCCGGGAATTCGACCGCCCCGCAAGCTCCGATGACTTCGAACGAGTCGGCCGACGCCCCCGCAATTACAGACGGTGCTCCGAAGTCGGGACCAGCGGAGACGCTGCAATTCAATTTCCGGTATGCGTCCTGGGAAGACGTTCTGCGAACCCTCGCCGATGTCGCCGGGCTGACACTCGACATGCAGTCCACGCCGCCGGGAACGTTTTCGTACTTTGACAAATCCCCCAAGACGCCGTCTGAGGCCATCGACATTCTCAATGGCTATCTCATCCAGCGAGGTTATCTGCTGGTTCGTCAGAATAACTTTCTCATTGTGGCCAACATCAGCGAAGGGATTCCCGCAACGCTGATTCCCACGGTGGACCTGGACGAGCTTCCCAATCGTGGCAACAACGAACTGGTCCGCGTCGTCTTCGACCTGGAAGAACTTCGAGCCGAAGATCTCGCCGAGGATGTTCGCAGCCAGCTCGGCGCGCACGGAGAAGTCACGCCTCTCGGCACCACGAATCGGCTGATTGTGACCGGCATGACGGGCAACATCCGCCGGGTCGATCGTCTTCTGCAGGGATCCCGCCTCGCAGCCGGTGCCGGCGATCTGACGTTCCGGGCGTTCATTCTTGAGCACATTCCCGCCGCCGATGCCGAGCCAACAATCCGAGCTCTGCTGGGTGTCAATAATTCGCTTGGCCAGTCCAGCGGAAGCGGGGGAAGCAGTCGCGGTTCTTCGGACCCTCGGCAACAGTTCATGGAAATGATGGCCGCCCGCATGCGGGGCGAAGGCGGACGCGACGGGGATCGTGGCGGCGATCGCGGACGAGGGGGCCCCAGTTCGTCGTCCTCTTCGGCGGGGACCGAAGGAACGGCGCGGATTACGCTCGATGAGCGGACCAACAGTCTTCTCGTGGCGGCGCGGCCGGCCGATCTGATGATCGTCGAGCAGGCCATCAAGCAGATCGATCTCCCCTCGAAAGACGGACGGTCCGCCTTTGAAGACCGCGGCGGCCCCGTGCTTCGCGTCTACGAACTGGATGATGCCGAGCTGGACGAAATCGCCGAGACAATCATGGCGATGGTCCCTGGCGTAATGATTAACGAAGACAACCGCGCCGACGCCCTGCATGTGATTGCCACGGAGTCGAAGCAACGGGAAGTCAAAGAGCTGATCGACATGATTGCGAACAAAGGTCCCGGCATGGAAATCGGACTGGTGCCGCTGTTCAACCTCGATCCCGACTGGACCATGATTACACTGCAGAACATGTTCGTCGGCGAGAATCCCGCCCCGGTGATTCAGACGGACCTGTACGGTCAGAATCTGGTCGTTCGCGGCAATGCAAATCATCTGGTGCAGGTGAAAGGGCTAGTCCTGCAGTTGACTCAGGCCGCCGGCAATCAGAGTAGCATTTTCGGAGTCAACTCCGGTCCGGTCCGCCAGATTCCGTTGGGCGGGCTCGATCCGGCCGACCTGCTGCCGACTCTGCAACAGATGTGGAAATCAAGCGGCCGCCCTGCCCTGGAGATCAATCGTCCCGGTGAAGAAGGTCCTGAGCGACCGCAGGCCAATCCGAATCCTCCAGCCGTGGATGAGAACTCGACCGAGTACCGCCCCGGTGAAACAAAGACGATTCCGGTCCTCTTTCAGTCGGAAGAACAGGCTGCCCCTGAGGATCAGGAGACCGTGAACGAGGAGCCGTCCGATTCGAAGCCGAATTCAGCTGAAGGTCCTTCGATCACGATCGTCGGCGATCAGCTGATTCTCTCCAGTGAAAACGAAGCGGATCTCGATGCTCTGCAGCGGATGCTCTCCATGCTGGTGCAGCAGATGGCCAACAAAACGAAGTGGACCGTCATTTATCTGAGAGCTTCGGAAGCGGAAGCGACTGCCGAGATGCTGCGTCAACTGTTCGCCGACATCGAGGTGACGACCAGCAAGCCGTCCGTGCTGACCTTCGGACGCGGCTCCACTCCCGCGCCTACCCCAGTGACGACCACGCAGTCCGTTCGCGTCATTCCTGAGGCACGCAGCAATGCCCTGTATATCAGCGGTCCGGCCGATCGCATTCGCGAGATAGAAGAAGTCCTGCAGATCCTTGACCGAACCGATCTGCCGGAGTCGCTCCGCGATCGGGTGGCGCGAACCATCCCCGTCCATTACGCCAGTGTCGAGGATGTGGCCGAAGTGCTGAACGACATCTACGTTGACCGGTTGCCGCAGCAGTCGCAAAGCCGTCGCGGCGGTTTCGGAGGGGACAACGACTCGAGTACCACCCTGGTCGCCGGCGAACTGACCATTGGCGTCGACGCCAACACGAGCCAGATTATCGTTTCATCGAATGAATCGCTGTTCCGCGAGATCGAAGAACTGGTGCAGTCGCTGGATGAATCGGCTCGGGAAGCCCGGCGGACCGTCCGCATCATCAGCCTCGATTACGCCGATGCCGACGATGTCCAGAGCACACTCGGTACATTGCTGCCCAAGGTGACCTTCTCGGCCAGTTCGTCGTCGAATCGCGTCAGTTCATCGCGCAGTGGTTCCTCGTCGCGGGATTCCTCGAGCGGTTCGGGATCCCCGTTCGGATCACGTGATTCCGGGGATCGAGGTCGCTCTGATTCGGGCGATGATTCCCGGCGGCGATTCTTCGAAGATATGATGCGTCGCCGTTCAGAAGGGGGCGGCGACCGAGGGGGAGATCGTGGTGGTGATCGCGGTGGTTCTCCATTTGGTGGTGGCTTCCGCGGCTTCGGCCGGGACTGACCCGCAGTATCAAGGCCCTACTACGATCTGAAAGGGTGCCACTGCTGACTGGCCCTGCAGTGCGAAGGATCACCGCGGCACTTCTGGTGAAGACGTCATGAAACTTGAACCGATCCTCCAACGAATCCTGAGCCCGTCCGACTGGGAGCAACTTCAGTTGTTGACTCAGAATCAGGACAAACGCCCCGATGAGATTGCCGTCGAAAACGACATGATCACCGAGGATGAGTGGCTCAGCGCGGTCGCCAGTGAGTTCGGACTCGAAGTCGTCAACCTGCGAAACCAGACCATCGACCGGGATCTGCTGGCGAAGTTCCCCACGAAAACAATCTTCCGCCACGAACTGCTCCCTTACGCCCGCGTCAATGGATTCGCGAACGTCGCGGTGGGCAATCCGGCTCACCTCGAAGTCGTTGATGAACTGAGCACTCAGAGCGGGATCCCGCTGATTCCCGTTCTGGCCCGCCGTCGTGAGATTGCGGAAAAGATTCGGGAACTTCTCGGCGTCGGCGGCGATACGATCAACGAACTGGTTCGTATTCAGGCCGATGACGATGAAGACATCGATCTTCTGGAAGGGCTCGATCACGAAAGCGGGGAACTGGCCGAATCGGCTCAGGCTCCGTCAGTCATCCGGCTCGTGAACGAACTGCTCGTCGAAGCGGTGACTCAGAAAACCAGCGATGTGCACATCGAACCCCACGAGAGAGGAATCGTCATCCGGTTCCGTGTCGATGGCATGCTCCGCATTCAGCCCGTGCCGCCGGAGATTAACCGGTTTGCCTCGGCCATCGTCACCCGCATCAAAATCATGTCGCGGCTCAACATCGCTGAGAAACGACTGCCGCAGGATGGGCGCATCAAACTGCGGGTCGCCGGCCGCGAGATCGATGTCCGCGTTTCGATCATCCCGATGATCCACGGCGAAGGCATCGTGCTGCGTCTACTCGACAAGGACCGCATGGTCTTCGACCTGACGCATGTCGGCATGCCCTCCGAGATCCGCAAGCCCTTCAACGAACTGATCCGCCTGCCGCACGGCATTATTCTGGTGACCGGTCCGACTGGGAGCGGGAAATCGACCACGCTATACAGCGCTCTGAACGAGATCAAATCGCCGGAAACGAAGATCATCACCGTTGAAGATCCGGTCGAGTATCATTCCAATGGAATCAGCCAGATTCAGGTGCATTCCAAGATCGGCCTCACCTTCGCGGCTGGGCTGCGCAGTATTCTGCGTCACGACCCGGACGTGATTCTCATCGGCGAAATCCGAGACGGCGAAACCGCGATGTCGGCCATTCAGGCCTCACTGACCGGTCACGTCGTCTTCAGCACGCTGCACACTAACGATGCCCCCAGCGCGATGACGCGACTGATTGATATGGGCGTCGAACCGTATCTGGTCGCGAGCACGGTTGAAGGCGTTCTTGCTCAGCGCCTGATCCGCCGCCTCTGCAAGTTCTGCAAGACGCCGCACCATCCGCACGCCGAAGAACTCCCGATCGATTTCCGTTCCGATCTGCCGGAAACGCTCTACGAAGCGGTCGGCTGCCGCGAGTGTTCCGAGATTGGCTATGCGGGACGAATCGGGATCTTCGAACTGTTGCAGAACGATCCCGAGATTCGCGAGATGACCGTCAATCGGGCCTCCGCCGGAGCGATTCGCAAGCACGCCATCAAACACGGCATGACGACCCTCCGTCATTGTGGCTGGAACTACGTCCGTGAAGGCCTCACCAGCATCGACGAAGTGCTGCGCGTGACCAAGGGTGATCTCCTCGGGTAGTGCACCGGGACCTCCTGCTCTTCGCCGTTGATGTTTGCATCCGGGACACAGGGCTTCAACAATATCGCAAACGACTCCTGTTCCCTCCAACGGAAGGCGATCGAATGCGATTCCCCCTGCTGTCCCTCCACTTCTTCGCCGCGCTCTCTTTCTGCTTCACTCCCGTCACGGCTCAAACTCCGACTCTCGACAGCCGCCAGCAATCACCGTCCGATTCCTGGAACGCGATCTTTGAGCATTTCGAAGTTCCCGCGAAATATCAGGGGCAGAATGGCGACTATCGAAGTCCACTCCGGTTCAATGATGGCACACCGGTCAAGACTCCCGAAGACTGGGCCAAACGTCGTGAAGAGATTCTCAACGACTGGCACGAGCTGATGGGCGAGTGGCCCGAGTTGATCACCGATCCAGAAGTCGAAGTTCTGGAGACGACAGAGCGGGATGGGTTTACGCAGCATAAGATTCGATTCGGCTGGCTGCCGGAGCAGTTCACAACCGGATATCTTCTCATCCCCAACGATGGCAATGAACCGAAACCGGCCATTGTCACGGTGTATTACGAGCCGGAGACCGCGATTGGAAACGGAAAGGAACTCCGCGACTTCGCCTCCCAACTGGCGAAACGCGGTTTCGTGACTCTCTCACTTGGCACCACCGAGACGACGGAAGCCAGGACTTATTCGTTGTACTATCCCAGCCTCAATGAAGCCGAAGTGCAGCCGCTCTCGCTGCTCGGCTATGCAGCCGCGAATGCCTGGCATGTTCTGGCAAAACGACCGGAAGTCGACTCCGAACGAATCGGCATCGTCGGTCATTCCTATGGCGGCAAGTGGGCGATGTTCGCCTCGTGTCTATTCGACAAGTTCGCCTGTGCGGCGTGGTCTGACCCCGGCATCGTGTTTGATGACCGCCCCAGCGTGAATTACTGGGAGCCGTGGTATCTGGGGTATCATCCGCAGCCGTGGCGAAGGCGAGGTGTCATCACCGAGGACAACCCGGCTCAGGGTCTCTATCTGGAACTCCTTGAAGCCGGCCGGGATCTGCATGAACTGCATGCGTTGATGGCTCCCCGCCCGTTTCTCGTCAGCGGCGGCTCCGAAGACCCTCCACACCGGTGGATCCCGCTCAATCACACGATCGAAGTCAACCGCCTGCTCGGCTACGAAGACCGTATCGGCATGACCAACCGCCCCGACCACGGACCGAGTGAAGAATCGAACGCGGTCATCTACGGCTTCTTCGAGCACTTCCTGCAGCCGGAGTGATTTCGTTTACCACAGAGACACCTTCGCCGAACACCACCTGAGTGGACTATACTCCCGTGGATCACTAACAGTTTTACGGGAGAGGTACGCGGATTCCGCGTCCGCCCAGCGGAGCCTACGGGGGATCGACGAAGAGATTATTTGTGATCGTCGATGAAGCGGAAGATGCGTTCGACGTCGGCTTTGGTTGTGTAGGGGTTGAGGATCACCGCTTTGAGCCAGCGGGATTCGCGGAAGTGGGGCAGTGAGAAGAATGTTTCATCGTCTTTAAGCAGCCGCTCCTGCAGGCGGGCGTTGGCTTTGCCCAGTGAAATCTCATCGGCTCCGAAGCGGCGATCGCGGAAGCAGAAGATGTTCATATCGGGCGTCGAGGCGAGTTCCAGAAACGGACGCTGGCGAATCTGCTCGAGAAACAGTTCGGTCAGTTCGTAACTGTGGTTGACCAGCGTCTCGAGCCCACTGCGGCCAAACTGCAGCAGCGTCAGCCACCATTTGGCGATGTCCGGAGCCCGTGTCCCCTGCACGCCCCACTCGCCGAGATTGCGTTCGCCTTCAGCTTCATTGAGGCTCATATAAGGAGCGGAGATCCGGAAGTGACGATCGAGTACCTGCTCATCGCGGAACATGACCAGCGCGCAGGCTTTGGTCACATAGCACCATTTCTGGGGATTGAACGTGATCGAGTCGGCTCGGTCGATGCCCGCCAGACGATGCCGATGCTGATCGCTGAAGATGATCGCCCCGCCGTAACTGGCATCGACGTGAAACCAGAGATTGTTCTGCTGACAGATTTCAGCGACTTCGGGCAGCGGGTCGATATTCCCCGTGACGGTCGTTCCGGCCGTCGCGACCACAGCGAACGGCTGCTGTCCATTTTTGCGAGCCATCTGCACGGCTTTGTTCAACGCTTCGGCCGACATCCGATTATTGGCATCGACGTGAATCGGAATGACCGCACTCGTTCCCAGGCCGAGAATCATCGCCGCTTTCTGGATCGAGCTGTGACAGAGTTCCGAGGCAAACAGAACCGGTTGCTGCTTGAGGGTGCTGAGGCCCGTGCGATGAATATCGAAGTGACTGTTGCGGGCCAGTGTGAGCGCCTGAAGATTACAAAGAGTGCCGCCACTCTGAAGCATCCCGCCGGCGGTTTTGGGGAGGCCGAATAGTCCGGCCAGTTCCCGCAACAGCCGTTGTTCCAGATCTGAAAAGATCGGCGACATCTCGCGGCTGAGCATGTTGTTGTTCACAGCCGCCGTGACCAGCGAAGCCATGACGGAGCTGACGGAGGCCAGCGGATCCATATGGCCCAGATAGCGAGGGTGAGCCGGATTCATGGACCCGCGAACAAGATCGCGACATGCCTGCAGCAGATCGGAGTCAGGCACAGCCTGGCCGGGAATCAGGTTCTCGGCGGAGACTTTGCTCCATTTCAGCGGGACAGGCGGAAGCGAAACGGGCTCGGTCAATTCTCCCGTGATGAGATCGACCGTCTGATGCAGCAGCTGTCGGACTTCCTGCAGATTCGCTCCACCGGGATCGAGAAACAAGGAGCCTAAACCAGCGAGCGAAGCATGCGGGGCTGGAGCCGAAGTGCGGGCAGTCAGATCACTCACGCGGGGTCGTGTCCGTGGGAAAATCAGTCGGAAACAGTTGGGACGTTGAAAATCGAGTCTGCTTTGTTAACAATCTGGGTTCTCTCGATCTGTTGCGAAGTCTATCCGAATCGACACGAAATGACAGGTCCGCACCCGTTCGCTCAACCGGTTTTCGCGGGCCTGCTGAAATTTCTTCCCGACTGGGGACGATCGCAACCTGTTCTCATGCACAAACTGCGAGGAACCGATGCTGCTCATGGAACTGCTCCGATCTGCCGTTCGTCGCCCCCTGGCCGCGGCTGTCCTGATTGCTTTCTCGGTCGCTTCCGCCGGCATCAGCCAGGCGGGTGAATGGGAACAAATTCTTCCCGACGGCGCCAAAGTCGAGAAGCTGGCCGATGGCTTCACGTTCACCGAAGGGCCCGCCTGGCATCCGAACGGCTTTCTGCTGTTCACCGACATCCCCAACGATCGCATTGTGAAGTACGACGGAAAGAACACGTCGGACTTCGTGAAACCGGTCGGCCGCTGCAACGGCCTCATGTGCGATCAGCAGGGCTACATCTACGCCTGCCAGATGGGCGAAGGCCATGTTTTGAAGATGGACGAAAGCGGCGAAGTGCTCGGCCAACTGGTCGATACCTTCGAAGGCAACCGGATGAACGGTCCGAACGATCTGGCGATCGACAGCAAGGGCGGCATGTACTTCACTGACCCGTACTACGGTCCGGACAAGCCGCTACCTCAGCCGATGATGGCCGTCTACTACATTACACACAACGGCAAGGTCACGCGGATCATCGATGACCTGGAACGCCCGAACGGCGTGACGATTTCGCCGAACGGCAAGTTCCTGTACGTCGCCGAGCCGAACAAGGGCGAGGTCTATCGTTACGAGATCACCGCCCCCGGCAAGATCACGAGCAAGAAGCTGCTCTTCACAGGCGATAAGTCCATCGACGGTCAGGGCGGACCGGACGGCATGACTCATGACGTTCATGGCAACCTGTACGCGACTTACAACGGGATCGTCGTATTGACTCCGGATGGCGAACTGCTTGGTCGGATCGCCGTCCCTGAAAAGCCGGCCAACTGCACGTTCGGCGGTAAAGACAACAAGACGCTGTTCATCACCGCTCGCACCGGCCTGTATAAGGTCGAGCTCGGCCTGGCCGGCCTGCCGTTGGCGAAGAATGGTCCGGAGCTGCCGAAGACAGCGGCAAAGTCCTCGAAGGGAACCATCGTGCAGACGGTTGCGGACACCAAGCCGGCGACGAAAACCCGCGACGTCAATCTGGGTGGACTCACCCTGAGCGTTCCGGAAAGCTGGCAACAGCAGGAACCCTCCAACCGCCTGCGTCTCGGACAGTTCACGATTCCCGCCGCTGAGGGAGTTGAAGCCGAAACCGAACTGGTTGTCTTCCCGCCATTCGGAGGGTCGATTGATGACAACATCGGTCGCTGGGTTCGTCAGTTCGAAGCCGAAGGAGCGGAAGTCAAGTTGACGCGCGGCAAAACCGAACAGGGCGAATATCACATGGCCGACATCGCCGGAACCTACAAGAAGCCGGACGGCCCGCCATTCCTGCAGAAGACCATCGATGCTCCGGACCACCGGATGCTGGCGGTGATCATTGCGATCGAAGGACAGGGAAATTACTTCCTGAAGCTTGTCGGTCCCAAAGAAACCGTGGCCAGCGCGGTCGATGACTTCCGGGCCAGCTTTGGAGCCAAGGCGGACTCGGAAGAGGAATACAAGCTCGCTCAGTAGTCGCTGAGAGCCCTTCCGGAAATCGAAGAAAGGCCAGCTCAATTTGAGCTGGCCTTTCTCTTTCGCCTGACCTGATTCCATGAATTCGGGCTGAACCCGCTCTCGGCTACGCCGCTTTCGGCAGCGACTTGGCCGAGGTGCTCGTGCAGCTGGCGACGGCTTTGGAAAGCCCATCGACGACGCGCTCGAGTTGAGCCAGCGTCAGCTCCGCGAAGATCGGCAGAGCCATAATATCGCGGCTGAGCTGTTCCGAGACCGGGAACTGACCTTCTTTGTAGCCGTGATGTGCGAAGCACGGCTGCAGGTGCAATGGCTGCGGATAGTAAACCGCACAGCCGATCTGCTGATCGCGAAGCGACTGCAACACCTGGTCCCGCAAGCCGTCGTGGACGCGGATGCAGAACTGGTTGTACACGTGACGGCGATCCTTAAGCGTCCGCGGCAGTTCGAGAACACCGTTCAGATTCTCACGATCGAACAGTTCCGTGTACCAGTTCGCGTTTCTCTGACGGCCTTCGGTCCAGCTATCGAGATAGCGGAGCTTGACGGCCAGAACGGCGGCCTGCAGTGCATCGAGCCGACTGTTCATGCCGACTTCAACGTGCTGATATCGACCGGAATCGCCGTGAACGCGAAGCCGTTTGATGCGGTTTGCCAGGGCAGGATCATCCGTTGTGATCAGACCTCCATCACCGGCTCCGCCGAGGTTCTTCGTTGGGAAGAAGCTGAAGCAGCCGATGGTGCCGAGCACGCCGGCGCGGCGTCCGCGAAACTCTGATCCGATCGCCTGGGCGGCGTCTTCCACCACGGCCAGGCCATGCTTGGTCGCCAGACGGTTGATCGCTTCCATCTTGGCACACTGTCCAAACAGATGGACGGGCAGAATGGCGCGGGTTCGTGGCGTGATCGCCGCGGCGATGGCATCGGGATCGATGTTGTAGTCTTTGGCATCGACATCGACGAAGACCGGTGTGGCTCCGACGCGTTCGATACAGCTGGCCGTTGCGAAGAACGAAAACGGAGTCGTGATCACCTCATCGCCCGGACCGATATTGAGCGCCTGCAGCGCCAGGATGAGGGCATCGGTTCCGGAACCACAACCAATCGCTTCGCGTGAGTCGCAGTACTTCGCCATATCGGCTTCGAAGTTGGAGACTTCTTCACCGAGCACGAAGGACTGATTGGTGAAGACGCGCTGCACCGCCGCGTCGACCTCAGACTTGATGCTTTGATATTGCTGTGTCAGATCGATCAGTGGAACTGGATCGGGCGTGGAAGCAGGAAACGGAACAGTGGAAGCCACGCTGGTACTCATTAAAGCGACTCCATTCGCAAGAGAGTAGTGCCCTGTCAGGGCATGTTGTCCGGACTTGGCCAGCCGCAACCCACTGGGGTGGTGGTGAGCGAGGAGGCCGGAGCATCCAGATTTCGGAATCTGACAGAGGTAAGGACGTCACGATTCGTTCGTGTAGGAAATCAACTCGAGTTCCGAAGCAGTTTCACGAGGAGCACATCCCGCCCTGACAGGGGCTCTCGCAGTTGATTCCGGAGGGGACGGTAAATCGCAGGCGGAATGCTGTCAAGATGAGGTGGAATTCCGGATTTCAGGGGCTTTTCGCGTGACAAAATGCCCCTTCGGATTGCAAAATTTACAGAGTGAACCGACTGGCTGGGAGGTCAACCTCAGTGGCATATTCGATGCAATCGTTCCGCGCTCGTCGCCCAATCTTCTCACATTGCACAAAAAGGACATTGTGAACAGGTACCCGCGTTGTATATTTGACGCAGGGTGTATGCCCAACGGATTTGACTCATTTTTCCTAAACACCCCTTGAACACGATTTTACCCAGAGTTACACTCGGGATGAACAGTGGTATGGGTGTCAGGAACCGATGAGCTTCATCGTCCCTGGTCCTGCTGGAAGCCGGATATGTGGGCAATCCGAGGGCAAACTTCACCTTCCACATTTTGAGTAACGTCTTCTGTGTTGGAAGACAATTTTCGTTCCAGGATCTGCAGGACAGGCAACGAAGGAGAAGGAAATGCGTAAGAGTGGTATGTTCTTTTTGACAGCAGTCGCAGCACTGGCTTTCGCGTTCTCAACGGACGCTGAAGCTCGTCGTCACCACAGCAGCGGTTCCAGCGGAAGCTGGGGCAGCAGCGGCGGCAACCACAGTTCGGGCAGCCGCGGCAGCAGCGGTGGCTACAGCCACAGCTCTGGCAGCCATGGCAGCAGCGGTGGTTACAGCCACAGCTCTGGCAGCACCGGTAGCAGCGGCGGTTCCAGCGGCTACAGCGCCAGCAGCGGTTCCAAGGGATCCAGCGGATCCAGCGGAAGCGTCGGCCGTAAGTGGCGTAAGCGTGGTTCGAGCGGATCCAGCGGAAGCTGGGGTTCCAGCGGAAGCCGCTAGTCTCGCCGCCGCATTTTGTGCGGTAAGAGATGATCCAGAGCAACTCATTGCTCATCGAGCAGAAGGTCCTCACGACCTTCTGCTTTTTTTATTGCACGGCGGCAAATTCACCCGGTCGGAGGCTCGAATTCAATCGAGATCGCTCTTCACGCCCACACACGGTTCCGGTATAGTCCGCCCGCCCCAGGGACGGGACTCGCTCCGCTTCGACGCGAGCGATTCAAATAGAATTCAGTGGAAGGAACCCGATGCGAATTATCGCCATCATGAATCAGAAGGGCGGAGTCGGTAAAACGACTTCCAGCGTCAACATTGCAGCCGGTCTTGCTCGTCATGGGAAGAACGTCTGCCTGATCGACCTCGATTCGCAGGGCAATTCCTCTTCGCACCTCGGAGTCGATTTCTGTCGGGGAACGAGCACGGTTTACCAGGTCTTTTCCGGCGAGAAGAAACTGGTCGAAACCCGACAGCTGGCCAAGCCCAATCTCTGGGTCGTGCCGGCCAACATCGATCTGGCGGCTGTGGAAGTCGAACTCGTTGACGCCCAGGGACGCGAGTTTATCCTTAAACGGGCTCTGGAACAGTACTGCCGCGAAGAACGCCAGAAGCCGTTCGACTATGTGGTCATGGACTGCCCACCGGCGTTGAACACCGTGACAATCAACGCACTGACCGCGGCGACGGAGATGTTCATTCCTGTCCAGCCCCACTACTTGAGTCTGCAGGGATTGTCTCGACTGCTGGAAACAACGGCTCTCATCAAACGCCGCCTGAACCGGAACCTGTCGATCACTGGCATGCTGCTCTGCCTTTACGAAACGGGCACCCGACTGGCCGCCGATGTCACCGACGATCTGATGCGGTTCCTTGAGGAAAGCGATCCCCAGGCTCCCTGGGCGACGGCCAAGATCTTCCGCAGCCGTATCCGTCGTAACATCCGACTCGCAGAGGCCCCCAGCTTCGCCCAGTCCATTTTCGAGTACGCCCCGGAATCAACCGGAGCGCACGACTACGGCAATCTGATCGACGAAGTCCTCGCCGACGAAGCCCGCATGAATACGTCGATCTCGGCAGCTGCCTGAAAACAACCAGTTTCGACAAAGCAAAGGATCACCTGCCCGTGCAGGCGATCCTTTTTCGCTTGAGTCTCCTGGCACGGGCCGATCCCGCGTGTGGCGCCGATTTCCCTCGCCGACGCTTCGGATTGGGAATCGCGGACAGGCTGGGATCGGCGCAATCGTATCTCCGCATGGAACGGGCATTTGCCAGGATACGCCTGACGGCTATCCCAGCCGACTTTCTGATGCAAAAGCTGTCACTCTTCGGGTCAGGAATCTCCTGCTTCAGCGGCCCAGCGGTCGATTGCCTCTCGATCGATTTGCTGATCACGCTGGAGCGACTCGCTGAGTTGCGATCGCTCGCCCGACTCCAGCAGATTCCACATCTCGTCGAAGCGGAGCGGGGTTCCTTCACGAAACTGTCGGCTCTCCAGAAGATCGAGCAGGTACAATTCCCGGTCTCCGAGGGACCAGCTTCGAACGACGCGGCAATCAAAAGCCGCCAGAGCACCAGTGAGAATCGGCGCTCCACTCTGGAGCGTTGTCGTCGTCATCTCCGCCAGCTTATCGGTCTTTCGTCCTGTCGGAATGCCAAACCGCGCGACCCAGTCGACCTGATCGCGTGTGATCAGATGCAACGCACAGCAGCGGGATTCTCGGAGCAGCTCGTGACTGAAGTGGTGTGTGGCGATCGCGGTCACAAATCGGCGACGGTCCGGCACAATCGACACAGGCATGACGAACGTTGCGATCATCGCATTCCTCGTCGTACCAGACTGCGACGTAATGACCCAGAGTTCGGGATCGAGCAACAGGAAGGGATCTGCGGCTGCAGAATCGTTTGTATCCATGAGACCGGCTTTCCCGGAGTTCCGATTCGAGTGACTGGGCGAACTGGGACGTGGCCAAAAATCGACATCCCGACTCGGATCTTCCGACGCGGTTCGAATTCGTAAGCTAGATTTTCAGCGAGTACCACCCGGGAGATGATCCCGTGTGGGGTTGGTGCACTCACCCGCACAAGTACGGACCACCCCCGCAGTCTAGCGACGATGGATATGCGTCGCAGCATCAGAAGAGATGGAGAAAGAGATGCCCCCAGTCAAAGGCCCGCTGCCACGATCGAACCGCCCCGCTTCGTTTTCGCAGGATGATTTCGAAACGCTTAAGCGACTCATCCATGGCAAGCTCGTCGACAAGCTCGACCTGTCCCGTCTGGGCGATCTCGAAGGCGACACGCTGCGACGGGAGATCCGGCTGGTCGTCGAGCATCTCTGCGATACCGAGAATCCGCTGCTCAACCGTTCGGAACGCGAACGGCTGATTGAAGAGGTTCTCGACGAAACATTTGGCTTCGGCCCACTCGAGATCCTGATGAAGATGGACGACGTGGCCGACATCATGATCAACGGCCCCAAGCATGTCTTCCTGGAAAAGGGAGGGCGCATCGTCAAATCCGATGTTACCTTCCGCGATAACCAGCATCTCCTGCAGATTCTCGACCGTATCGTCTCCCGCGTCGGTCGACGCGTCGACGAAAGCAATCCGATGGTCGATGCCCGACTGCCGGACGGCTCCCGTCTGAATGCCGTCATCCCGCCACTGGCGCTCGATGGCCCCTCGCTCACCATTCGTAAGTTCGGTTCCAATCCGCTGACGCTCGAACGCCTGCTCGGCTTTGGAGCCTTCACGCCTGAGATGGCCATGTTTCTTGAAGGAGCGACCAAGGCCCGTCTGAACACCGTAATTTCCGGCGGTACCGGTTCGGGGAAAACGACTCTGCTCAACACACTGTCGAGCTTCATTCAGAACGATCACCGCATCATCACCATCGAAGACGCGGCCGAACTTCAGCTGCAGCAGGAACACGTGCTGCGCCTGGAAACCCGCCCGTCCAACATCGAAGGCAAGGGACGCGTCTCGGCAACCGACCTGGTGAAGAACGCCCTGCGTATGCGTCCGGACCGAATCATCATCGGGGAATGCCGTGGCGCCGAAACGCTCGACATGCTTCAGGCCATGAACACCGGCCATGAAGGATCGTTGACGACAATTCACGCCAACAACCCGCGCGACGCCGTCTCCCGTATGGAAACGATGATCTCGATGGGGGGCATCGAGCTGCCAATGAAGGCCATCCGCCAGCAGTTCGCCGCCGCGGTCGACATCATCATTCAGGCCAACCGCCTGCAGGGCGGACCACGAAAAATCACACACATTACCGAAGTGCTCAACATGGAACAGGACACGATCATCATGCAGGACATCTTTCTGTTCGTGCAGGATGGGATCGATGAAGACGGCCGTGCCGTCGGTCACTTCGAGTCCACTGGAGTGCGTCCGCACTGTATGGCTCGCCTCGAAGCCGCCGGCGTGCGGTTGCCAGGCAATCTGTTCTCAGCCCGCGTCCTCGGATAGTTCAACCCGCACGGCTTACGCTGCCTAGTCACAGGTGAAATATGGATCCTATTGTGATCTCCATTATGGTCTTCGTCGCCGTGGTCGCCATCATCATGGCGATTATGAGCGTGATGAATGACCTGGGTGCCTCGGACGTTGAAGACCGGCTTCAGGTTCTGACCGGCCACAAAACCCGCGAGGAAGCCAACGAAGACAAGAAGATCCTGAAGAAGGAAATGCTTCGCGAAGGCGTCGGCGGGATCTCCAAAGCCTTTAACCGGGCCGTGTCGCGTTTCGGCAATCTACCGCTCATCTTCGAGCAGGCTCACTCCCCCATCGGCATCGATGTCTTCGCGATCATCTCGCTGGTTTGTGTGGGCGTGGGCGTCGTTGGCGGCATGGCCGCTCAGGCCCCTGCTCCGATGCTGCCTGTCTGCGGACTCACCGTTGGCATCCTGCCGTATATGTGGATTCTGTATCGTCGCAAAAAGCGATTCGCCCGGTTCGCCAAACAGCTTCCCGATTCGCTCGAACTGATCGCCCGAGCTCTCCGCTCCGGCCACAGTCTGTCCTCGGGAATTCAGGTTGTCGTTCAGGAAATGCCGGATCCGATCTCGCACGAATTCAACATGGCCTATGAAGAACAGAATCTGGGCATCCCGATCGACCAGGCCCTGAAGAGCGTCTTCCGCCGTGTGCCGAACCTCGACTTCAAGTTCTTCGTGACTGCCGTCGCGATTCAACGACAGGCCGGGGGCGATCTGGCGGAGATCCTCGACAAGATCGGACACATCGTCCGTGAACGGTTCCGCATCATGGGACAGGTGCAGGCGTTGACCGGGGAAGGTCGAATTTCGGGCATCGTGCTGATGGCGTTGCCGATCGTCCTGTTCTTCGTGATGTACTACCTGAATCCCGAATACATGATGCTGCTGTTCACCGAAGAGCTTGGCCGACAGATGATCGCCGGAGCGGTCGTCCTGCAGCTGCTGGGTGCGGTCTGCATCAAGAAGATCATCGAAATCAAAATCTGACACCGCCGGCGTGAACCGCGTCAGCGTTCGTCATACACATTCCTGAATTCTGTTGTTGCTGAGAGCCTTATTATGGACATGGTCAGCATTCTGCCGTACGCCATCTTTGGCGGGATTTCCGCTCTGATCTGGTTTGTCGTCACCCAGATGAGCAGCAAGGATGACCGCGTTGCCGAGCGGCTGCAGGATATCCGGGATCCCGGACGAAGAAACAAAGAGGCTCAGGGTAAGCAGGAGGGTGTCGGCGGCATGCTCGACAAAGCCGCCCCGACGCTTTCGAAAGCGCTCAAGCCAAAAACCGAACTGGAAGAGAGCGAACTCAAGATCCGCATGGCCAATGCGGGGTTCAACTCCCCGAACGCCGGACAGGTCTTTCTCGCCGTCAAGTTTCTCTCCATGATCGTCGGGGTGCTCATCGGAGCCGCGATCGGATTCATCAACTGGGGAAACACTCAGAACGGCTGGTCCGCGTTCGCCATCGGAGCCGGATTCGGCTTCTACATTCCCGAGCTCGTCCTCGGCTACATGCGTATGAAGCGGAAGCAGAGTATCTTCCTGACAATGCCCGATGCCCTGGATCTGCTCGTGGTCTGTGTGGAATCGGGCCTGGGTCTGGATGCGGGCATGCGTCGGGTTTCTGATGAACTTCGTGATACCGCGACCGACATCTGCGCGGAATTCGATCTGGCGAACTTCCAGCTCCAGATGGGCCGCCCACGTCGCGAAGTGCTGCACGACCTCGGAATTCGTACGGGAGTCGACGACATGAAAGCCCTGGCCGCGATCCTGATTCAGGCGGACCGATTTGGCTCCTCCATCGCTCAGGCGCTTCGCGTTCAGTCGGACAGCATGCGGGTCAAACGGATGCAGATGGCTGAAGAAAAGGCCCAGAAAACAGCTGTCCAGATGATCTTCCCACTGGTTCTCTTCATTTTCCCGGGAATCTTCGTGGTGCTGGTCGGCCCGGCCGCAATCTCCATGATGGACAGCCTGCTGGCCATGTAAAGGTGCAGTCGTCACGCCGCATGTGACGGTTATCGCATGGGAATTTGAACCTTCTCGGGCTGATCTGCGGAAAAGATCTTGTTAGAATCCAAGGTGATTCCGCAGAATTGTCTTAGAGCCGTCTGGCCTGTATTTCCATTCCGGAAGCGGGCGGCTCCACGGGGTCGTCGGATCCCTTCGTCCCCACATCCAATTCATCGTCCTGATCTGCAGAAGATATGATTGCGTCTATATCCTCCTGCCCGAAATGCAACTCGCTGATTCTGGAAGACACGAAACTGTGTCCCCATTGCAATCACGTGTTGGAGGAAGGCGCCGAGCATCTGGCCGAGGTCTACTCCTCGACCAACGACCGCTACGACGGATCGGGCGAAGCTCCCTGCCGTGAGTGCGGAGCCGACAACCGCAAAGGCCTGGTGCGCTGCTGGCAATGCGGCGCGTTCCTCAAGGAAGAGATGGAGAAGCTGTATCAGGAGATGCAGCTTCGGCCTGCGCCGATCATTACCAGCGAGGAAGTCGACGACGATCCCGATTCAGTTCACGATATCGAGACCTTTGAAGATCACAGTCCGCCCGAAAGCGGAGATGACTTCGAACTCGACGACGACTTCCAGATGATGGAAGGCAGTTGGGAACCGGAAGGCGGCGAGATCTCTTCGTTTGACGACGACGAAGAAGAGGACGACGTCCCAGCGACCGCGACCGCTGAAGAAGCCGAAGACGAGGCCGACGAAGACGAAGAACTGTTGAAGCTCGCCGAGACGGAAGAACGGGAACAGTCTCGACAGCATGTGCGACGCAAAAAGTCGAGCGTCAAAAATACGTTCATGGTTCAGGCCCCCTGCGGGTGCAAGATCCGTGTTCAGAAATACCACCAGGGCCAAATGGGACTTTGCCCGAAGTGCAAGGTTCCGTTCGTTGTCCCCGTGCTCAAGCAGGCGGAAAAGAAAACCGCTGCCAAAAAAGAGGAAGCGAAAGCCGAGCCACTGGCTGACGAGCTGACGATCCTGGACACGCTCTGGCACGAGATCGCGCTGAAGAAGTTCAAGCCGAAGGTGAACGCTCTGAAAGGAAAGGGCGAGAAAGTCGACCTGGTTCGCTGGGACGATCAGATTCTCGTCGTCTGGCCGAAGCAGAAGGGCGTGAAAGGGAACGCCGCGAAACAGGCGGAAACGGTTCGTCTGAATGTCGCCGCTCACCTCAAAGCGGGGCGCCCGCTCGTCGCTCTGCCGACCGATCGCCACGAGGCGTTTTCCGCCGAGCAACTCGTCAGCCTCAAAGTCATTCAGCCGGGTGGTCAGGAACAGTTCACGACCGGCATCGAAGTTTTTGGCCCCGGCACAATCACGATTCAATTCCCGGATGTCCCTGCCCTGCCGGCAGGCGCCGCCCATCCTTCGATCGCCGCTTCAAAGGCGAAGAAGAAGGGGAAGAAGCCTAAGAAGCCGACGCCTCCACCGGAACCGCCTACGCGCTGCGTGACACTGACGCTGTCTCAGTATCGCAAGTTCCGCGGCTGGATCGCAGAGCTCCTCAACAATGCGGACGCTCTTCAGATCGAGGACATCCCGCTCGAGAACAAGACGCTGTACTACGACTGTGTCCTTGGCGAACACACCTTCGAAGCTCTCGACGCCCCGGAATGGTATCAGGCCGACGAGGCTCTGCCGGTCGTCGAAGTCGGCTGGCTCTGCCAGTGTGGCGAAGTGGCGGTCTGCGAAGAGCATCGAGCCGAACAGAAGTTTGGCGGCAAGAAGCCAGCGGGACTGGCCAAGACGAAGTGTCCCAAGTGTGAACAGAACTTCGGTACGAATCCACTGTTTCACCTCAAATCGGTTGTCGCTCCCGAGCCCGAGAAACCGGCCGAAGATGCCAAAGCCGAAGAAGGTTCCGAGAAGAAATCCAAAGGGGGGTTGTTCGGTGGCCTGCTGAAGAAAAAAGCTCCGGCGGAATCCGACGAAAAAGCGAGCGTGCAGACCGCCGATTCAGAATCCACAGCAGCGGGTCCGACAGAAGAAGCATCTTCCGACGAGGACGTCAGGCCGAAGAAGCGTGGCCTCTTCTCTCGAAAGCCAAAAGACGATCAACCCGCCGCCGATCCGGCCGATCCCAAGGTTGCAAAGAGAGCCGCGAAGGAAGAAGCCAGGGCCGCGGCCCGTGCCGCCAAAGAGGAAGCGAAAGCCGCGAAAGCCGCAGAGAAGGCAGCTGCCAAAGAGGCGAAAGCTCGGGCTGCCGCCGAAAAGAAGGCACTCCGGGGCCGCAAGACAGAAGCGGACAGCGGGAAATAATCGTCTGTTCAACAGCTGGCGTCAGCCCGCTGTCGTCGGTGAACCCGTCCCGCTGAACGCCGCCTGCTCCTGTTCGCCAGCTTGAAAATCCGTCCCGAAAGCGATATTGACGGAACGCATATTCGCGGATAGGGTAAGTTTTGCGGCTGTTTTTCTGCGGTCGTCCAAGAGAATACCACCATTGAGCTGATCTGACCGTGAGCCGGCGACCGCCGGAAGGCAGATCACAGGATGTCTGCTCTTATGAATGCAGAGCTGACTTCCCCGGTCATCGGCCAGGCGCCGGCGAAGTTGAATCTCTTCCTCAATATCCTGGCAAGAAGAGACGACGGGTACCACGAAATTGAAACGGTCATGCAACGATTGGCGTTGCACGATACGCTTCGTTTTTACCCGGCGACTGGAGACACTGTCTCCCTGCGCGTCGAGCATGTTGCTCCGCATCGACTCAATCCGCGCCCCGTCGACCCTATTCCGACCGATGAGCGGAATCTGATCATCAAGGCGGCTCGTCTGCTGCAGTCCCACACCGGCTGCCACCACGGAGCCGATATTCTGCTGCGAAAACGAATCCCCTCTCAAGCCGGACTTGGCGGAGGGTCTTCCGACGCCGCGACGACGTTGATCGTCCTGAACCGCATGTGGAATCTGAACCTGACTCAACCTGAGTTGATGGGTCTCGCTGGCCGTATCGGCAGCGACATCCCCTTCTTCATCGCCGAGCAGGGTCTTGCTGTCGGTACCGGACGGGGCGAAGATCTCCAACCGGCTCGTGGCCCGCTGATGCATTACGTGATCGTGAAGCCCTTCAGCGGTCTGTCAACAGCCGAAGTTTACGCCAACTGCAGAATCTCTCCATTCCAACATTCCGCGAAAGATGTGTTAAATGCTCTGCACGGACCAAATCTTGCTGGTGTAAGATGGACGATCAGGAACGCACTGCAGGAGCCTGCGGAACAACTGAATCCGGACGTGCGGCATGCACTGTCGGTGATGCGGCGGCAGGATTTTCTGATGTCGATGATGAGTGGTAGCGGGACGGCGTGCTTTGGTGTTTGCCGGAGTCGTGCGGCCGCGAACACGATCGCGGGTCGCCTGGAGGCTCTGCGAATCGGGAGTGTTTTCGTCACTCACAGCCGTGTGTAAGCAACTTTGAGGAGTAGACTGGCTATGGAGATAACGGAAGTTCGCATCAAGCTCATGGAGGATTCTGGCGAGCGTCTGTGCGCGTTCTGCTCGATCACTCTGGACAGTTGCTTTGTCATCCGTGATCTGAAAATCATCCAGGGCTCCAAAGGTGCCTTTGTGGCGATGCCCAGCCGGAAATTGACAGACCGCTGTCCCAAATGTCACTTCAAGAATCATTTGCGGGCCACCTTCTGCAACCAGTGTGGAGTCCGACTGCGTTCTGAACGTGCTCCCAAGGACGATGACGGTCGAGCCAAGCTCTATGCCGATATCGCACACCCGATCAACTCGGAATGTCGGGACATGATCCAGCAGTCGGTCATCTCCGCTTACGAAGAAGAAGTCGTCCGCGCCCAGCAGGAAGGCTACATCTGCACCTACGATGATTTCGAGGAAGATCGCTACGCGGTGCTCGATGGAAACGAGGACGATTCTTCGCAGCGAAACAATGACTCGCAGAACCATCGGTCTTCCCTGCGAATGGAAACCGAAGACGGGAAGATCCACCGCGTCGACACGCAATCCCAGCACGAATCGAACGCCGGCTCTCCCCGGGAGCGCAATCCCTCCGACGCCGTCTCGCAACAGCCGCCTCGCCGGGATGCCTTCGGGGATGGGATTATCTGACTTGTCGCCGAATTGCGCACAGACAGGAATGTCTATGCCGGCCGGTCGGAGTGGGCTTCAATTCGAGCAGGCTCCCTGCTCCGGTGATTACGACTTCTGGGTCTGCAGTTCCTGCAGAGCGCGGTCGCGGACTTTGGGCAACCGGAGTTGACCGCAGGCGGCGTCGATGTCGGCTCCCTTGCGTTTGCGAACCGTGGCCGTCAGCCCGGCTTTCTGCAGGATGTCGACGAAGTCCCGGGCGGCTTGCTGGGTTGAGCCTTTCAGCGACAGCAGGCTGACGTCGTTCATCGGAATCAGATTCACCAGCGTCGACCGGCCGCGAAGCAGATTGGCCAACTCGTGGGCATGTTCGCGGGAATCGTTCACGCCCTTGAGCAGAATGTATTCAAAGGTCACGCGGCGCCCCGTCGTTTCCAGGAAGTAGTCGGCGGCATCGAGAATCGCCTTGATGCCGATCTTCTGGTTCGTCGGAACAATCTGGTTTCGCAGTTCGTCGTTGGGAGCATGCAGCGAAATCGCGAGCGTGTATCGTTTCCCCAGATCGGCCAGCTGGCGGATCTTCTCGGGCAAACCGACGGTGGAAATCGTCACGCGACGGGTGCCAAAGTTCCAGCCGATCGATTCCTGCATCCGATCGAGAGCCGGCAGGAGGTTCTGCAGATTGGCGAGCGGCTCCCCGATGCCCATCACGACCACGTTCGTCAGCTGTTCTTCGTCATCGAGCAACTGCACGAGCCGAGCGATCTGCTCGACAATCTCGGCTGTGGTCAGGTTTCGCGTCAGTCCAGCCAGGCCGCTGGCGCAGAAGACACAGCCCATGGCACAGCCGACCTGCGTGCTGATGCAGATCGTATTTCGGCTCGGTTCCCGCATCAGGACACATTCGACAAACTCGTTGTCCCGGAGTTTGAGCAGAAGTTTTTCCGTCCGGTCGGATGCGACCTGATGGGATTCCACTTCGCTCTGATGGAACACGAGTTCCTGATCCAGCTGCTCACGGAGCGCCACTGGCAAGTCGGTCATCGCGTCCCAGGAACTGGCCCGCCGCTGGTAGATCCAGCGGAAGATCTGTTCTGCACGGAACTTACGGATATCCCGTTCGAGACACCATTGCTGGAGATCCTCGAAGGAAAGTGAGTAAATCGAAGGCTTTTCAGCTGTCATGACATTCATGGGGAGTCCCTTCGGGCAGTCAATCTCCCCGTCGATGGAAGCAGTGGGCGTGCCCGTTCTGCTGGAATTGTGCCGACACCCGGTCACAACTTCAAGACCCCGTCTCCGGAAAAGCCGGTCCGAAGCCTATTCTCGGCAGTGATTCGCAGACGTGACCCGGCCCCGCCTCGTGGCCGGGTCGCTCGTTCAGGTTACTCACCGCTCAATGTCTGCCCGCGGAGTTCGTCGCCATCGTCGACGGTTCCGGGAGCCGTCAGAGCACCCGTCAGCAGCAATCCGTCCAGCTGTGCCTGCGCCTGGGCCAGTTCCTTGCGAGCGGCGATCGCCTGCAATTTGGCTTCGAAGTAGGTCCGGCGAATGACGAGCAGCTGCAGGAAGTCGGTCTCTCCCAGTTCATAGGCTGAGTTGGCCAGTTCGAGAGCTTCAGCAGCCTGAGGCAGGATTTCACCCTCATACTTGGCGACTGTCACGCGAGCCGAATCGTACTTCTGCGACACGCGGGCCAGTCGGGCCCGGATATCGGCTCGAATCCGGGCGACTTCATGCGTAGCCCGGCAGAACTCGGCATAAGCGGCCGTCACATTCCCCTGGTTCCGGTTGTAGATCGGCAGCGGTCCCCCCACCTGCAGGTTAATCAGACCGGAGTCGGTGGCGTTGTCGTAACCAGCACCGAGTTCCAGCGTCAGGTTCGGTATCGCCTGCACTTCCTGCCGACTCAGCAAGGCGCGAGCCCGTGAAACCTTCTGTATGCCGGCCGCCAGTTCCGGGCTGTTCGCCTGGATCGAATCGTACAGATGGCACCAGTCGACACAGACTGCGTCGGCAGTCTGAACGGGTGCGAGGGGGCCCGGTTCCAGGCACTGCACGCCAACCAGAGCGACCAGTTCTTCCCAGGCGCCGACGAAGGCGATACCCGCCTGTCGCTGAAGCAACTCAACCTCGTTGAGCTGAATTCGCGTCTGGAGCAGATCGATCCGGGAATCTTCCAGTGCGTCGACACGCTGTTTGGAGATGTCGGCCGCCTGGCTCATCACGGCGACGAATTCGTCGGTGGCTTCCTGTCGCTGCTGAGCCGCCACGGCTTCGAAGTAAAGAATCCGCACATCTGTCAGCACACGCAGTCTCTGGGCTTCGAGTTCCCAGATCTGATAGTCGGTCGTCTGGCTGAGCACTTGATCGTTCAGAGCCAGTTTATTCCCACGAACAATCTGCTGTTCCCAAAAAACGCCGTGCTGGTCAGTCCCCTCATCGGCGAGCTGGCTGGCGAAGTAACCAACCGTAGGGTTGGCGGGACGGCGGACCTGCGAACGGATGCCACGGGCTCTGACGATCGACGATTCCGCCTGTTTCAGCGTCGGGTTGTTGCCCAGAGCAATCGTTTCGAGTTCGGCCAGAGAAATCAGCCCGCCCGAAGGCCGGCAGTAAACCGGATCCGCTGCGTCCAGACCGTCATCGTCGAGTTCGAGAGGGACTTCGAGTTTGAGCCGATCATCCTCGAGAACGGGAACTTCACCAGCTGTGAGCGTAATCCGTTCTCGCGCATCCGATTCGGAATCCAGAGGGCTTGATTCCGTCGGCGACTTCTTCGCGACCGTCGGCGAACTCTGATCGAGTGGGATCGCGGAGCGTTTCTGTGCGATCGGTTCGATCTCGATCGCCTTGGGGCGTGAGGACAGGCACCCTGGTAGTGTCACCAGAGCTCCGGCCAGAACCATCCTGCTGGCGATCTGTTTACGCATCCCTGCACTCTCCTTCGGTCCTGGCGGCTCGATTTCCGTGCTTCACCGCGACAACCGTCCTCTCAGTTCGAACTCTTCCAGAACTGTTTTCGGTTACATCCGGCATCCCGGTTAAGACCGTGAGATTGGCTGCAATCGGAATCTCCCCTTCCGCTTGGCAGGACTGGAGCGACCCGCAGGGCCGTCAAACTTTATCCAGCCGGTGATTGGAACCGATGGGATGCGATCTGCCCGCGATTGGTTTAAGATGCATCGCGATCACTCTCCTTTTTCACTTTTCAGCCTGCACAAAGACTCATGAGTAACAACACCTCTCCCAACCGCGTGCTCGTCAGCGTCAGCGATAAGACAGATCTCATTCCGTTCGTTCAGGAACTGGCTGGTCTTGGCTACGAAATCGTTTCCACGGGCGGCACGCGAAAACATCTGCAGGACGCCGGGCTGAAAGTGATCGACATCTCCGAATACACGGAGTTTCCCGAGATCATGGACGGCCGCGTCAAGACGCTGCATCCCCGTGTGCACGGGGGTTTGCTCGGACGTCCGGATCTCGACAGCGATGCCTCGGCCATGTCCGCGCACGGGATCATCCCTTTCAAGCTTGTTGTCTGTAATCTCTATCCGTTTGAAGCAACGGTCGCCAAGCCGGGGGCAACACTGGCCGACGCCATCGAGAATATCGACATCGGCGGGCCGAGCATGATTCGCTCGGCAGCGAAGAATCACAAGTACCTGGGCGTGGTCACGGCCCCTGCTCAGTACTCCAGGGTCATTGAGGCAATCAAGAACGACTCGTTCGACGAAGAACACCGTCGCACGCTGGCGATGCAGGCCTTCGCGCGCACTGCGGCTTACGATTCAGCGATCGCCAACTACTTCGAATCGCTGCACGCCGATGAGGCCGACTTTCCCGAACGACTCACGCTCTCCTTTCGCCGACAGGAAGCGTTGCGTTACGGCGAGAATCCGCATCAGCGGGCAGCTTTCTATGTCGAACCGAATGCCGGGGCGTCGACGGTCGCTGCGGCCAAGCAACTCAACGGTAAGGAACTCTCTTACAATAACCTGCTTGATCTTGATGCCGCGTTCGGTCTTGTCACCGAGTTCGAAGGGCCGGCTGTTTCGATCATCAAGCACAACAACCCTTGTGGATGTGCCACGAACAAAACCCTGAGCGAAGCCTTCGCGAATGCTCACGCCGGCGATCCGGTCTCGGCGTTTGGATCGATCGTCGGAGTTAACCGCGTGGTCGATCTGGCGACGGCTGAGAAGATGTGCGAACCGGGCCAGTTCATTGAGGCAATCATCGCCCCCGGCTATGCAGACGATGCCTTCGAACTCCTGACAACGAAGCCGAAGTGGAAGAAGAACGTCCGACTGATGCGGTGCGAAGTTCCCGCTCCTGCTGAACGACTGAGCCTCGACTATCGCCGCATCTCTGGTGGCCTGCTCGTTCAGGATCGAGACATGCTGGCCGATCCCGAAGACGAATGGAACATCGTCACCGATCGCGAGCCGACCGAACAGGAATGGGAAGACCTGAAGTTCGCCTGGAGCGTCTGCAAGCATGTGAAGTCAAACGCAATCGTCTTCGCCAAGGGTGGCATGATTACCGGCGTGGGAGCCGGCCAGATGAGCCGTCTCGATTCGGCCGAGATCGCTGCCAAAAAATCGGGCGACCGCTGCCAAGGCGGCGTCGTCGCTTCCGATGCCTTCTTCCCGTTCAAGGACGGCATCGAACAGGCCGCTCAGGCGGGCATCATCGCCGCGATCCAGCCGGGCGGATCCCGCAACGACGAAGAAGTCATCGAAGCCGCTAACGCCGCCGGCATGACGATGGTCTTCACCGGACGACGTCACTTCCGCCATTGATTCTGAAGACCAATGTGCCCCGCAGGATCGGATAGCCGTCAGGCGTATCCCAGCATGTGCCAACTTTGTTGAAACGCTTATGGGCCCCCGACTGGGGTGGCCCCGAAAGATTCTTTCGGGGCGGCGCAGCCGTGGGCGAAGTGGGATTTGACGTCTCATACACACAGCTATCAGGGCCACCCTCCAAATGGTCTCGATTGCTCGAACTACGGGAGCCTGGCTCTCAACCGCCATCGCCCTCACTGACGTTTCGGGTGATGAAGGCAATGGCGGGAACCACGCAGTCCACTTCCGTAGACCCCGGTAGGGTGCGTCTTGACGCACCGATCGGATCGAAGATCCGGGTCTGCCCTATTGATGTCGTCTGGACATAGTGGCGACGCTGGTTGCCTGGTGCCGATGTTGGCCAGGTCACTCGGGTCGCATCGGCCTGCGAAGCACAACACACGCAATCCCCCCTCACCCTAACCCTCTCCCCCAGGGGGCGAGGGAACTTGGTGCGCGGCTGGCAGCGAGGGCCGCATGTGAAATCGCCCTCACTGACGTTTCGGGTTGGGATTCGCTGGCACCTTGCCCGGGTCTACTCGCGTAGAAGCATTTCGAGGCGGGCTTCGTACTGGGCGGCGATTTCATCGCGGGAGTAGCCGCAGCCGGCGGCGGCTTCGTGCATGCCGTTGATTTCGGCCAGAGCCTGACGCAGTTCCTGGACTTCGCTGAACGCGGTCAGACATTCCTGCAGGGTCTGGAAGCGTCCTGACGAAACGCGGGTTTGAGCGTACTCGTGGAACGCGGTAAGGTTCTCGGTGGTGAGTGGAAGATCGCGGGGCATGTTGAAACCGGGTGTTAAGAGAAATTAGTTCTGCTCGGGAAAGTCTTCGCGATACCGCGTGAGCAGCTGATCGATGTCGTTGGGCAGCAGATAGATCCGGCCGCGAATGGATTTCGTTTCTCCGGGCTGCAGTCCACCCAGGCGAAAGTCGCTGTGCAGACAGCGGATGACTCCCTGGAACAACTCCTGATACGGCTCCCACGCCATGGCGAGGAGTTGCTCGTCGTTGCCGCTGAAGCAGCCGATCAGTCCGTTCGAGGGCACGTGAGGATTCAACGGGCGGGGATTCACGTCGTCCCGATCGACTCCGGGTGCCGCCCAGACCTGACCGGGAACATAGCGGGCTTCAGTCGCCCAGCCGGGGGTCGGCATCAGCTCGAGTTGACCATTGAGGAAAACGAAGCTGCGTTGAATGTAGGCATACGGCTCGTCTTTCCGATCGCAACCAGTGAACGCCCCCACCCGCATGCAGGGTTGAGCCCAGTGGGCGGCGGAAACGGCTTTCGTCGGATTGTGAGCGGTCACATCGAACTGGATTTCATCGGCTTCTGCTCGAATCTGATGAGTCACCTCGACGCCGTCTTCCAGCCGACACTTCAACGTGAGTTGAGTACCATCTTCACTCCTAGAGACCAGTTCGGTCTGATGCGGAATCACCGTTTCCCGCCATTCCCGATCGGTGGAACCAGGTCGGCAGTAGGCTTCCAGATACCAGATCTCAATCGAACCACCGGGAATCTGCTCGCTGTGGATGCGGAGCATGTTCTTTTCCCAGGTCAGCGTGAGCGGGTCAGCTGCCTGAATCGAATGGGTGGTGGAGAACAGGAGCATCCCCGAGACGAGGCAGCAGCGCAACAGACGGGAGAGCATCGAACACATTCCTTTCACGAGCGGGAGTGAGGAACGGGCCGGCTATTTCTTTTTCGGACGAAACGCCTGGAGCCGGTCAGGATCGGTTTCCAGAAACGGACCGCCGATCAGATCGATACAGTATGGCACAGCGGGAAAGACAGCGTCCAGACACTCGCGGATGGCTTTGGGTTGCCCCGGCAGATTGATAATCAGACTCTGCCCGCGAATCCCGGCCGTTTGACGCGACAAAATCGCGGTCGGCACCTTCTCCAGCGAAACCTTCCGCATCAGCTCGCCGAAGCCGGGCATCAGCTTCTGGCAGACCGCTTCGGTGGCTTCCGGAGTCACATCACGGAGAGCCGGTCCCGTTCCGCCTGTCGTCACGATCAGACAGCAGCCGAGATCATCGGAGAGTCGCGAGAGCTCGGTTTGGATGAGCGACTGCTCATCGGGAATGATAACCGCGTGCGGCTCAAACGATGTCGTCAGGACTTCGCGGAGATAATCGCGAATGGCGGGGCCGCCGAGATCCTCGTAGTCGCCGCGACTGGCGCGATCAGAGACGGTAACAATGCCAATGCGGGGCGTAAGTGTCTGGTCGACGGGAGTTGATTCTGACACGGCGATTTCACGAATGGGGCTGGAGCCGGTTATCTCGAATTGGAGGCTTCACTCTGAGCCTTCTTCATCGCATCGAGGACGGCTGCGAACCGGTCGTCTTCGTGAAGGAGTTCCAGGTCGGGATCCTTCCGCGTCCAGTTGGCATCGATGTAGCCCTGCTTGACGCTCCGATTCAGCTCCTCGAAGGCGGAGTCGACCAGGCGATCGATTCGCATTTTCTGGTCGGCGGCTGCGTTGGCGTGCCTCGAAAGGTACTCAGCGGCTCGAGTGTAAGTACAGGCCGCATTGTAGGCGAAAATCGCGTCATCGCCATGCTGCACACGCCCGCGTTTGAGCTGTTCAACCGCTTCATCGACCTTGCCGTTAATGGCCAGCGAAAGTGCCACGCCGGTGATGGCGGTCATAAGTTCCGGATCGAGTTCGAGGGCCCGACGGTAATCCGCCTCGGCATCCGGAAAGCGTTCGAGCATCGAGTTCACATGGCCGCGTGAGGAATACCAGACAGCCTTCTTGGGATCCTGCGAAATCGCCCGATCGAAATACGGACGGGCATCTTCAAAGCGATACATCGAGATCAGGATCTGCCCCACGGTTCCCTGCGCGGAAGGCCAGCGGGGATCGATCGAAAGCAGATGTTCAAAGTCGGCAAGCGCCTGGTCGTACTGATCGAGATGCTGATAGGCGAGCCCCCGGCCCTGAATCGCATGAGGGAAGTCGGAGTCGAAATCGAGTACGAGCGAGAACTGAAGCACGGCCAGAGCCGCATCGCCCTGACGCAACGTCGACATCGCCTGCTGGTAAATATGATTGACCGGCGAGCGGGAGAACATCGCATCCAGAGCCGCCGCAGCCATCTGACTGCGGGCTTCCGAGTCGGAATCGCGAACCTTGATCAGGTAACTGCGTGAGCGATCACTCAGAAATCCACCGAGCGCACGAATCAGCGAGGTCGCGACCGGGCTGTCTTCAGGACGTTTCTCAATCAGAGCGATGAGGACATCGACCGCTCGTTCGTCGGTCGATCCCTGCAGCAGGCTCACGAGCACGTTGGTCAGATGCTGATCTTCCTTGAGCAACGCGTTCGGAGCGAAGTCGAGCAGACTGTTCTGATCGATCTGGCCCACGGCCCTGAGAACGGCCTCCTGTTCGGACACCTCAAGTTCTGGATAAACCGTAAGCAGGGGCTCGACGATCCGATTGTCGCCAATCTTCGCCAACGTGTTAATCAGGGTGTCCCGCAGCGAGTTTTCCTGCTCCAGATAACCGAGCAGTGTCGGCACAGCGGCCTGCACGCGGTATTTGGCGATGGCCTGCAGCGACTGACGGTCTGGATACTCCGCTTCAATCCTTTTCAAGGCGAATCGAATCAACTCCTGTCGACTGGCGTCGTCCTCGCGAGCGGCCAGCATTTCGAAGGCAATCGCCTGAAGCTTCTTGTCGTCGCTCTTGAGAATTCCGACGAGAAGATCGTGCAACTGCGGATGCCCTAGGGTATTGAGCGCCTGCAGCGATTCGATGCGTGTTTCTTCATTGCCAGTACGGGCGAATTCGTACAGTTTGTCCGACCATTCGGGTCGAGGATACTTCGCGAACGTGCCGATCACGCGGGACTGAATTTCCGGCGACTCATTGAGCATCGCCAGCAACGCCTGATGATGGACCGGGAAACGCGAACTGCCAAGACTGCTGAGGGCGGCTTCGGAGATGGCGTTATCCGCACTGCGGACCGACTGCTTCAACAGCGTGACTGCCTGCGGATCGGGAAACTCGCCCAACGCGATCAATGCAGCCCGCTGCAGGGCAGGATCGTCGGTCGTGTTGAGGATCTCGGCAATCTCCGACCAGAAACCAGCGGGCAGTCTCATCGCCCCGTGAACCAGAGCGGCGTATCGCGAGAGCCGGTGTCCGGAACGGATCTCAGCAATCAGTTCGTTGAGCGGAATCGATTCGTAAATGCCGTGCGTCGCGGCGAGCATGGCATCGAGCAGATCCTCGTGGGAACGAGCGGGACCGCTGACACTTTCCTGCCGAACGATGTGATCGGGATCGGGCAGAGACGAAAGATGCACTTCGCTGATGAGCGGTGGAATTGACGGAAACTCGAACTGCGGCTGATTGGTCGATTCGCGTCCCGCCATCACCGCCATGGTCGCAAACCATTGAAGCAGGTGCGGATCAACCGCGGCGGCTTCCTTGTCAAAATGCATGATCACCCGGGCCACATCGTCGACAGCCAGTTCGGTCATGTCATCGACAATTGTCGCCAGATTCAGCGGATTGACTTCGCCGTGAATCGTCGTCAGGGCCAGCACATCACGCGGCCCGATGGTTTCGCGACGCCACTTAAGTTGAGCCCGACCGAACAGACTCATATCGAATTCATGCGTCTTCCCGTCAATGGGAATCAACAGCTTGAGCGGCGGAACGGAGGTCCCGGCCGGAAGCCCGTTGAAGACGACCCAGCTGGAAGCCACCTGACCAGCTGGAGCGGTGAGCTGCTCCGGCACCTGAAGTTCCGAAAGACTGTAATGACGTCGCTCCCGCTGGAACGACGTGTAGCCCTCGAAATCCTCAACGGGGCGGAACTCGATCTTCTGTCCGCCGGCGTCGAGAACGATCTTCCGGGGATTGAATGTCACTTCCCGATTGGTTTTATTGAGAACCACGATGCGACCGAGCACGAACCGCTGCTGCCGCTGATTGGTGTGATACTGAGCGACGTAAGGAGCATCGAGATAGAAAGCGAGTCCGTCGCCCGCCAGCGACAAGCTGGACGGAACCGGTCGCCCCAGAGCGGCCAGTTCGGCCTGAATCTCCGAGAGCTTCTGGCGATAGGTGTCGAAAACGTCCTGGCTGTCGGTTCCGGAATCTGGAGGGAACTGCTGGTCGAGACGGGGATCGGCATGGACCGGGAATGAGAAACTCAGCCCAAGAGCAGAGATCAGAACAAGCCGTGCAACGTTTCGCAGCACATCCATAAATAAATTCCCGTCAGCTCGGGACCGCAAGGCAGACTGCGGTTCCATCCGAAATGCTACGTTGCCTCAGGTAGAGGAAGAACCCCTCAGTCCTCGGTGAGATCAGAAAAGCCGGCACGCTCAGCCAGAGCAAACGCCGTCCAGACTTTGCCGTCGAGCAACTGTCCCGATTTTACGCGTTCAGCCAGCCAGGAAGCAGCTTCGTTTCTCGGAATTTTGTGAATTCGAATCGATTCTCCGCCAATCCCCCCACCCGGCCCAGTCTGCCGACAACCCACAGCGAGGCAGATTGTCGTCGTTTCATCGGTCAGTCCGGCTGAAGAACAGAACGTTCCCAACGTGTGCAGAGATCGTGCCGTGAACCCGGTTTCTTCTTCGAGTTCCCGATTGGCTGCGATGGCGACCTCCTCGGTTCCCTGGCCGGGATCGTCACCGACCAGACCGGCGGGAAGTTCGAGCACTTCCGCACCGATCGGCGGACGAAACTGTTCTACGAAGAGCAACTCGTCATTCTCCGTCACGGCAAGAATGGCGACGGTCGTCGTACAGTTTGCCCGGCGAACGAATTCCCATCCGTTTTGAGAAACGAGCTCCAGAAACCGGCCGCGATGCAGACTCTGCTCTTCGGTCATGAACGGACCTTTCAGACAGCTGGCTGTCCGGTGAAGTAATTCGGAGCGGCCCCGTCTTTCCATTTGATGTTGCAACCAATGCTCGGCTTCTGCTGCTCGGGAACGGGTTGGCCCGCCAGGACGGCGTCGGCGGCTGCGCGAAGATCGGCTCCGTTTACAGGCAGACCGTTGCCGGGGCGGCTGTCGTCGAACTGACCACGATAGACGAGCTTATGATCCTTATCGAACAGGAACAGGTCGGGTGTGCAGGCCGCCTGATACGCTTTGGCGACTTCCTGCGATTCGTCGTACAGATACGGGAAATTCCAGCCGCTCGCTGCGGCCATTTCCTTCATCTTCTCCGGGCTGTCATCCGGATAATTCTCGACATCGTTCGAGCTGATCGCGACGATGGTCAGTCCCTTCTTCTGATACTCGTCGCCGAACTCAGCCAGTGCCGACTTCAAATGCAGCACAAACGGACAATGATTGCAGATAAACATCACCAGCAGCGGTTTGTCTTTCGGCAGGTCGGACAGTGACAGAGTCTTGCCGTCTACATTCGGCAGGGAAAAGTCGGGAGCGGGACTTCCGAGCGGCAGCATTGTCGAAGCGGTCTTTACCATGATTTCAGTCTCCTCGAATGTCGTTCGATGGGCACACCGCGGGAATCCACAGGCGTGATATTTCAGTTGTGAGACGACCTCCCGGCGGGCGGCAGGCCTCTTTCCGTTGTAGCACAGCCTTGCCGGAAGATACAGGTTTCGAATTGCGATCGGCGGCTTTTGACAGCAGCTTTACGAGTACTTCGCCACCAGCGGTTTGATGATCTGCGGAGGGACAAACTGCGCCAGTTTGTCCGCGGCTGAGTCGCGGCCCATCTGGGCGATCTGTTTGATGAGCGAACTCGAAATATGCGTGTACTGCTCGCTGGCCATCAGGAACACCGATTCAATCTCCGGCTCCAGCGTGTGGTTGGCCAGGGTCATTGTGAACTCGGCTTCGATATCCGAAAGCGTCCGCACGCCGCGAAGCATCACGGCGGCCTGATGCTGCTTGACGAAATCAACGGCCAGCCCTGTGAAGGTATCGACCTGCACGTTATCGAGATCCGCGACGACATCGCGAATGAGCTGCAGTCTCTCTTCGGGCGAGAACAACGGTTTCTTGTCCGGGTTGATCCCGATGCCGACTGTGAGCTGGCGAAAAATATGAGCTCCGCGACGGATCACATCTTCATGCCCGAGCGTCAAGGGATCGAAGCTCCCCACATACACGGCGTGTCCGGTGTCCAGCATGGCCAATCCTCGTGAGAGCGTGAGGGTGAAGGGAGTGTCCCGAATGAACTGTCATTCGGGCGTCTCGCGAATGACAGGGGTATCGGCAATTCCTCATGATACTGGCCACTCTGCTCCCCTCCAAGGGGCGGGACCGGTGACCTTCTGCCCAGACCCTGAAAAGCAGCCCGCTGCCACACTGGCAGGCTGCGGGGGCTTTCGCAGCAACAGGCGACCGCACAAAAAACAGACAGAACATGTTGACCTGAAATGACTTACAGACACACACGTTTCCCGCCACCCATGGCATATGATTTGCGACATTATCCAGAAAAGGCCAATGTAAGTTCTTGTGCGGCAGTCTTTTAAGCTTTTCAACCGACTGCCCGGTCATCTGCGGAGCGACTTCAACCATGCCTGTTTTTCGCTGGGGGAATGCCTGGGGATCGCTGGAAGAATTTGAGCGGGAAATGGATCGCCTGCTGCAGAGTATGCAGATGTCGAGCCGCAACGCCCGCTCGCTTCGAGCGTTTCCCGCAGTCAATCTCTACGAGTTCGACAACCAGCTCATCATCACCGCCGAAATCCCGGGCGTCCTGCCGGAAGATCTCGACCTGAGCATTTCTTCGGGCGTGCTGACGATTCGCGGACAGCGGTCGGTCGACAGTTCGATTCCTCAGGATCAGTTCCGTCGCCAGGAAAGAATGCACGGGAAATGGGAGCGAGTGCTGAACCTGCCTGAGCGGGTCAATGAAGACGAATTGACCGCGGAGCTGAAGGAAGGCGTGTTGAAAATCACACTGCCTCGTGCCCCTCAGACGCAGGCCCGGCAGATTCCAGTCATCACATCCTGACGCGGCAACACCAGGGCAGCTCCAAGATCCCGGTTTCGAGAAGGTGAATCTGTGAATAATCATTCGGACGAACGCGAAGAGCAATCTCAGGAAAGCTCCGAGTCGCAGACCCACGAACTGACCATCCGTCGGGAAACGGAATCCCGTAGCGACGAGGGGAACATTTCCTCCCGCAGTCCTGAAGATTCCGCGATTCAGGCACGCCGTCTGCTCTTCACACCTCCGATCGATATCTTCGGCACCGAAGAAGGGCTTGTCTTACGGGCCGATCTTCCCGGTGTCTCGGTGGAACGACTGGAACTTCAGATCGAGGACAACAAGCTGACTCTATTCGGGCGGGTCAAGGAAATTATTCCGGACGAAGCCAAGCTGTTGCATCAGGAGTATCAGGTCGGCGACTTCTATCGGTCGTTTATTTTGAGTGATGAGCTCGATTATGAGCGAATCTCTGCGAAAATGACTCATGGCGTCCTGGAGATCTCGCTTCCGAGAATTCCCCGGGCTCGACCACGGAAAATTCATGTCCAGGCGGATTGATTTCTCATCACTCCGGCCTGAGAGAGTACAATCGGGGCGGTTGCGTTTCGAACTCAGTGATTGATTCAAACCATTCCGCAGTGAATCGTGCCGCCCTATATAACCGGAGGAACTTACGATGAGCCGTCAGACTGGAACCGAACCGAACAACGCCCGCTTTACTCAAGCCGTGGACCGCTTCCGCACGGAACTCGATCGCATGGTTGATATGGCCTGGAATCGCGGCGAAGAAATCTGGGGACAATTCCGCAACACTCAGGACGCCAACTGCGACTGGATCCCCGCCATCGATGTGGTCGAGACGGCCGATACGGTCGTTCTGCTGATGAATCTGCCGGGGCTTGCGTCACAGGATGTCGAACTGACACTTGTCGGTAATACGTTGCAGGTGGTTGCGAATCTGAACTCGCTGCCGCTCCAGTCGGGCGATCATGTCGTTCGTCGCGAACGGCCCACCGGCCATGTGCAGCGAACCGTCACGCTTCCCTGTTCTGTCGAAAGTGACTCGGCAGTCGCTCATGCCGAACGGGGTGTTTTCAAAGTCGAGATGCAGAAGATGGCCGATAATCGGGTTCGTAAGGTGCCCATCGAAGAGCACGATGTTCCCGTGACCGGAAGTATGTCATAATCAGAACGGCCCCGAGTAACTCGGGGCCGCTTTCTTTGCGACGCACATCTTCCGGATACGACCAACCATGAAGCATTCGCCAGACTCGCCCTCCGACTCCGCAGATAAGAAACCTGGCTTCTTTGAAGAAGCCGAACGTTCAAGCCGGGATGCCTTTGCGATTTGGGGGCCGGTCGCGCTGCTGTCGCTGACGGGCTTCATCGTGGCCTGGATGTTCGTGGAGCCCGCTCCTCCCGGATACATCAAGATCGCCACCGGATCGAAATCAGGCGCTTATTACGAGACCGCCCAGAAGTACGCCGAGATCTTCGAGCAGGAAGGGATCGACGTTGAGATCATCGAGACGGCGGGCACGGTGGAGAACTACGAGCTTCTGCTCGAAGACAACGATGTCCATCTCGCGATCGTGCAGGGCGGATCAAAGCCGGCCACACTCTCCGGACGAAGCGTTGAAGCCATCGCCAGTCTGTACTTTGAACCGCTTTGGATTTTTACCAGTGCGGAAACAAGCGCTTCGAGCTTGAACGACCTGGCTGGAAAGCGGGTCAACATCGGCCCTCCCGGCAGTGGAACCGAAGCGTTGATGGTTCGCCTTCTCGCCTCGAACGGCCTGGTCGATCCTGTCAGCGGCAATCCCATTGACGGAAAGATCACGATCTCACGCGAGCCCAACGCCAGGGCTCTGGAACAGTTGAAAGGGGGCCAGCTCGATGGCCTTTGCATGGTCACCTCGCCCACCAGTCCCCTGCTCCAGCAGATGTTCGCGATGCCCGAGATCAAACTGATGCCGTTCCGCAGGAATGAAACCTATCGCCTGCTGTTCCCGGCTCTCTCAGCGATCACGCTGCAGGAAGGAATCGTCAACCTGAAAGAGAACCGGCCGGAAACAGCCGTTCCTCTGCTGGCTCCGGTCGCCAACCTGATCTGCACGTCCGAACTGCACGACGCCTTCATCCCGGTTCTCTGCAAAGCCGCCAATCAGGTCCATGCCGAAGGCAATCTGCTGGTGCCGCCCGGCGAGTTTCCCTCTCTCGATTACATCGAATACGAAGCTCACCCGGCTGCGGTCGATTTCTTCGAATCGGGTCCCTCGTTCCTGAACCGCTATCTGCCCTTCTGGATCGCCTCGTTTCTGAATCGCACGAAGATTCTGCTCGTTCCATTACTCACCCTGGCGATTCCGCTGATCAAACTCGCCCCGCCCATCTACCGCTGGCAGATTCGCTCGCGGATTTACCGCTGGTATGGCACCCTGCGAAAGATCGATCAGGAACAACTCCGTTCGAACGATCCGGCGGACAAAGAACGTTTACTCAAAGCCCTGGATCGGATCTCAACCGAACTCAGCGAAGTCAACGTTCCTCTTTCGTACATGGAAGAGTTCTACAACCTGCACATGCACATCGAACTGGTCCGCGGCCGCATCAAAGGCTGGGAACTGGGCACCGAGGAGGATAAGGACGAGAACGAGTCAGACGAGGGACAAGGCTGAGATGGAAAAGCCTCAGCTGTATGTTATCGCAGGCCCGAATGGTGCTGGGAAGACGACGTTCGCAAGAGACTACCTGCCTGATTTCGTCGAGTGCCGCGAGTTTCTCAACGCAGATCTTATTGCTGCCGGGCTGGCCCCCTTCGCACCAGAGACCCAAAACGTGCAGGCAGGACGTTTACTCTTGAAGAGAATCGAAGAATTGGCGATGAAGAACGCCAGTTTCGGATTTGAAACGACCCTATCCGGCCGAACCTACGCGAGGCTGTTCACCAACCTGCGAAATAGTGGTTACGAGATTTCGTTATTTTTTCTTTGGTTACCGACTCCTGATCTAGCTGTTCGACGAGTCAGTAACCGCGTTTGTCAAGGTGGGCACCACATCGAAGAATCCGATATCAGAAGACGGTATGTTTTGGGCCTGCAAAATCTGTTCGAGCTATATAATTCAAGAGTCGACTCAATGTGGTTTTATGATGCCACTCTGACACCCCCGTTGCTTGTGGCGCGAAAAGGCACTGAAGAGGCTGCAGCCACAATCTTCGACGAAGCACGATATCAGTCAATTCAATCATCGAGAATTCGGTAATGGGCAAAGCCTTTAACATTGAAGAGCGGACGAAGCTCGCCAACGCAGCGTTCATCAACGCTACTCGAAGAGCGATCGCGGTCTCACGGCAAACGAACACTCCATTCATCACCTGGAGGAGCGGTCAGATCGTGGAACTCACGCCCGATGAAGCCGAAGCCGAGCTCAATGCCAACCTCGCGAAGCAGAACGCCGAGAAAGAGCAGGCGTAAAACCAGGGATGGTACAGAGATTCATCTCTGTATTGCGCAGCAACAAGCGGTCTGTCTTCAGCCTCCGAGCATTTCTTCCGCGTCCCGTTCCTTTCAGATTCTGATCCACCGCTCCAAACAAGCCTCTTCCGATTGAAATTGCGTCGGATCGTCATTCTTTTTATGCTGGCCGATCCATCAACCAACGGGAATGCGTTCTCGAATTCCGCTAACTCAACTTGCGTGAGGATTTTGAAATATGTGTGCATTGGATCGTCGACAGTTTCTCAAGGGCAGCCTCGCTGCGGGGGCATTTGTTTCGCTGTCAGCAGCTGGCGTACGGGAAACACGAGCCGCCAATGAAACGATCAACATCGCCATCATCGGGATGGGGGGACGTGGCGGGGAACATCTCAAGCAGTTCAGCTCGCTGGAAAGCGTCAACATCGCCGCAGTCGTCGACCCCGATGAAGCCCGCACCGGCAATGCTCTGAAGAATGCTCCCAACGCCAAAGCCTACACCGATCTGCGGAAGATGCTCGAAGATCCGAACATCGATGCCGTGACGATCGCCGCCTGTAACCACTGGCATTGCCTGGCCGCCATCTGGGCTATGGAAGCCGGCAAGGATGTCTATGTCGAAAAACCGCTGTCGCACAGTCAGTGGGAAGGTCGGCAGGTCGTCAATGCGGCTCGGAAGTACAACCGCATCGTGCAGATCGGAACGCAGCAGCGGTCCTCGCCGATCCAGGAAGAAGCCAAACGGTTCCTGCACGAAGAACAGGGACTCGGCAAGATTCAGTGCGTGCAGGTCTGCCGCTACGGCGTCCGTTCTTCCATCGGCAAACGCTCCAAGCCGCTGCCGATTCCTGAAGGCGTCGATTACGATCTCTGGCTCGGACCTGCTCAGGATGAAGAGCTCTATCGCAACAAATTCCACTACGACTGGCACTGGGACTGGAACACCGGCTCCGGTGAGATGGGCAACTGGGGCGTCCACGTACTCGACGACGTCCGCAACGTCGTTTTCCAGGATTCCGTCAAGCTGCCGAGCCAGATCATGGCCGGCGGCGGCCGCGTGGTCTGGAACGATGCCGGCGATACGCCGAACGTTCACTTCGCTTACTTCGACACCGGCGAGATTCCGACCTATATCGGCCTGAGCAACCTGCCCGCCGAACCGGGCGACAAAAAGGGACTCAACTACCGTGGAACAACCAGCGGTTACGTCGTGCAGTGCGAAGGCGGCCGCTACAACGGACGTCGCGGCGGTGGCGATGCCTACGACAAGAACGGCAAGAAGATCCGCGAATTCCGTGGCTCCTCGGGAACGTCACATGCACTCAACTTCATCGAAGCTGTCCGCAAGGGCGACAACTCCGATTTGAAAGCCGAGGTTTCTGTCGGCCACGATTCGACCGGCTGGTGCAATCTGGCCAACATCGGCTTCCGTTGTGGAGAGGACTTCAACTCCGAAGTCATTCAGGACGTCACCCTGCCGAACGATGCCGCCCGCAAGGTCTGGGACGATCTGCTCACTCAGATGGAACAGCACCTCGGCGCTCACGGCTACAAAATGAGCGACTCCGAAATCCGTCTGAGCCCGATGCTCGCGCACAACCCCGAAACGGAACGCTTCACCGGCGACCACGCCGAGAAGGCCAACTCGTTCCTGAAACGCAAGTACCGCAAAGGATTCGAAGTCCCCGAGATTTCGTAAGCAAGTCCGCAACCCGCCCTCAAGAAACTCCCCGCGAACCACAACTCGCGAGGAGTTTTTTTGTGGCGATAACGGAGTGAGTCGCAGAGTGGAGTACCGATACCGGCCTTTACCGCATCTGCAGGGGATCGACATCCAGGGCGTATTCGATGTCAGGGATCTTGTCGATCTTTTCGCGGCAGCCTTTCAGCAGGGTGCGGTGAGCTTCATGTGAAGGCGCCGTGATCAGCAGATGATAGCGGAAGTAATCCTTGTGTCGGGCCAGCGGGGCGGGAGCGGGACCAAGGAAGCGGTACGAGTCGGGAAGTTCTTTCGAGTAATCGCGAAGAATATCGCCCATCACCAGAGACGCCGCCTCTAGCGGCTCTTCATGCTTGCCTCGCAGGATGATTCGCAACAGAGCGGTCTGCGGCGGCATGCGGCGTACTTCCCGGTGCCCCAACTCTCGTTGAGCGAAACCAACGTAATCGTGACCGGCGGCAAAGCGGATCGCTTCAGCGTCAGGCTGCATTGTCTGCACCAGCACTCGGCCGCCGCGGGAACTGCGGCCTGTTCGTCCCGCGACCTGAGAGATCAGCTGAAACGTGCGTTCGGAAGCTCGGAAATCGACCTGATGCAGCGCGGTGTCTGCATCGACAACGCCAACCAGCGTGACATTCGGGAAGTCGAGCCCCTTGGCGATCATCTGTGTCCCCAGCAGGATGGAGACCTCGCCGTGACGGAATCGCTCCAGAGCTTCGTCGTGGCTGCCCGGCTTCCGCATTGAATCGCTGTCCATTCGCAGGACGGCCACGCCGGGAAATTTGTCACGGACCTCTTCCTCGAGCCGCTGTGTCCCGGAGCCGAAATGCCGCATGCCGGGTTTCTTGCACTTCGGGCAGTGCGATGGCATGGGCGCTGAGAAGTCGCAGGTGTGACACAGACAAAGCCTCTTGTCCTTGTGCCAGGTCAGGCTGGTCGCACAATGCGGACAACTCAGTTTCTCGCCACAGGCTCGGCACCAGAGCACGGGGGTAAATCCGCGGAGGTTGAAGAAGAGAATGATCTGCCCGTCGTTCTTCAGAGCCTGATCGATCGCGTTCTTGAGCGCCCGTCCGATGTTGTGTCCACGCCGGATGAGTGGATCGTTGACGGTATCGACCGTGACGACCGGCGGCATCGGCAACTTCTCGATTCGCTCCGGCATGCTGACGAGGTGGTAACTGCGATTCTTCGCGTTCCACCAGCTTTCGAGCATCGGCGTGGCCGAGCCGAGGACGAGGGGAATGCCTTCCATCTCCGCCCGTTTGCGGGCCACTTCCCGGGCGTGATACCGAGGATTGGTTTCCTGCTTGAAGGTCGTTTCGTGTTCTTCGTCGATGACGATCAACCCGAGTCGAGGCGTCGGGGCGAAGATCGCACTGCGGGCCCCGACCACGACCTGCACTTTGCCGGCTGCAATCTGTTGCCAGTGCCAGTGTCGTTCACTGTCACTCAGATGACTGTGCAGCACGGCAACGGAATCGAATCGGCGGCGGAAGCGGCGAATCGTCTGCGGCGTCAGGCTGATTTCCGGAACGAGCACGATGGCCTGCCGACCGAAATCGACCGCGTGCCGGATCGCACGAATGTAGACTTCGGTCTTGCCGGACCCGGTCACGCCGTGCAGCAGGAATGTTTTGTTGCCGCCGAACAGATCGACCGACTTCACCTCCTCGGTCCCCTCGGCTGCCGATCGCGGAGCCGCCTTCCGCTGGTCAATCGCTTTCATGATCGCCGTGAGAGCCGCCTGCTGCTGAAACGACAGGTTGAGATCCTTCTCCCGTTCCACCGGACGAAGGGCCGGCTCGAAGTGCATTCGCGTTTCACGAAGCGCTTCGAGGACATCTTTCTTGAGCAGCGTATTAATCGGCGATACTCCGCAGCCGGCGGCTTCGGCCAGTTGATCGACCGGCAGCGGCACGCCCGCTTCCTGCAACGCGGCGATCACTCCCTTTTGCTTTTTAGACAGCTGCAGCTCTTCGAGTTGATCGACCATCTCCGGGGCGATCTGGATCAGCTTGATCTGCCGGGTTCCCGCACTGTTCTTGACGGCAGCGGGAATGACGGCGTGCAGCACCTGCCCCCAGGAGCAGAGGTAGTACTCGCCAATCCACTTCGTGAGCGCGAGCATCTTCCGATCTGCTAGCGGTTCGCGATCGAGGACGGCCAGAACCTCTTTGAATCTCCGCGGCTTCTTGATCTCTCCCGGAAGTCCGTGGGTCAGTTCCACGCAGAAGCCATTCGTCGGACGATCGCCACGTCCCAGCGGAACCTGAACACGCTGTCCGGGCTGGATCATTTCCCGCAGTCCGGTCGGAACCAGATAGTGGTAAGCTGTCTCCATAGGACGATTGAAGACCACAGCCGCGAACAGCTGGTCGTCGCGACTGGCCTGCTGCCATTTCAGTTCGGCAGCATCTTCAAACAGATTCTGTTGGCGGCTCACGCAGAAAACTCGGGGTCGTCTTGGGTTCAGGGGAAGTGCACAGGAATCTTTACGCGTTCCCCGAGTCACATCAAGCCGGGAGGGGCACTGCATTCTCATCTCGCGGCGGCGGGTGCGGCGAAAAGTCCGCTGTGCAATTCCCCATGGCCCAACTAAACTCCAGGGGCTTCATCCCGCCTCTTTTTTGAACTCGAATCTATGTCGCTTCCACGGTTCAGCGTTAACAATTCGGTTCTGGTGAACATGCTGATGCTCGTCCTGCTGTTCGCCGGGACGGCGCTCGCGTTCACGCTCGTGCGGGAAATGTTCCCCGAAACGCGGCCCGATCAGGTCACGATTTCGGTGATCTACCCAGCCGTGCAGCCCGATGAACTCGAAAAAGCGGTCACGATCAAAATCGAAGAGGCGATCCGCGATCTCGAAGAAATCGAGAAGGTCGATTCGACGGTTCAGGAGGGAATGAGTACGACGGTCGCCACGTTGTACAACGAAGTCGACGACATCGATACGGTCCGCGAGAAGATCGATATCGAGATCAGTGCGATCAACAACGAGCTGCCCGACGATATTGAGAGCATCACCGTGCGCAATGTCGAGCCGATGCTGCCGGTACTGTCGGTTTCGCTGTTCGGGGAAGGAAGCGAAGCCGAACTGAAGAAGGCGGCTCGCGATCTGCGCGACGAACTGCTCGAACTGCCGGGGATCAGTGACATCACCATTTCCGGCACCCGGGACGACGAAATCAGCGTCGAGATCCGCCCGCTGATGCTGCTTGAATACGACCTGACCTTTCAGGAAGTCGCCTCCGCTATCCGGGCCACCAATCTCGATGTCTCCGCCGGCAACCTGAAAGGTCCCCGCGCGAATGTGAATGTGCGGACGCTCGGGGAAGAGATCGAGGGAAAAGAGCTGGGCGATATTGTCGTCAAGAACACGCCGACCGGAAAGAAGATCTACCTCCGCGACGTGGCGACAATTCGGGATGAGTTCGTCGATGTCGATATCGAGAGCTACTTCAACGGGAAGCCGTCCGTCACCCTGATCATTCAGAAGACGAAATCGCAGGACGCGATCCAGATCGCCAACATGGTGCGGGCCTACGTTCGCGGCAAGCAGCAGGCCGACTTCGATGCCTACGGACTGGAAGCGGCGGCGAAACAGCCCTGGTACAGCCGGCCGTTCGCGATTGCCCTGGCGAAGTTCTCCAGCACGGTCAACTGGATCGCCGGCCGGCCCGATCCGAAGCAGATCTACGAAACAAGCTACGCCGACCCGTTCCGCCACAACTTCGAAATCGCTCTGCACAGTGATCTGTCGCGATTCATCCGCGGGCGTCTAGACCTGATGACCCGCAACGGGATGTCGGGGCTAGTGCTCGTGCTCCTCTCGCTGATTCTGTTCCTCAACTGGCGGGTCGCTCTGTGGGCCGCGATGGGACTGCCGATCTCGTTCATGGGCACCTTTCTGGTGATGTGGATGTTCGGCGTCTCGATCAATCTGCTGTCGATGTTCGGGCTGATCATCGTGCTGGGGATTATCGTCGACGATGCCATCGTGATCGGCGAGAACATCTTTCGGCACGTCGAAGAAGGCGAGGAATCGACCGAAGCCGCCGTCCGTGGAGCCGAGGAGGTGATGTGGCCGGTGATTGTCGCGGTGACAACCACCATCGCCGGGTTCGCTCCACTGCTGTTCATCAAGGGCCGCATCGGCGACTTCATGCGGGAACTGCCGATCGTCGTCCTCGCGGCTCTCTCCGTCTCGCTCATCGAAGCCCTGGTGATCCTCCCCGCTCACCTGCGACATCTGAAGAAACCGAAAAAGAAAGGCTCCGCCGAACGCCAGTCCAGCAACACCGGCATCCGCAAACTCTGGCACAGGCTGGAAGATTTCCAGGAATCGTTCATGCAGAACGTCCTGATGAAACCGTACGAGGTCATCCTTCGAGGAGCCATGCGGTGGCGCTATGTGACGATCGCCGGAGCGATTTCGCTGGTGTTCATGTCTATTGGACTGATGGCCGGCGGCATCGTTCCCTTTGAATTTATACAAAAAATGGATAGTGAAACCGTCACGGCTGATATCGAAATGCCGATCGGAACCGTGATTGATACGACGAGAGAGAAATTGATCTCCGTTTCTGAATTGATTGCTGATCCCGAACGCTTTCCCGAAGTGAACACGGTCCAGACGACAGTCGGTTCACAGATCAACCTTGGTGGAACCGGTGCAACAGGCGGAAGCCAGCAATCTCATCTCGGTCAGGTGATTGTCGAACTTTTGGAAGCTGATCAACGAGAAAAGCGAGGACTCCGCTCAAGCGAAGAATTGTTGATGGAGTTTCGGAAGATCACGGAAACGTTGACCGGTGTGAATTCTGTGAAATGGGAAGCCATGAGCGGAGGCCCAGCCGGAAAAGATATCGAGATCAAGGTTGTGGGCGAAGATCTTGGAGAGCTCTATGCAGTCTCCGAACAGATTAAAACCGAGCTGGCTTCCTATGAAGGCGTTGTGGACCTCGACGACGATTACGATCTTGGGAAGCGCGAAGTGCAATTGCGGCTACTTCCTTCAGCAAGGGCTACTGGAATCACCGTGAGCGAGCTCGGCAACTTTGTGCGATTCGCCCTGTATGGAATCGAAGCGAGACGCATTACGCGGAATCGGGAAGATGTCAAAATCATGGTTCGGTTGCCCGAGCAATTCCGATCCGAAGTCTACAACCTTGAGATGCTGCGAATCCCACGGCCCGCCAATCCGGTCAATGCAGTCGGACTAAGTAATGAAGGAAGAGCGTTTCGCTGGGTTCCAATTTCGGAAGTTGCAGAGCTCACCGAAACTCGGAGCTACACCAGCATTCATCGAGCACAACAGCGACGCTCGATTTCAATCTATGGAGACGTTGAACAGTCGAAGAACAATGCCAACGCGGTTATGACCCAGTTCCAATCGGAAGTCGAACCGGTCATTCTTCGCGAACATCCCAACGTTTCGATCAACTATTTAGGTACGACTGAAGAACAGACAAAATCATTCAGCAGCCTCCTGATCGCAATCCCGGCAGCATTTCTTCTGATCTACATGCTGTTGGCCGGCCTGTTTCGGTCGTATTTTCAACCAATTGTCGTCATGTCGGCGATTCCGTTCGGGGTGCTGGGAGCCATCATCGGCCACTGGGTCACTGGGAATCCAGTGACGTTTTTAAGCTGTGTCGCATTCCTCGCCCTCTCTGGGATTCTTGTGAACGATTCGCTGGTGCTGGTCGACTTCATTAACACCCGCATTGCCCGCGGGATCGATGCCTTTGAAGCGAACGTGATGGGGGCCAAGCTCCGTCTGCGGGCCATTCTGTTGACCTCGCTCACCACAGCAGCCGGGTTGATGCCGCTGATGTTCGAGACCAGCTTCCAGGCGAAGTTTCTGATTCCCATGGCGGTCACGCTGACTTACGGTCTCGTTTTCGCCACGGCTCTCACGCTGATCATCGTCCCCTGTCTCAACATGATCTTCCTCGACGTCTTCTGGGTCCTCGGCCTGGCCACCCACCACCGAGCCGAACCGGGGGAAGAGATTCAACGCACCCCCGAAAAAGAACTCGCCGGAACCACGGTGTGAGCCGCTACGGGATCACACATTCGGCGGCAAGACCCCGCCGCTACAGGGTTTCAGCAACGTCTATCCAAGGTTGGCTCAGACGCGTGCGTCTGAGTGGCGGAGCCACAAGAGGCGGCTGACCAACGTGCTTTTTGACGGGCCGCGAATTCTCAAAGTTGGTTGTAAGACAAGTTCGATCGACGGACAGCTTCTTCCCGTGACTTCGTCACCCAGACGTACACGTCTGGGCCACCCCTTCGGTACGGTAAAAGTCGCACGGAGTCCGGGATCTACGAAGCCGTATCCAATACGCACCAGGTTTAGCTGGGACGGGTGGCCCGTCCTGCGAAGCGGGCGGGTCGCGAAAGCGACAAGAGGCAGCACCATCCGCGCATTTTTCTGAAATCGTCCGGCCCTCGCAGACACCTCATCTATGGCGCGGCCTCTTGTGACTTGGGATTTAAGACTCAAAGGGTTTAGAACAGATAACGCAACAACCCGTCCACTACAAGTTGCGAGGCGAATCATGTCCCTTCGCCCCCTTCAGGGGGAGAAGGTGCCCGAAGGGCGGATGAGGGGGCGGTCAACCAGCGATACTCCATACAAATGAGAATCAACGGCCCGTGGAGTATGTCACCCGCATTCCCCCCCTCACCCTAACCCTCTCCCCCCGAGAGGGCGAGGGAACTTGCTTACTGGTGCTTCCCCTCAGAGTCGTTCATTGAAAACCCTCTGACCAATAAATCCCGCGTTCCCCGCAACCGGGAGATAAACCTCCCGGCCATCCCGCGTCAGCCGATATACACATCCCTAGTATTCCCACCGCCATAATCCCGCAATGTTGCTATGCAGCGATCGACCCTTTGCGTTTCCTTTCCGGTTTCAAAGAGAGCCTTACGAATCTCAACGAACTCGCGACATATTTGTTCACAATCATCCGGCGACACTGGAAGGCCTCCCGAAGCGATAACATCTATAAACCCCAATTCCTCTTTTACAACTATCGGCAACCAGACATCTTCATACTCACTATTACCAGACAAACTGTATACCACCTCTTCTCCGGAGAGCGTCCTATAGTGCACTTCGATTCCCATAACTCCTCCTATTTATTTGTTTACACCGTATTCTACTGAGAACGTAAACTGAGGAAACTCGCCTCGTAGTCGATCAAGCTGCCTTTCAACTTCGGCGCGAATATCCGGCCGATCTGCTTGAATCTCAAATTTTATATGGCGAGATTGTGAAACCAAGTCATGCCCCGGAATGTTCTCGACATCGCCTCGTGTACCCTGAGCATTCAATATCGCTTCAGCTTTGCGTTTCCCAGCTTTATACACCTGTTCGATCCCAAACTTACTGACTTGGATGGCTGGGTCGACAAAAGGTTTGCCAGTTTTGGGATTTATACGCCCAATACCTCGACCGTCCTTCTTTTCGATAGCAGTCACTGTTCCCTCAGAGTCGATTTCCAGTGCATCCAATTGCCCGAGATCGTTACCACTCTCGTCGACTAGATAGATGCCCCCGTCAAATCTCTGCTTGTCATCTCACGGGTGGCCCGTCCTGCGAAGCGGGCGGGTCGCGAAAGCGACAAGAGGCAGCGCCATCCGCGCGTTATACCGAAATCGTCCGGCCCTCGCAGACACCTCGACTATGGCGCCGCCTCTTGTGACTTCGTCACCCGCCCGTGCCGGACGGGCCACCCCTCGTGGATTCCGTTCACTGGATGACCCAGACGCACGCGTCTGAGCCACCCCTCGATTGAGTCGCCACGACCCCGTTGCGGCGACTACCGGTCTTCAATGATCACTTCACCCGACTGTTTCGCTGTGATGTCCACGACTCGGTCGCCGATGTGGATGTTCCGCACGGTCAGCGACGGCCAGTCGGAAGGTAAACTCGGGTGGACTTCGAAGCTCTCTGCCGTTGGCTCGAAGCCGAGGAAGCCGTAGAGCATGATCTGGGGCACGAGCACGCTCTCCATGAACTCGTGATCGAGGCCCAGTCCGCCAGCCGTGCCGCCTCCCTGTAAGGTTCCACGATCCGGTTTCGCGTAGTACTCCCGATACCCGCCCTCGGCCTGAACGTCATCGAACCAGCTCAGAATCTGCTGCAGCCGTTGCCACGCATCATCGGGGCCGTTGGTTTCCAGACGGGCCATCAGGTCGAAATAACTGAAGCCGAGGACGGCTCCGCCATCCTGCACCTGCCCGCCCCAGGGAATCGCTTCGGGATTCGACCAGACCCAGGCATAGGTATCGATATTCCGCAGCGTGGTGGCCCGCGGCGCGAAGCGCCAGTGATAGATGTCCGCTCCCGTGGATGTGTCGCCGGCGACCGTCCGCTCGCCATCGAGCCAGTCGAGAATTGTTCGCGACTGCTCCTCGCTGGCGAGACCGAAGGCAATCGCTTCGATGTTCACGAAGGTGAAGCCGTAGTCGTACTGTCGGCCCGAGATGTCCTGCCAGCCGGCGAATCGACCTGTTTCAGGGAGCCAGAACCGATCCTGAAACTCGGCTTTGATCTCGCTGGCCAGGTGAGTCAACTCGGGATGAGTCAGGCCGTTCGGCGGAGCCGGCACGTTCCACTGCGGATGACTGGCGATGGCCGTTTCGAGATCAGCCATCTTTCGCAGGGCATCGTAGAGGTACACCGTCGCCAGAGCATCATGGCCGCCAAATGGAAGCAGGTCCCAGTAATTGTTGCCGACTCCCTCGCCATGCAGCAGTTTCTTCCCTTCTTCAGTGCGGGAAATCCCCGTCCGCCCTTCGTGACCGACCCACGGCACCACGACATGCTTCTGTTCCCGGACGTCGAACTCCGTCAGCGTGAACTGCAATGCTCGGCGCATGCGGCCGATGTTCTGACGCAGGAACTCGACATCTTTCGTCCAGCGGAAATAGTCGGTGCTTCCCTGCAGAAACAACGAACCGGTGATCGGATGCCGCGTGTCGATGGCCGTGATGATCGACTTCAGATCAATCTCCGCCCCTTTCGCCCGGACGAAGCTGAGCCGCAATCGGTTGAGCGTCCCCTTAAAGCCGGGCCGTTTATAAATCGGCAAATTCCGGAAGTGCATCTTCGCTTCGTTGTCGACGGGCACAATCGGCAGCGAGCGATCGAGATGCCACGGCTGGTCTTTGAGTTTCCAGGACAACCCCGCGGCTGCCTTCTCCGGCCAGCCGTGACGGGCCCATTCGACGCGAATGAACGGAGCGAGCCGCACGTTTGCTCGAAACTGCGGCGTGGCGATTTCGGCCTGATCGGAGACGATCTTCAGCCTCAGTCCGCGGTTGTCATCGAAGCCGACGATTTCTGCTCCCGTGATCTCCCAGCCGTCGAGATTGCGAAGCGGCTGCGTCCGAAAATGGCGCACCGCCCAGACGTCTCCGGTCGTCGAGAAATGCCAGCCGATGCCGCCCGCCTGTTGCCAGGCCGGGAATGGCCAGCCTTCGCTATGCGCCATCCCACGATGCTGCTGCATTGAAACGTAGCCCGCTTTGTCGATCCGGCGATTCAGAAAGACATTGCGATACCGCTGCCGTGGCTGCGGACCGGTCCAGAGCGTCGAATGCGGCAGCCAGGCATCCCAGAGTGTGCACGGCGTGAACGCCCGATCGATATGCAGATCGAACAGTTCCTGCAGTGACTCCATCTCGGCTTCATGACCGGGGACGTGAAACCACTGTTCGGGGCCCTGCGCGGACGTTTCTGGAGCAACAGCAATGGACAGCAGAATAGCGAGCAGGCCGGACGTGAACATTCGAGGCAAACCGGTGTCTCCTTCAGAGCGCAGCAGGAAATCGGAAACCGTGCATCGTAAATGCTCGAACTCCGATCTGTAAAACCACCGATCGGCGTTTGCTTCTTCGTGGTGAGGGAAACTGCTGATGGTTGCCCGTTTCCCCTGTAGTTCGATAGAGTGAGCGGATCGACCACACAAACCGCAAATGCCGGGCTGACAGCCGGGTTTTATGAAGAATTCGCATCAAGCGTCACAGATAATGGATGACCTACCGGCAGACGACGACACGACGGAACTGGAACCAGTCGTCAATAATCTTCCCCTCCGAGCGGTCACTCACGGCGGTCTCACGGTTGAAGGCTATTCGCGGGCGGCTGTGCAGACGTACTGGCGAATCCCCGAACTGAAGATCGGTTTCGATCTCGGCGGCAGCCCGTGGTCCTTCATGGGGACGCCGACTTACTTCCTGTCGCACGCCCATCTCGATCACATGGCCGCTCTCCCGGCCTTCGTGGCCCGCCGGCGGATGATGAAGATGTCGCCGCCGACGATTTATCTGCCCGAGCCGGTCAAAGCTGACACCGAACGTCTGCTCCGCGCCTGGCAGAGGCTCGATCGGGGCCGCATGGTCTGCGATCTCGTCGGCGTGAATCCGGGCGATGAATTCGAACTCTCCCGCGAGCATGTCGTCACGGTTGTCGAAACCAAACATACGGTGCCTTCGGTCGGTTACATCATCTGGGACCGACGGCGGAAACTGAAGCCGGAGTTTCAGGGACTGCCCGGCGATCAGATTCGTGACCTGCGACTCGGCGGGGAAGAAGTCACGCACGAGGTAAGGATCCCGCTGATCGCCTACCTCGGCGACACCGCTCCTCCGGGACTCGACAGTTGCGACGACATCTATCGGGCGAAGATTCTGATTACCGAGATGACGTTCTTCCGCCCGGAACATCGCAAAGCCAAGATCCACAAATTCGGTCACACGCATCTGGACGATATCCTCGAGCGAGCCGACCGTTTTCAGAACGAGCGGATCATTCTCGCTCACTTCAGCACGCGGTATCACACGTCGCATCTTAAACGAGCCGTGCTGAAGAAGCTGCCGGAGTCGCTGAAAGAGCGCGTGATTCTGTGGTCCTGATTCGCCATTCACACTGATTCGTTTTCACGCCGTGAGGACTGCCCATGTCGACTCTGCTCGAACGTTTTCTCCGCTATGTGAAGATCGATACGCAGTCGGATGAGACCTCAAAGTCTGCACCGAGTACGGCCAAACAGCTCGATCTCTCCCGTCTGCTCGAACAGGAATGTCGCGATCTCGGACTCGAAAACGTCTCGCTGAGTGAACACGGCGTCGTCCTGGCGACACTGCCGGGGAATGTCGATGCCAACGCTCCGGCGATCGCCTGGGTGGCTCATGTCGATACCTCCCCCGAGTTTTCCGGCACGAACGTCAATCCGATCGTGCATCAGAACTACGACGGCAAAGACATCGTCCTGCCGGGTGATAAGAGCCGCGTGCTGACGGTTGCCGAGAATCCCGAGCTCTCGTCGCTGGTCGGAGAAACGATCATCACAACCGATGGCACCACGCTGCTGGGAGCCGATGACAAATCGGGCGTCGCGGTCATCATGGCCGCCGTCGAGCATCTCATCGAACACCCTGAGATCCCGCACGGTCCGATTCGGGTCTGCTTCACGGTCGATGAAGAAATCGGCCGGGGTATCGAGAATCTCGACATCGAAGGGATGGACGTCGTCTGTGCTTATACCCTCGACAGCGATGGACGCGGACGTATTGATTCCGAGACCTTCTCAGCCGATCAGGCCAATGTCACCGTTCGGGGCATCAACACGCATCCGTCGGTTGGCAAAGATGCGATGGTCAATGCGATCCGCATCCTCTCCGCGTTCATCGATCGACTGCCGCAGCGCACGCTCAGTCCGGAAACGACCGACGGACGCGAGGGCTTTATTCATCCTTATCATATTGCCGGGGGTGTCGCCGAGGCTTCCGCCCGGTTGATCCTCCGCGACTTTGAAGACGATGCTCTCCAGGTGCAGGCCGACCTGCTGCGGAGCATCGCGGCTTCGCTCGAAGCGGAATTCCCGCTGGCAGAGATTCAGATCGAGATCCGCGAGCAATACCGCAATATGCGGGAAGGGTTGAAGAAAGAACCCCGGGCGCTGCAGTTCGCCATTGAAGCGACCGCCGCGGCCGGCCTGGAACCGCATCAGGATATCATCCGTGGCGGGACCGATGGTTCGCTGATGACGGCTGCCGGTTTGCCGACGCCGAATCTTTCCTCCGGACAACATAATCCGCACAGTCCTCTGGAGTGGACCAGTGAGATTGAAATGCTCTCGGCGATGAAGGTCCTCGTCGAACTGGCCCGCCGCTGGGGTCAGGAGACCGCCTGATGTCCGTCGCGGCTGAAGCCCGACCATTGCTCGACCTGCAGAACATCGGCCTGCAGTTCTCCGGAGCAGCTGCCCCGACGCTCGATGACATCCAGCTGACAATTCACAGCGGCGAGACCATCGGCATCGTCGGGCCCTCCGGCTGTGGCAAGTCGACGCTCCTGCGAATCATTGCCGGACTGCTGCAGCCGACAGCCGGAACCCGTGCGCTGCGGGAGCCAGAACTGGCGAGAACCGGGCAGATCGGCATGGTGTTTCAGGATGCCCGCCTGCTTCCCTGGCGTTCGGTACAGAAGAACATGGAACTTCCGTTTGAGCTGGCCAGGCAGCCAGTCGATCAGGAACGAATCCGGCAACTGCTGACCACGACCGGCCTTCACCCTGACGACTACGGAAAGTTCCCTCGCATGCTCTCCGGCGGCATGAAGATGCGCGTCGCCGTGGCCCGGGCACTGGTGCTGAAACCTCAGCTCATTCTGCTGGATGAACCGTTTGCAGCCGTCGATGACCTGCTGCGGGAACAGCTCAACAACGAACTGCTCCGCTGGCAACAGCAGTTCGGCTTCGCCACCGTGCTCGTGACTCACCATCTGGGCGAAGCGACGTTCCTCGGTAACCGCGTCCTCGTCATGTCGAAACAGCCGGGACGAATCATCGAACAGATCGATCTCCTCTGGTCCACCCGGGATGAGTCCCTCCGTGAATCGCCCGAATTTGCCCGAACGATCAGCCGGGTCAAAAAGCACCTCACATAGAGTCCGCGTTTCTCATTTACGGAGTGTTGAAGAGGGTCTGGTAAAACGTGACGAAGGCAACGAGGATTCCCGCAGCGGCGATGGGGGCGGCGAAGAGTCGTTCGGAGGCGTGGCGGCGCCAGAAGGCTCCGAGGAGCCACATCATCCAGGCGAATCCCCAGAGGGCAAAGAACAGCAGCCAGTCGGCTCCGCTCTGCAGAATGTTCGGATCGTGGAACAAACCCAGCCAGATGTAAAACGGAATCTTGAACAGGTTGAGCACGAGAAAGAAGTAGGCGACCGTTGCGGTCAGGTCGTCTTTCTGCAGGCCGCGAGACTGGAAGTACCACGTGAACAGCGGGCCGGCGACGTTGGCGACGGTGGAGAGCACCCCTCCGACCAGTCCCAGCAAAATGGACGCTTTCGGGCCCAGATGCGGCGTCGGGTACAGTCGGAGGACTCTGCTCATCAGAATGTCGGTCGCGATTGCGAGGACGATCAGTCCGCAGGCGGCTTTGAGCGTGTTCTGAACGCCGAGGGTGTTCGGGAGTTGGATCAGATATCCCCAGACGGCGATGCCGCCGAACATTCCGATGGTGGTCGGTACAAGCGCACGGTGAGCGAGTCGGGTTTGAATGTGACTCCGCTGGGGCTGAACCAGCGCCCGCATCTGACCGACGATCAACAACGGGACAACGAGCGCCTGTGGTTTGTCGAGCCGAGCGAAACCGAGGGCCACCATGGGAGCGGCGAGACTGCCGACGCCCGGGGCTCCCCCAGCCGATAGCCCGACTAGACCGGCAGCAGCCATCAGACAGAACAGGAGCGGAAGATTCCCGTCTCCTGAGAAAATCAGCTCATACATACTCGGGGAACTTTCGTGGCAGCCTATTCCCCGGCGTCAGGAGCGGCGTCTGAGTCGCCGTGTTTTTCAAAGAAAAGGATCTTCATGCTGGCGACTTTCAATTCCAGTTCCGACCGCATCCAGACGGGAGGAAGAACCGGATCGAGTCGAATCGGCAGGCGGAGAATCAGCAGCGAGATCTCCGGAGCCGTTACATCATCGGCAGCCAGGCGTTCCATCGCTTTGTACAGCGGCGTGTTCTCGGCTTTGAACTGCTCGATCGCCAGCGGATAAGGCGGGTCGTAAAACACAATGTCGAAAGGGACCATGTCCGGGACCCCTTTGGGACGGTACGAGGAATTGACCCCGTCGTTCCGCCAGCAGACAGTCTGGTCTTCGACGCCCAGATGGGCCACATTCTCGCGAAGCAGACGATGGGCCTGGTGATCCTTTTCAATGAAGACACAGGTCGCCGCCCCGCGACTGAGTGCTTCCAGCCCGAGCGAGCCCGTACCGGAAAAGGCATCGAGCACGCGGGCACCCGGCAGGTCCTGCTCGAGCCGGTCGAACAGCATCTGCTTGGCCCGGTCCAGAATCGGTCGTGTCGTTTTCCCGGGATTGGCCTTGATATTACGCCCCCGGAACTTTCCCGCAATGATCCGCATTTCGCCCTTGTTCCTCACGTCTGTGGATGTGTTCTGCGGTGACTATACTCATCGGGAGCCGGATTGAACATCGACCATTGCCTCAAAGTGTAACCCTGGCTACACTTTGGAAGGCAGTCGCCACAATACGGCGTTGCCCGCCACCCGGTCCTTTCTGGTCAATTGGGTTCGTCCCGGGTGCGAGCCGAGGAAGGATTGTCGCGTGATTTCATTACCGAGCCGCCTGTTCCATCTGGGAGTTTTGATCTGTTTTCTGGCGGTTTTCACCGGGGGTTGTTCCAACGACTCTCCCGAAAATTCAAACGCGCCCCGAGTTCTCCGCTCGATTATCTGCACTACCGGCATGGTGGGCGATCTGGTTCAGGCGGTCGTCGGTCCCGAAGTCGATGTGCAGGTGCTGATGGGGCCCGGCGTCGATCCTCACCTGTTCACCCCCTCGCCGCGGGATATCTCTCAGCTGAGTGTCGCCGATGCCGTCATCTTCAATGGACTGCACCTGGAAGCGGGGCTGTCGCAGACCCTCGAAAACCTCGAAGAAGACTCCCGGCGTCTGGTTTATTCCCTGGCGACACCGCTGGAACAATCACCGGCCGGACTGATCCGCGTCGGCGGCGAACAGTTCGATCCGCATTTCTGGAACGATCTCGAACTCTGGCAGCAGGCCGCCACGGGATTCGCGAACAAACTCGCCGAAGTGTTCCCCGATCAGGCGGAACGGTTCCGCAGCAACGCCCAAGCTTACAACCAGAAACTGACCGAGCTGCTGACCAGATCGCAGGAGCAGATTTCCGCGATTCCGCCTGAACGCCGGATTCTCATCTCGGCCCACGATGCTTTCGAATACTTCGGCCGCAGCCTCGGACTCGAAGTCGCCGCCGTGCAGGGCATCAGCACGAACACCGAAGCCAGCGTGAAAAAGGTCGAACAGCTCGTCAGCCGCGTCGTCCAGAATAAAATCCCGGCGATCTTCGCTGAAACAAGCGTGAGCGACAAAGCGATTCAGGCGATCATCGCCGGTGCGAAGCAGCAGGGCTTCGATGTCCGCCTGGGGGGCACCCTCTATTCCGACGCCCTCGGCCCGGCCGGCAGCGACGCGGACACATTTCCGAGCATGTACGAGGCCAATGTCAAAACGATCGTCGAGGCACTGAAGTAGACGTCATTCTTCCGAGGTCGAAACGGGCAGCAGCGAGACGGCTGAACTTCCTGAAGTCAGGTCGAAGAGGACCTTGATGTCTCCAGTTCCCGCGATCTGCTCGGGCCGGAGTTTCAACGTCGCGGGCCCCAGCTCCATGTCGACTGTATGGCCGAAGATTCCCGGGTAATAAACATGCCGTGTCGTCAGTGGGAACTGGTCGGTGGTGTGATGCACTTTCGGATGCCGGCTGCCTTCCGGCCCGACAACATAGTGCTGGCTCACCTGCAGACATAGCTGAGGCGGCCCGCCGGCATGATCGTCGGTTGTGATCGTGGAGAGATCCCCCTGGAGTTGGACGTAAACGGTCCGCAGAGGGGGCAACTGAAAGACGACCTCCTCCTGGCTGGCACGAATGGCGTCAAAGGTCATTCGTCGATAGTCGGGAGCAATGATCAGCCCCTGATACGACGCATGTTCAATGAGCCCGGACAGCGCGAATCTTCCGTCGGCATCCGTTTTTGCCAGCAGAGTGTGGTTGGTTTGTTCATGACGAAAGGGAGCTTCGTGTTCGGTGATCCCGCTTAGCCGAATCTCAGCCTCGGCCACCGGAGCTCCATCGGGTCCCACCACGATGCCGGTCGCGATCAGATCCTGATAGACATTGACCAGATCGAACTGCCCCGGCCGATGCCTGACCGGCACCCGATACTCCACGAAACCGGGAGCGGACGCGGCCACCATATAGGTCAGTCCTTCCGTCCAGGAGGAATAAGTCAGCACGTCGCCATCGACCTGATCGGGGGGAAAGAACTCTCCTTCGTCGTCGAAGCCGAACATGGGGCGAGCCAGAACTGTCGCGCCCGGCAGAATGTTGTCGCGGTAATCGGCCACCTGAAACTGATGCGGCGTCCCCTCGCGAAAGACGAGCTCAAGATCGCCGAGCAGTCCATTCGCATGATTCGCGATGGGACCGGCCCAGGCCACGTTCATCGAGCGGGGACGAAACGCGACCAGATAGGTGTTCCCGCTCGGAACCTGCACATCGAACGAATCGGTGACTTCTCCCCATACTCCGGCGAACTTCTCCGCATCCCGACTGCTGCCGCGAATGGAACGATATTCCAGCCGAACCGGCTCGGTATTCCGACTCCCATCGGCATTGCGAATCACTCCCCGCAGCCTGCCGACGCCCTCAACAAATTCAATCTCTGCCCGATGCTGAACCGGAGCCATCTGTTCGATCACTTTGGCAGGCGGTTCCTCCCAAAGCCTTCGCAACCTCCCCACACCAAACATGGCAGCCGCAACGAGCGCCATGATCAGAGCTGGAATCAGGACGAAACGAAACGTGGGAGACATGACGGTGACTCACTCCGAAACATCAGGCATTGAGGAACTCAGCGACTCAACCCGCGCAGTCGTCAAATTGTATGTGAGATAAATATCGTCCGACTTGGAAAGCACGCTTCCGTCGACCGTAACCTGATCGGGCCCGATCTGAAGCATGATCTGATCTGCAAAAATCCCCGGGCAGGCGAATGTTTCAGCTGCTCCAGTAACATCAACGCGGATACGATCTCGACTTCTGTAGTTCACAAACGTCTTGGCCCATTCACCGTCAACCGTGTACTCACGTCTGGTGGGCATCTGCTGCGTGATCACAACTTCGAGATCAGTCCGCCGACCGCGTTCTCGAGCCACTTCCTGGAGTTCCGAGATATCTCCGACCAGTGTGCAATGCAGGATGCGGAGAGGCGGCAAGACATGCCTCCCCTGATTGTTTCCCGCATAAAGATTGTCGAAAACAACACGACGTTTGTCAGGGGCTTCCACGATCCCGACATACAGGATGTCATCGACCAATGTGTCCGCAGAATACCATCCCCGTTCGTCGGTAATCCCGACAACCTTCCCTTCGAAGACTGACTTATCCCATTTTCCCATGGCGCAGCTTATTCCCTGCGTCAGCATTAACTTTGCCCCGGCCACCGGTCGCCCCTGCTCGTCAACAACGTATCCCGACGCGTTGTTGGACGTCTCGAGTTTGATCAGCGTCGAAGTCAATCTGCTGTCGAGTTTGGGTTCGTCGACATACGGCTGATAGCCCGGACGTGCGATGTGGAATTCGTAAGAAATCTCTCCAGCATGATTCAGCAGGTATTTACCGGGAGCCACTTCCGGTAGATCGCGGTCAATGGTCGAGATGCCGAACCATGCCTGCTTGAACTGGGGCTTCGCAACGATGCTGGCCTCTGAAACCGGACTTCCCGCCTCATCAACCAACGTGATCTCGAAGTGATTGCCCTCGGAAACAACAAGCTTCAAGTCCGTATGTTCGTCGCCAGGGTGCGTGATGAACGGTCCGTAAAACGAGGGAGCGACCTCGTCGCCCATCGCCAGCAGATAAACCTCTCCACTTGCCGCCCGGATTTCGAAGTCGCTGGTCAGCGTTCCGACCGCCTGGCTGAGATTGTCGCCGGGGACAGGCCCGGCAACGCGACGCGAACTGAAGTACAACGTGAGGGGTGCCGTATTCGGGCTTCCATCCTCTCGAACAATAACGCCCTTCAGCGTCCCTTCCCCCTGGTCGAAACTCGTCGGCCCATTTTCCCCAGTCGGTACGTCGGAGTCGGAAGCAGAACCAGGCTTCCACACAATCACGAACCCTGTGGCCAGAAGCGCTCCCATCACAATCAGGCCCGCCATCCGCAACCGCGCGTATCGCCCCGGGCCAGGAAGTCCTTGTTCGTCATTCACGGTTTCGACTCCCAATCGACGATCGTCACTTTCGACTGACCGGAGTCGAGGTCGTAGCCCAGGAGGATGTCGCCGTCTGCGGTGGCGATCTCGGGATCAAGTATCACGGAATACGGACCGATGCGAACTTCGACATCGTCGGCGAAGATGCCCGGCAGTTCGAAATGGCCGACATCGTCCGTGATTTTGACCTCGGGCCGGAAGCTCAGGTAATGGCCACCCCGTTCCTCCGGTCGGACTTTGTAGCGTTGTACCACAACGACACTGGGATAGTGTTTCCTCTCTTCCAATGAGAAGGATCGCCGGAGTTGGGACAGGTCGCCGTGGATGAGGCCACGCAGCGTCCGCCGTCGCGGCATCTGATACACCAGACCGGTATGTCCCGCCTTCAGCTCGAGGAATGTCATTCGATCGCCGTCCGGTCCTTCGATATAGCCTTCGTAGGTTTCCGCGGGATCGAGCTGGTTGAGATCGAAGTGACCATTCTCATCGGCCTGCCCAATCACCTTGCCGCAGTTGCCGGTCGAGCAGTTCAGAATAAACCTCGCACCGCCGATCGGTTTCCCATCAAACGTAAGAACCTGTCCCGTCGTGGAAGGAGTCGGCTGCAGTGAGAGTTCGTGCTCGCCCTGCGCACCCGCCTGTTCCAGTTCTGCCTTGAACGGAGCGAAGCCGGGTGCTTCGATCGTGATGAAATAGGTCGCATCCGAGACGTGAGGGAACCGGTAGCGTCCCTTCCCCTGCTCCGTCGCTGTCTGACGGGTGCCGAACGCTCCGTTCTCGACCACCTTCAGCAGAATCTCGACATTTGCTCCAATGACCGGGTTTCCGTTCGGCCCTCTCAAAACCAGATCGAGTGGCTCGCCGTCGTCAACGACAATCGTAAGATCGCTGATCACCCCGCCGGCATGGTTTTCCAGCGGTCCAATCGATGTCTGTGCAATCGAGTCACCACTGACCAGAATCCAGGTCTCTCCACTCGGAATTTCCTCATCAAACTCGTCGGTGCAGCGTCCCATCGAGCCCATCGAGACGGAGCGCCCTTCCCCGGTCCTCCGTTCGGCATCGTAGGACAGAAAGACCGGCTCGGTATTTGGCGAGCCATCCTTTCGCACGATCCGCCCCTGCAGCCGCCCTTTTCCTTCCTGATAGAAAACCTCCGTGGGAACTGCCGCCGGTTCTTCGTGGAGCACAACGGGCATCCGCCGATTGCCGACAACAACCCAGATCAACAGCCCCAACAGCACGGTGATGAGAAAGAGGATCGGCACGTAAACGAAATAGAAAGTCGCCGACCGCTGGGTCATTCAGGGGCCTTTGTTTCTTCGGTCGATTCCGTATCAACCGGAGTGACTTCGTGCTCATTGGTATCAAGATTGTAATCGAGCCGGAGATCGCCGGTGCCTTCAAGATCGCTTTCGTCGAGTTGGACGCGGTAGGGACCGAGGTAGATTGTGACGCGATCGGTGAAGATGCCCGGGCATTCGAAGTGTCCCGTTTCTTCGGTGATCTCGACAGGCACATAGTCGTAGTGCAACTCGCCGTGGGTCCCGCCGTCGACCTTCATTGAGTAGCGTTGATCAATCTTCACATAGGGCATTCGCTTCTTCAGTTCCCGATCATACCTTTCGCCGAGGACCGAGTGATCGCCGCGGATCGTTCCCAGCAGTGACCGCATCGGTGGCATCTCATAAACGAGCCCCGTTTCCCCCGCCTGCATTTCACTGAAGACGGTGCGGCGTTTGTCGGGAGCTTCGATGATTCCGTAGTACAACGCGCCCGGTTCGAGGATCCTTAACTCGAAGCGTCCTTCGTCGTCAGTCCGCCCGATCTCTTTCTCGCTCCAGCCGCGTGAGCCCCGACTGCCGCTGACCGAATAACTCTTGAGGTTCAGCAGAATGGCGGCGTCGGCGACCGGTTTGCCGTCGACATCGATGACAGTGCCAGTCGTCGGGTCGCCGGGAACCAGCGTGAACTCGACACGTCCCCGCATGGAAGCAGCCGCGACCTCCTCGTCGAGCGGCTGAAAGCCGGGGGCTTCGGCAAAAATCCGGTAGGTGGCAGCCGCTGCGTGCTCGATGCGATACACGCCCGGTTCCACTTCCTTCGTTGGATAATGACTGCCACCCGCATTCCTGCCCACAATCGGGAATCCCGTCACATTACCCGCTGTCACGGGATTGCCGGCCGGATCCTTCAGTGCAATGTCAAGTGGACTGCCTTCCGAGAGAACGATCTTGAGATCTTCGACGACGCCATCGGCATGGTTTTCAATCGGGCCGATCCAGGACGGAGCAAAGCCGTCTCCCGTCGCAATCAGCCAGGTCTCCCCACTGAAGACTTTGGCATCGAACTCCCCGACGACCTCCCCCACGTGGCCGGAACTTGAGTGCGACGAGTTCTCTTCCTTCCGGGTCGCACGGTAGCTCAGCTGAACCTCACTCGTGTTCGGCGACCCGTCAGCTCGAACGATGGTTCCTCTCAGCGTTCCCTCGCCTTCCACGTAAAGCGTGGGCGGTTCCTCATCCGTTTCGACCTCAATAACAACCGGCGGTTTGCTGCCAGAGACGGCCATCCAGATCGCGAGCCCGGCCATTACCAGGATCATGAACAGGATGGGCAGAACGATAAAGGTAAACGTGGCTGAGCGTTGCATGAGTTTCCTTGTCTGTGTTGAGAAACGCTCGATCGGCTGCAGACTTGCATTCCTCAACTTTGATGTGTCAGACTGCAAAGTACAAGCAAATGAAACGAACCAGTCGCCCGGCTGGATGACCAAAGTTCAAGATAAAGGCTGCTCAGATGCCGTTCACGGTTTTCCGTTCCCCACTTATCCCCTGGCGTTTGCCTGTTCTGCTGCTGGCATGTGCTCTGCCAGCTCTTCTGGTTCAGACAATCACGGCTGCTGAGAAACCAAACATTCTGATGATCGCGATTGATGATCAGAACGACTGGATCGGCTGCCTCGACGGGCATCCGGCCATCAAGACGCCGCATATCGACGAACTGGCAGAACGGGGAACCGTTTTTCTGAACGCTCACTGTCAGTCGCCGCTTTGCAACCCGTCCCGCACCAGTCTGATGACCGGCAAGCGGCCCGATACGACCGGCGTCTACGGTCTGGCTCCCTGGATTCGTGAGGTGCCGGAACTCAAGGATCTCGTCACGCTGCCGCAGTATCTGCATCAGCAGGGCTATACCAACTATTCGACGGGTAAGATCTATCATGGCGGCAACGGACGCCGGAAGACGGACAACGAGTTTCAGAAGCTCGGCCCGCCAGCCGGTGTCGGGGCTCGTCCGAAGAAGCCGCTCGTCAACACGCCAAGCGGACATCCGCTGGTCGACTGGGGTGTCTTCCCGCATAAGGATGAAGACAAGGGCGACTGGGCGGTCGCCAGCTGGGGTGTTGAGCAGTTCGAAAGCGAAATGCAGGAGCCGTTCTTCCTGTCGGTCGGATTCTTCCTGCCACACGTTCCCTGCTACGCGACCCAGAAATGGTTCGACCTGTATCCGGATGACGACTCGGTTCTCCCGCCGTTCCTGGCCAACGACCGAGCCGATACGCCTCGTTTCTCCTGGTATCTCCACTGGAAGCTGCCCGAGCCGCGACTCAAGTTCCTGACCGAAAGCAATCAATGGCGGAATCTCGTCCGGTCGTATCTGGCAAGTACGAGCTTCGTCGACAGCCAGGTTGGTCGCGTGCTGGACGCTCTGGAGAAGAGCGGACATACCGACGACACGATCGTGGTCCTCTGGTCCGATCACGGCTGGCATCTCGGCGAGAAGGAGATCACCGGCAAGAACACGCTCTGGGATCGTTCCACTCGAGTGCCTCTCATCTTCGCCGGCCCGGGTGTGACGGCCGGTCAGCGGGTCAACAGCCCGGCTGAGCTGCTCGACATCTACCCGACTCTGGTCGACCTGTGCAAACTGCCCGAGAAGGACGGTCTCGAAGGACACTCGCTCAAACCGCAGCTGAAGGACGGCTCGGCGAAGCGGGAGTGGCCGGCCATCACGACGCACAACCCGGACAACCACGGACTGCGAACCGAGAAATGGCGTTACATCCGCTACGCCGACGGCTCGCAGGAACTCTACGACATGACCAGCGATCCGAACGAATGGCACAACGTCGCCGACGAGAAGAAGCACGCCAAACTGATCGCCGGGTTCCAGAAGTATCTGCCCGAGAAGTCCGTGCCGCCCGCCCCGGGAAGCGCCCATCGCATCCTGACCGTGGATGAAATGGGGAACGTGATCTGGGAAGGCGAAGCGGTCGGCAAAGACGACCCGATTCCGGAGCTCGATTAGTTAGTCAGCTCGGCGCTCCGCACCTGAAAACGAGGAGATCGAAATGCGCTCCCCCCTTTTCCGTGCAGCTGTTGCAGTCCTCTGTCTCACGTTGACTGCCGGGGCGGGAGCGTTTGCCGCTGATCGGAAACCGGACGCGGAGAAAGTTCCCCGCCCGCAGTTACGGACGTTAAGGCGGCCGCTGGTGCTGGCCGAGGATGTGAAGACGAAGATCTTCGCAGGTCGGCAGAATCCAACAGAGGTGGACTTCGAAGCCGTTCCGCTACTGCAACCGCTCAAAGTAGAGATCGACTTCACTCTGGATGAACGAGTTCCTGATCAGGCCAGGCTGCACCTGCATTTGAAAGTCGTTCGCTACAGGGAAGACGGTCGGAGACTGATCTATCAGTCGGGTGGGGGAAAGGCCCTTCGCGAGGAGAACGGCCGCTTTCGTGGTCAAATCGAGGCATCCAAACTGCGGGACCCGGGGGACCTACATCCTGCTGATTGAGTCAAGTACCAGGGACGTGAAGATCGACATCCTCCAGGATGAGATCACTTTCGTGGACCCGGCGGCAACCGACGACTGAGAAGCGATGGGGAACCGGTTTTCATGAGGGAGATTGCCCACTGGCTGGGCAGCAGGGCGCCCAACATAAGCTGAAGAGATATTGGATTTCGTTCATTTGACAAATCCTGAGAGATTTCCCCTGTTCGGCATCAATCCCAGTCGTAGAATTTGACGAAAATTGCAGCAAGTTCCGCTTGCGTAGTGGACTGCAGTTTTTGTATTTTCCCCGCCTTGTCTTTTCCTCACCGCTATTTCGATCGATAGCGAACGAACCGTTCCATACTGGGTGTTCCAGTACCGGGCGACACGGCGAGGATTCTCTCACCTCTGGGAGGGTTTATGAGTTGGAAAAAGGACGCCATCTATTAATTGACTGTTACAACGTCCCCGAAGACGTTTGTTTGAACGATCAGCTGATCCTCGAAGCGATGGCTCGCGGAGCCACAAAAGCGGGGGCGACTGTGATTTCCCAAGTCCGATATCACTTCGGACACAACTCACCGCCAGGCTTTACGGCGATGGTTCTGCTTGACGAAAGCCACTGTTCGGCTCACTGTTATGCAGATCAGGGCATGATGGCCCTCGACGTCTTTACCTGCGGTTCGACCGACCCTCGGGTTGTGCTTCAGCACATCCGGGAAATGGTGGACCTGGGCGATGTCTACATCAGACAGGAACCTCGTTTTATTCGAGACCCTGCCACACAGCAGCTTCCCGCTGACTCACCGACCGAGGATATGCTCGTAACCGTTTAGGCGGTCGACCAACTCAGTAACGTGTCGCGGTTTTCATAAGATTTGAGCGGCGGTCCCGGTCTACCCGGAACCGCCGCTTTTTTCATGCGCCGATCTCCGGGCACATTGTTCTTCACACAGGATTCCGAGCGACCCCGGTCACACAGACACTTCGGCTGAGAACGCTTTCTGGAGCGAATCTGGCCAGAGTCCACTTCGCCCATGGTTGCGCCCGCCCCGAGAGAATCTTTCGGGGCACCCCTGCTGAGCGCACGGAAGGACTTTCACGAAACGCAACGACTGGCTGCCGTCCGGGCGTGAACCGGCTGAAGGCTGCGGCTTCCGGGCCAGGCTCCCCTGCGATTCCTGCGGGAATCTCCCGGTAATTTTTGCAAAGTCCGCTTGGGATCTGACTCGTCTATCGGCGGAGTTCCCCCCTGCGTTATAAACTGCCGCGCGTTGGTCTGGTGAAACTTTGACGGCTGTATCAGCCAGTCAGGAAGCCGGTCGCCGATCCGGAAGCTGTGCGGCTTCTGCCGGTTTTTCGGCAATGTGCATGCCCTCGGGCCGTCGATGATTGACGTACTCTTGCCACCTGCCGCGCTACGATCAAGCCATAGCTCGCCTCGCCGTTTCTGATACCGCAGTTGAGAGAAACCATTCGAACGATGATCAACAAGCATCTCGTCTGTATCTTTATGATCGCCGTATCGGTTTCCGCATCGAGCGCAATGGGCCAGTTCCGTGAGCCGAACTATGCTCCCGCCGAACAGGGAGTCATTGCCTCGCCACGGATCGTTACCAGGACACCGAAGGCCCCGAATCGAGATCTCATTGAGACCGTTACGGAAGCCATCGACATCTCGAGCCGCCGTTATCTGGTCGCCAACGAGCACTCGCCATGGCAGATCTATCACGGCCTGAACGCCTACCGGCGTGATTTTATGCTCGACCTGGACGGCAAACTCGTCCCGGCCGTCGACTGGCTCTCCGCCACGAACCCGCAGTTCCGCGGACTGCCGTGGTTTGAAAAGACCGTCCATGGCGGACGCGCCCACAAGTTTACATCGCCTTACCACTTCGAAGGCCACCCGAACCAGTCGCTGGCTCTGCTGGTGATGTGCAACCTGCCCCTCGATCACACATTCCAGACCGACGGCGGACCGATCACCGTTCAGGACATCGTCAATAACGCCAAAGCCGATCTGAATCCTCGCGAAGAACTGACGTGGACCCTCTGGTTCCTCACCCACTACCTGGAATCGGAAGAAACCTGGCTGACCCGGCGTGGAGAAACCTGGAGCATCGAAAAGCTGGTCGCCAACCAGATCGAAACCCAGGTGACGAAAGCGGCCTGTGGAGGAACGCATAATCTCTACGCCCTCGCCGCCGCCCGCAACAATCACGTTCGCCGTGGCGGACAGATTCGCGGCGTCTGGCTGCAGGCTGACCAGAAAATCAACCGCTACCTGGTCGCCGCCAAGTCGCTGCAACGGCCCGACGGATCATTCCCGACGAACTATTTCCGCGGCTACGGCTATCCCAAGTCGTTCAGCGAGCAGATCGCTTCGACCGGCCACATGATGGAATGGATTGTTGTCGCCGCCAACCAAAAGCAGTTGGATGATCCCTGGATCGAGAACGGAATTCGCTACATCGCCGAACGGCTCATCCAGTACCGTGATGAATCGGCTGAGTGCGGCCCGCTGTACCACGCTGTGAGTGCTCTGGTCCTGTACCGGGAGCGAGTCACGGGCGTTGCATGGCCACGACACGATGTCCAGCCGACGTCTCCCTCGGTTGCCCCGGAAGCCAGCCCGCTGGCCAAAGTCCCGGCGACGGAATCGTCCGAGCCCGCCAAAACCGCCGAGAACTTTCCGGCTCCCGTTCAAATTGACGACCGAAAAATGGACGCAAAGCCGATTGCCCCGAAGCAGACCGCCGAAAAGCCAAACGATCTGAGCAAGCAGGCCCAGGATGGAACTCTGTCGATTGGCATCGAAGAAGACCTGCTGCGCGAACCGCAGAAAACGGCTCCTGTTGAACGACTCGCCGCACCCGACTCCGGGTCAGTCGTCCAGTAGTTCGACGAATCGCGAACAGTCAAACAGCCGGCTCTCCAGGGAGCCGGCTGTTTTCGTTTTCCGCCCGACGCGAGTTTGCGCGATGCGAACGGATCGAGTTCAACAAACGGTTCCGAAGGCGGCAATCTGCGTAATGTTCCGGACTGCATTCATAAAAGTTCACTGAAATTGCAAAGATCTTCAACCAGATGAGTTGAAAAGCACAAATTCATAAGTACTAATGAACCTTCGCACGTCACGGTCCGTTTGGATCTGAACGATGCACCGCCGAAAAGGAGGAATGTTCCTCCCCTAAAACCCCGGCGAAGACAGTGGGTCTAAAGCTTACATCAGAGAGGATCAGACATGAATCAGCTGTTCAAAATGGGACTGGCCGTCCTGTTCGGTTTCACCCTCACCTTGACCAACGTTGGCTGCGATAACGCAGGCACCGAACCTGCTCCGGCTCCGGCTCCTGCCGGCGATGCACCGACCGATGGCTCGGCCGCACCGTAGTGAGCAGCACCTGAGGGTGCACAGTTTTCTGTGCAGCACATAAAGGTGCATGACGAAGACAACAGTAAGCCGCACGCAATTTTGTGTGCGGCTTACTTGCATTCTGGCCCTGCGAGACAGCATCCTTTGAAGAACCGCGAAACTGGGACTCGCTTCGAAAGCCGCACCATGACCGCTCCGAACCGCTGGACACCGGCTGCCATTCTCACACTCTCCGCGTTGCTGACTGGCCTGACTTCGGCCCAGGCCGTGGAACCGATGTCCTGGCCGCATCATCACGGTCCACAATTCAATCGCATCAGTCGGGAACGGGATCTGACGCTGGACTGGGATTCGGACGATCCTCAGGCCTCCTCCCAGAAACAGGAACTCTGGCAAATCGAGGGGTTGTCGGCGGCCGCCGATCCGCTGGTCTTCAACGACAAGCTCTACGTTCTCCATTGGGGATCGTCAGGTCAGGAACTCCCGGCTCAGGACGAAGGAGCCGATCCTCAGCGGGAACGACCGGGCCAGTCTCCCGTTCAGATCCTCACGTCGGTCTCGGCCTGGCATATCCAGGGACGCGATACAGTCGCCCGGTTCCGTTTCGATCTGCCTTCCCTTGAACTCAACGACTCCGCACCACTGCCGACGTTCGCCGGTGATCCGATCTGGCGGCAGCTGTATTGCCTCGGAATGGGACACGAGATCATCGCCATCGACGCCGACTACGGCTACGAAATGTGGCAACGGCCGAGTCTGCCTCCCACCTTTCAAAATACCCGCGTGATCAGCACGGTGCCGCCACTGGTTTACGAGCACCTGCTCATCATTACCCAACTTCTGCAGACCGAGGCTTCGGAACGGCTGGTGCTGATCAACGCTTATGATCGCCGAAACGGATTGCCGGTCTGGCAACACGAACAACAGGTCGAAGCAGATTTCGAACTCACCTCGCTCGTCCCCAGCGTGCTCGCCAACCAGGTTGTCCTGACAGTTCCCGACAAACGCGGCACCCTCGAGTTGATGCAGATTCAGACCGGACGGTCTCTACTCACATTGCCAACCGACGAAGAAAATGCTCGGGCTTCCGACCGGGTCCTCACTGAGATTCTGTTCCAGAACGGCCAGTTGATGGCGCTCTCGTTCGAGAAGAACGGCGATACTTCGGATCAGGCCCAGCGCAATTGGAGAATCGATCTTTGGACGCTGCCGAACGGGGTGGGTGGCACCGATCCGAAGAAAGTCGCCAGCTGGACTCCGAAGCAGGCTCATCACATGACGAGCCTGCTTCACGACGGCATCCTCTATACCGCGTCTTCAGCGAACCGCCTGCAAGTCTACTCCAGTGTCTCTGGAAAACAGCTGCACGATCTCGAACTCGGTGAAGGCCTGCATCGCGAGTACTCGCCGCAACGACTTGAGACTTCGGACGACAACGGGGAACTGGAAGAAGAACGCAGCAAACTGCCCCGCTATCATCTGGTCTGGGTCGCCAACCAGTTACTGGCCACGAGCACCCACGGTTACTGGCAGACATTCGATTGTGCACATTCGGCCTGTCAGATCATCTACACCGCGGAGCGGAACGAACCGCTGGTCGGCATCCCCGCGATTTCGAAGAAGCGACTCTATGTCCGGACTTCCCAGCATCTGATTGCCATGGGTCCGATCGACAACGGCGATGCGATTTCGCATCCGCTGATTCCACTCTCGGAAGTCGCCAACGATGCCCAGTCGGTCACGCCCGGAGCCATTCAGCTCGTTCCGGCTTTCGCGACGCTCGAACCTGGCTGGCAGCAGAACTTCCGCGTGATGCAGTACAACGAGCACGGTCACTTCCTCGAAGAACTCGATCCGACACGGGTCGAATGGACCTGGACCGGCCCCGGCATGCTCGATTCCGCGGCCGCAACGCTGGAGATTCCGACCGACTCGTCGGCCAACGACGCTTTCGAACTTACGGTCAAAGTGGGAAATCAGACGGCATCGAGCGCAGTATCCCTTCGTCCCGCTGCAGCGAACGTTCAGGCCCTCTCTCCGGGCGAATGACCGTTTAAGCATTGCTCCCGATTGATTTACGCGTAAAATAAAAGTGCGTTCCGATTCGACTTCCTCCCTCAGACGCCCACCAAATCATTGTGACTCTTTCCCTTCAATCGACGTCATCAATCGATGCCCCCGCTGCATTCGATTTCTCGCTGCCGACGCGTGTCGTGTTCGGCGCAGGGACATTGAATCGACTGGGCTCACTGGTCCGCGAACACGATGGTTCCAACGTTCTGCTGATCACCGACAAGGGGCTGACAGCCGCCGGCCACGATCAGAGAGCGATCGCCTCGCTGAGCGAAGCGGGACTGAATGTCATTCGCTTCGACGATGTTCACCCGAATCCGACAACCGAAGACGTCCAGCGCGGACTCGACGCAATCGGCAGCAGCAAGATCGATTTTATTGTCGGTCTGGGTGGCGGCAGCAGTATGGACTGTGCCAAGGGGGTGAACTTCCTCTACTCCAACGGCGGCCGGATGGAAGACTACTGGGGAGTGGGGAAAGCTTCGAAGCCGATGCTCCCGTTCATCGCCGTGCCGACGACTTCCGGGACGGGCAGTGAAGCCCAATCGTTTGCGCTGATCGCCAACGCCGAAACACACATGAAGATGGCCTGCGGCGACAAGAAAGCCGCGGCAAGGGTCGCGATTCTCGACCCGGAACTGACAAGCACCATGCCCAAAAGCGTGGCGGCTGTCACCGCGGTCGATGCACTGAGTCACGCGGTCGAGACTTACGTCACGCGGAAACGAAACTCCGTCTCGGCCATGTTCTCGCTGCAGGCGTGGAAGCTGCTCACACAGGCGTTCCCCGAATCCTTTGGTGAGGGTGATTCTCCGATTGCCCGAGAGCGGATGTTGCTGGGAGCCCACTGGGCGGGGGCAGCGATCGAACAGTCGATGCTTGGAGCAGCTCACGCTCTGGCTAATCCTCTGACCGCTCACTTCGACACGGTCCACGGGATCGCCGTCGGCGTGATGCTGCCGCACGTGGTCCGCTTCAACAGCGAGTCGGTTGGCCCGCTGTATGGCGAACTGGCGGAGGCCGCGGGACTCTGCCGGGCCGATGACCCGCAGGCGGCCGATCGACTTGCCGATCACATTGCCGAGTTGATTCAACTGACCGGACTGCCCGGCACTCTGGATCAGGCGGGTGTGAGCCGGGAACGGTTTCCCGTGATGGCTCAGGAAGCGGCTCGCCAATGGACGGGCACATTTAATCCAAGACCGGTTGACCCCGATCGTCTGCAGGAGTTGTACGAATGCGCATGGACGAACTGAGGTTCCGCACGAATCTGCAACGACTCGGAGCGACACGACTGATACTGGCTTTCTGCCTGCTGGTCATCGCTCCTGCTGTTGTCCGAGCGGAAGAACCGGCAACCGACGACAACTGGCCGTCGTTCCGCAACGGGAACATGCTGCACGGCGTCGCCGATTCCACGCTCCCGGCTGAACTGAAACTGCTGTGGAGTTACGAGACGAACGACGGAATCCCGGGCACGCCGGCCATTTACGACGGCCACGTTTACTGTGGCATTCTCGATGGCTACGTCGTCTGCCTGGAAGCGAAGACCGGCAAGGAAGTCTGGAAGTATCGTTCGATTACCGATCCCGATCCGAAGACATTCGCGCCCGGATTCAAAGCGGCTCCCCTCGTGACCGACGCCGCCGTTTTCATTGGCGACGAAGAAGGGATCTTCCATTGCATCGACCGGAAGACCGGTCAACAGAAGTGGACATTCGAGACGTTCGGCGAGATCGTCAGCTCGGCATCTCTGATCGACGACCGGGTCATCTTCGGCTCTTACGACAACTCGCTGTATTGCCTCAAAGCCGAAAACGGCGAACAATTGTGGAAGTTCGAGACGGAAGGCTATGTGAACTGCACGCCGGCCATCGTCAACGGGTTCACGTTTGTGACCGGTTGCGATGAACAGCTGCGGGTGATTGACGTTCAGACCGGCGAGCAGATCAAACACATGCCGCTCAATACCTATCTGATTGCCTCACCGGCCATCATGGGGGATGAACTCTACGTCGGCACCTACGCCAGTGAAGTGATTGCCGTCAACTGGAAGCAACTCACCACGCAATGGGCGTTCCGCGGATCGGTGGGCGATTTCCCCTACCACTCCTCGGCGGCCCTCACCGGGGAACTCGTCGTCGTCGGAGGACGGGACAAGATGGTCCATGCCATCAATCGCCGCAACGGTGAAGAAGTCTGGTCGTTCCCGACCCGAGGAAAAGTCGACAGCTCGCCAGTTATCGTCGGCGAACGGGTATTCGTTGGCAGCGATGACGGGCAGCTCTACGAACTCGATCTGAAGAGCGGCAAGGAACGCTGGAAATACCGCCTCGGACGCAAAGTCCCGGGATCCCCCGCGGTCGGAAGCCAGATTCTGGTTATCGGCTCGGCGGAAACGAATGGAAAACTGTTTGCCTTCGGACAGTAACTGACGCACAATCACTCGCAGAAGTCGAAACGTGTTGAAGAAGCCGACGCATCCGCCGGCTCGTGAAATCGACTGGAAAGTTTTGTTATGTCTACCGATCTCCCGCTTACTGAGTCGACGAAGACTGAGGTCGGCAGTTACTTCATCAGCAATTATCCCGCCTATTCGGTCTGGAACAAACCAGATATCGCTCAGGCCCGGGAAGCGTTGGAAAGTCCTGCCGACACGTCTGTGCCGTTCGGGATCTACACCCACATCCCGTTCTGTCGTAAGCGCTGCAAGTTCTGCTACTTCCGCGTTTATATTCAGCAGAACGCGAAGACCATCCAGCGTTACGTTCAGGCCATCGACGACGAGCTCCGCATGCTCTCCGAACTGCCGGGCGTGAAAGGCCGACGGGTGGATTTCGCCTACTTCGGCGGAGGCACGCCTTCCTATCTCAGCTCCAAGCAACTGCTGCAGTTGCGCGATCGTCTCAGCCAGTCGGTTTCCTGGGAGACCGCGGAGGAAGTCACTTTCGAATGTGAGCCGGGCACATTGAATTTGGAAAAGGTCCGCACACTCAAAGAAATCGGGATCACCCGAGTCTCCCTCGGCGTGGAGAGCTTTAACGACAAGATTCTCGAGATCAACGGCCGCGCCCATCTCTCACCGGAAGTCGAACGGGCTTACGGCTGGATTCAGGACGTCGGCTTCCCGCAGGTCAACATCGATCTGATTGCCGGAATGATCGGCGAGACCGACGAGAACTGGCACCGCAACATCGACAAGGCGCTCGAACTCGCACCGGACAACATTACCATCTATCAGATGGAGCTCCCTTACAACACCATCATCTCACAGGAGATGAAAGAGACCGGCGCGGCCTCACCCATTGCCGACTGGCCAACAAAACGCCGCTGGGTCAGCGAAGCCATGGACCGCCTTCTCGAAGCCGGCTATGGCGTGGCCTCCGGGCAGGAGTTCATCAAGAATCCCGAAACCGATCGCTTCCTCTATCGCGATCACCTGTTCCGCGGACATGACATTCTGCCTCTGGGCGTCTCTTCGTTCGGTCACCTCCAGGGCATTCACTATCAGAACAACGATCAGCTCGAACCGTATATCGAAATCGTCGAATCGGGCGAACTGCCGATCAATCGTGCCTACGTGCCGAGCGATCGCCAGAAGCTGATCCGCGAATTTGTGCTTCGTCTCAAGGAAGGTGTGATCGACACCGGCCCAATGGACGAAAAGTACGGCGTCAACGTACTCGAAGAATTTTCCGAAGCACTGGAGAATCAGGAACGAGCCGGCTATCTCGAAGTGGATGGGCAGACGGTTCGCCTCACGCGGAAGGGACTCCTGCAGGTCGACAGCCTCCTGCCGGAATACTTTGAACCGCAGTATCGGAAGATCCGCTATACCTGATTCATCGCCGTGGACTTCCTGCGGCTCCTTCCTCGAATCGATTCCCGCCCTTCTCCGCATAATCGTCTCAGATGGATTCACTGCGGAGAGTCTCCCGCGACGAACTGTTCGACTCGATTTCTCGATGACATCGGTCTGCCGTTCCGTTAGGTTAGCAGCGGGAAAACGTGTCCGCCCGACGAACCTCGAAACGTAGTGGTTGCCCGTGAACGCACTGATTGAACTGCAGTCTCTGCTCGACCTGTTTCCGGATCAGCCGCCCCTGCTCCAGGCCGCGGAACACGTCCCCGGTTCGACAACTCCGGAGCCTTACAAGAGCATGCTCGTGCACGAGCATCACATGACCGTGACGATGGAGAACTACCATCACTGTCAGGTCGAAGTCCAGGTGCTTGATCGCAATCCCGACGAGTCGAACTACAGCCGCAAGATTCTGCTGCTTAAGGAAGGCACCGACAAGGTCGTGCAGTTCGGCATCGTCCGCTTCAACTTCCAGTACGTGACCGAGCAGGTCAAGAACGAGATCATCGCCGAAGAGACGCCGCTCGGCCGCGTTCTGATCACGCACAACGTACTCCGGCACATCGACCTGGGTGCCATTCTTCGCGTCGAGTGCGGTCCGACTCTGGCCCGGCACTTCAACTGCGAAGTCGGCACGGTCACCTACGGCCGGCTGGCCACGATCTTCTGCAACAACCGCCCAGCCGTCGATCTGCTCGAGATCTCTTCTCCACTCGAGTAACGCTCGCGAAGCCTCCCGCAGTACAAAGTGACGAGAGGCGGATGCCGCGGCTTATGACTCGGCGCTCTGCGGTCCCTGGACGGGCAGCGGGATCGTTCGCTGTTTGATGAGCCAGGCGATCAACAGACCGCCGAGCAGTCCCGCGATCAGGACAACCGAAAGGCGATAGGTCGTCCCGAGTTCGGAAGTCACCGTCAACTGCTGCGTCCAATGACCGACCCAGTCGTTCTGCTCCCGAATCGCTCCCAAATTCCCGTGCAGCACCCCCATCGCGTTATTCACCAGATGGAACAGCATGCATGGAATAATGCTGCCACTCTTGATTGCCAGCAGGCCCAGAAGAACGCCGAGAAGCGAGGCGTTGAACACCTGCTGGGGAATCATGTGCATCACGCCGAACAAAATCCCGGAAAGCGTAATCGCGAGCCCGTGCCGCCCGGAGTGACGGAATCCTGAGAGAATGAATCCACGAAACGCGAGTTCTTCACAGATGGCGGGAGCCACGGCGAAGGCCAGAATCAGCCAGATCCACGGAACACTGCCATCCGACATCGTTGCCAGCGCGGCCTGGGCATGAGGCGGCAGCGAAGGGAAGAACCACGCCAGTCGCATGGCCAGTTCGACAACGACCGGATGCAAAAGCAGCGGTAGCAGCAGGCCAAGCAACAGGTATTTCGCCCTGGGCAGGCGCAGCTGGAAGGTAAACAGCGGGTTGTTCGTCAGCAGGATTCCCATGAACAATGCCGGACAGGCGATAATCACCAACTGCTGCACGACCAGCAGCCGAAGCATCGTCCAGCTTTCCTGGCCTTCCGGCGCATTCTGCAGCGCACTGCCAAACGTCTTGAGCAGCGCGAACTGCAGCAGCATGATCATCACGAAGCAGAAGATCGCTTCGGAGAAACTGGGGATCGATTCCTTATCCCGCAGCAGGTGTCGAATCCACAGCCGCACGTTGAACCGCTCGGCTTCCCGGAACAGGACTTCCTCGCGCTGGAACTGATCGATCGCCCAGGCGAGCGCCAGTCCGCTGTAGGCGAAGCTGCTGACGAGCACGGGGATCACGTACCACATCAGTCCCGGCTGGGAATTCGAGGTTAGCAGCATCCCCTTGAGCAACAACGCCGGGCCCATCACCGGAATCAGACTGTAGAACGGTGTCAGCTCCACGGCTGGAGACAGGCAGAACACCGTCAGGCCCATCGTAACGGTAAGCAGCGGCGTGAGGTAATACTGCCCTTCTTTCGTACTCTTGGCGAACAGAGCGAAGGCAAGACTGAGCGAGGCGAACAAAGCTGCCAGGGGAATCGCCAGGATGCCAACCCAGACCAGGACATCGAGTCCCGGAATGGCCACATCGCCCACTGCGGAGAGTTCCCCGCCGCCAGCGGTATTCAACACATGCAGACCGGTCACGCCCATACTCACCAGATTGAGCAGAGCGGTAATCAGGCTGAACAGCAGCACGGTGAGGAACTTCCCAACCACGATCTCGCTCCGGAGTGCTGGGCAGATCAGCAGCGTTTCCATCGTGCCGCGTTCTTTCTCGCCTGCTCCCAGGTCGACGGCTGGGTAAAAGGCGCCGGTCATCGCCATGATCACCAGCATGGCCGGAAACAGTTTACTCCAGACATTCGCGGCCAGTTCCTCGCCCTTGGCCAGATCGACCCGCTCGGCGTTGATCGGCTGTGTCAGATCCGCGGGGAGATCGGCCATGGCGAGCCGTTCGCTCAACACCGCCTGTTCCCAGCTGTCAAACGCCTCGCGGACCCGCCCGTAGGCGATCAGCGACTTCTCGTTCGCCGAGTTGCGGATGATGGTCGGCTGGAGACGAAGTTCATTGTCCAGGTTCGGCTCGCGAGCGGCGAGCCGTTGATTTTCACGGCGGATATATTCATCGAAGCCTTTGGGAATGACGATCAGCACCTGGATATTCGCACGGGCAAAGTACTCGGCGATCTCCTCGAGCAGCGACTCGATCTGCCCCTGCTTCATCGCGACCATCTCCGGGTCACTCTCGGCCAGTGACTTGACCCCATCCCGCAACCGCTTGAGTTCATCGAGCCTCAACCGAATCTCCCGGGCCAGCTGAAGCGCTTCCTGCTCCGTGGGAGTTCGCGGTGAAGCCTCTTCATCGTTGGGCAAATCCGAGACGACCTGCAGGGTTTGCGAGTCTCCTTCGGCAACGAACCAATGGTCCAGAATGCGGCTGCCATCCTGCGACAACAGCGGCGGACTCGGCAGGGATTCGGCTCCAAGGATGACCACGGTTCGTGGCTGCTCCGAGAAGAGCAGCGTCATCTGCATCATTCCGATGCCCATGGCCGGGTAAAGCAACAGCGGCAGGATGACCACCATGAACAGCGTGCGTCGATCACGAAGCTGGTCGGCAACTTCCCGGAAGAAGATCAATCGTATGTTACGCCACGTCATCCGGTTCCCGTACCCGTCTCGTCCCTGGTCCTGTGCCTGTTGCCGGAGCTCTCATTGTAATCGATGCCCGACCCGCGAAAAATGTCAGCTCGCTATTCGAGTTCCAAGGCGTCCTGATCCGCCTGCCGAATCAGATCGAAGAACAGCTCTTCCATTTCCGGCTCGTCGTATCGAGTCGAGAGCTCTTCGATCGTTCCCGACGCCAGAATCTGTCCTTTATGAATGATGGCCACGCGATCACACAGTTTTTCGACTTCCCGCATGATATGCGTTGAAAAGATGATCGATTTCCCCTTGGACCGGAGGGCATCGATGGCTTCGAGCAGAGCCCGCGCCACCAGCACATCAAGTCCTGACGTTGGCTCGTCGAAAATCAGCACCGGCGGATCGTGTACAATCGTCCGGGCAATCGACACCTTCTGTTTCATTCCCGTCGACATCTTCGATCCGAGGACGTCCCGAACGTCTTCCATCTTCAAAGTCTGGAAGACTTCGTGAAGCCGATGCTGGAGCAGATCTTCCGGCAGACCATAAAGGCGGCCGAAATACTCCACCAGCTCCCAGCCGGTCATGCGGTCGTAAATGCCGGTATTACCCGACATAAACCCAATGTTCTGACGGACTTCGGCCGGATGATGGGCGACATCGAACCCGGCCACAATCGCCTCCCCAGCCGAAGGTTTCAGGACCGTGCTGAGAATCCGCAGACAGGTCGTCTTCCCGGCTCCATTGGGGCCCAGCAGACCGTAAATTTCGCCGGGGCGGACTTCGAACGAGACATCCTCCAGCGCGTACACCCGCCCTTTGCGGAGGTCTTCGAAATGCTTGGAGAGGTGATTGACCTTAATCATGCAGACCCGATCCGAGGGCGGGAGGCTTCATCGGTAGTGTGGTTCGCCGGCACTATCAGGCGGGCGAATACACCTGCTACGAACGACGCGGACGAATTGCTGGCGCAGCGGGTGCCTCTTCGCATCGTATCGACTGAAAAAGCAGGGCGGAATCAATAGAAAAGCCCGCTGCCGGTGCAACGGGCTTTTTTTGTCGGAAGTGGACGCACGGGCGGAACTTAGAACTGCTCCCCCGAGAGGAGGGATTCCGGTCTAGAACTCGCCGATGACGAGGCCGTCATTCTTGTGGTGAAGTCGCTGCCAGAGCCCCATCACGCCAGCCAGAGCCGTTTTGTTCGAGAAGAATCCCGGGCTGTCGCCGCACGAATTGGCTTCGTTGCGGAACAGGCAGCCTGCTTTGAGCGCGGCGTTGTGCGGCGGGACGGAGGTGTCGGCGCCGGTCTTTTCCAGAATGTGCTCGATGTTCTCGGAGATGAACCGGACGGAACCATCCGCCATCAGGAACTGAGCGCCGCCAT